>JANYAS010000082.1 GCA_025361205.1 Holophagaceae bacterium
GGAGGGCGTTGCGGTGGCCCAGGGCGCCCACCAGGATGTCGCCGTCGTGCAGCGTACTCATGCGGCCGTGGGGATCCTCCAGCTGGTTGTAGGTGCCCTTCTCGCCCTTCACCCGGCAGGCGATGACCGAGCCCTCCTCCAGCAGGATGTCCGGAGACAGGGTGAGCGTCCGGCCCAGCCGCAGGTTGCGGGTGACCGAGGCGAGCTTGTCGACGTGGATGCGCATGGGGGCCTTTCAAAGTGATTCAACAGAAGTAGTCAAAGCCGCGAAGAAAAATGAGCCAGGATGAAGGGGATGAAGGGGATTTCAAGATGCCTTTTTTTATCCCGTCCATCCCCTTCATCCTGGCTAAATCATTCCTGTAATCAGTTGCTTTTTGCCCTAAGAGTGAGCGTCTGCTGGACGCCGAAGATCTTCGCAAAGCCCGCGGCTTCGGCGCCGGTCCAGAGCTTGTTGGCTTCGCCGTAGGTGGCGATGCGGGGATCCATGAGGGAATAGGGTGACTGCACGCCCTCCACCACGAAGGTGCGGGGGTGCAGCGTGAGTCGCACCTCGCCCGAGACCCGGTCCTGGCTGGACGCGAGGAAGGCCTCCAGGTCGCGGGCCAGGGGATCGAAGAAGTGGCCCTCGTGCAGCAGGCTGCCGAAGAGGTTGCCCAGGGATTCCTTCCAGAAGAGCTGCTTGCCCGAGAGCACAAGCTTCTCCAACTCCCGGTGGGCCCCGATGAGCAGGTGGGCGGCGGGGGCGTCGAAACCCACACGGCCCTTGATGCCGAGGATGGTGTCGCCCAGATGCACGCCGCGGCCAATGCCGTAGGGGCGGCCGACGGCGTTGAGTTGGGCGATGAGGGTGACGGGATCCATGGCGTTGCCACCCAGGGCCACGGGCACGCCCTGATCGAAACTGATGACCAGGGCTGTCGGCGCCAGGTTACCGATTTCCCCGCCGGGGAAGGCCGCTTCGGGCAAAGTGGTCCAGGCATCCAGCGTCTCCCGGCCTCCCACGCTGGTGCCCCACATGCCTTCGTTGATGGAGTAGTCCTTCGTCTTCTCCGGGAACCCCACGCCGCGCTCCGCGCAGTAGGCCATCTCCTCGACCCGGGACAGGCCCAGGTCGCGGATGGGCGTCAGCAGTTCCAGATCGGGTGCCAGGGCGCGAAAGGCCACGTCGAAGCGCACCTGGTCGTTGCCGGCGCCCGTGGAGCCATGGGCGATGGCCGCGGCGCCCATCGATTTCCCCAGCTCCGCCACGGCCCGAGCCTGGCAGACGCGCTCGGCCGAGACGGAAAGCGGGTACATATGGCCACGCAGCACATTGCCGTAGACGAGGTAGCGCAGGTAGCCCTCGAAAAGCCCGGCGCGGGCATCCACCGTGGTGTGACTGACGGCGCCCAGTTTCGGCGACGCGGCCTCGATGCGGGCCAGCTCTTCCGGTGAGAAGCCGCCGGTATTGACAGTCACTGTGGCCACATCGTAGCCCTGCTCCTTCAGGTAGAGCACGCAGAAGGAGGTATCGAGACCGCCGGAGAAGGCGAGGACGGCGAGCTTGCTCATGGTTGGCCTTTCAAGCATTGAAAACTTTGTTTTTTAACCGCAGATGACGCAGATTTCACAGATGAAAAGACTCCGTCCGCTCGAACACATTTATCTGCGCCATCTGCGTCATCTGCGGTTAAACCTTCAGTCCTGCTTTTCAATTGGCCCATAGCGCAGCCTCTGCCTCGGTATGGATGCGCTGCTTCGCCTCGATCCAGCCACGGGCCTGGGAGATGTCCCTGGCCAGTTCGTCGAGGGCCAGGTTGCCCGCGCCGCCCTGATGCGTGGCGGTGAGGGCGGCGCGGTCCGGCGCGAAGGTGCCGTCCTGGATCTGCTGCGCGACCTGCCGGTAGGCCTCGCGGAAGGGCAGGCCCCCCTGCACGAGGACGTAGGCCTGGTGCGCGGCGTAGAGTTCGTCGGTGGAGGCCGCCGCCGCGGCCTCGGCCTGCACCTGGAGGGCGGGTAGCAGGGGTTTCAGGACGGCGAACAGGTCGTCGGCGCTTCGGAGTGCTGTGATGAGGGGCTTCTTCAGCAGCTGCAAATCCCGGTGGTAGCTGGAGGGCAGGCCGGAGGCGATCTGCTCGATGAGCCCGGCCGCGCCCCGCAGCTCGCGGCAGCGGCCCCGGGCCAGCTCCACCACGTCCGGGTTCTTCTTCTGGGGCATGATGCTGGATCCGGTGGTGAAGGCGTCCGGTAGACTGAGGAAGCCGAATTCCTCCGTGCTGTAGAGCGAAACGTCCCAGAGGAATTTTTCGAGCACGCCCCCCACGGAGGCGGTCCACTGGAGCACGGCGGCTTCGTGGCGGCCCCGGCTGTTCTGCACGTCGATAGGGCTGCGCTGGACTTTGGAGAACCCCAGCAGCTGCGCGGTGAGTTCCCGATCGATGGGCAGCGGCACGCCGAAGCCCGCGGCGGATCCCAACGGGCAACGGTCCAGCCGGCCGTAGACGCCTTGCAGCGCCTCCAGTTCCTCCAGCAAGCCCTCAGCGAAGGCCGCGGCCCAGAGACCGAAGGTGCTGGGCATGGCCCGCCGCAGGTGGGTGTAGCCCGGCAGGGGCGTGTCCCGGTTGGCCCGGGCAAAGGCCAGGAAGCCCTCCGCCAGGTCCGCCACCCGCAGGCCCAGCTGCACCAGGGCGTTCCGCAGGTAGAGGCGCAGGGCCAGGATCACCTGATCGTTGCGGGAACGGCCCAGGTGGATGCGGGCGCCTGCGGGGCCGAGGTTCCGCGTGAGGTCCGCTTCGATGGCCGTGTGACCGTCCTCCAAGAGGGGCGGAATGGGGAAGGCACCCTGGCGGGCCAGGTTGGCGATGCGCTTCAGGCCCCGCACCAGGGCGGTGGCGTCGGTCTCGGCAATGAGGCCCGTGGCGGCCAGCATCCGCGCGTGGGCGGCGCTGCCCAGGGCATCCCAGGCCAGCAGGGCCAGGTCGGTATCCGGATCCTCGCCCACGGTGAAGCGGTGAATGGCCGCGTCCAGGGGCACATCCTTGGCCCAGAGTGTCGTTGCCTCAGGTCTCATGGGACCACCTGCATCTTGAAGAAGGTGGTCGCCAGTTCGGTGTAGAACCGCGCCCCCGCCTCGAGTTCGGGAAGGGTCACATACTCGTTGGGCCGGTGGCTCCGGAAGGTATCGCCGGGGCCCACCTTGACGCCCGGGATATCGCCCAGGAAGGCCCAGTCCGAAGTTGTGCCCGAACCCACCGGCCCCGCCTTGCCGGCGGCCTGCAGCGCGGCGCGGACGATGGGGTGGTCCGGGTCGGTGCCCTTCGGCAGGTACCGCTTGGAGTGGATAACGACCTCGCTTTCGAGCTGCCGCTGGAACTCGGCGGCGAGGGCCTCGTGATCCTGGTCCGGGCCGGTGCGGAGGTCGATGAAGAACTCACAGCTATCCGGCACCTGATTACGCCGCAGGCCGCCTTGGACCTGGGTGACCTGGGCCTTCTGCGAGCCCAGCAAGGGGTGTAATGGGAAGTCCATGGCGGCGATGCGACCGATGTCCCGGGCCGCCTTGTGAATGGCGTTGTCGGCGCCCAGCATCTGGGCGTGGGCCACGTGGCCGCTCTGGCCCCGGGCCGTGCACTTCAGCACCAGCAGGCCCCGCTGGGCCGCGCAGACACGGAGCCCCGTGGGCTCTCCGACCACGGCGCCATGCAGGGGGCCAAGCTGATCCAGGATGGTGGCGAGGCCGTTGCCGCCGGTCTCCTCTTCCGCCGTGAGGGCCACCACCACCTCCCCGTCGAGGGGCCCGGCCGCCAGCTCGAAGGCGGCGAGGAGGATGGCCGCCACGCAGCCCTTGGCGTCGTTGGCCCCCAGGCCCTGGAGCCGCGCTTCGTGCCAGATGGGCGTAAAGGGAACGCCCTCCCAGCCTTCGCAGGGCGGCACGGTGTCGAGGTGGGAATTGAGCAGCAGCCGCGAGCCGCCCGGCTTCCCGAAGGCGAACCAGAGGTTGTGGCCCTGGCGGTGGACTTTGAATCCCTGGGTGGCGATGAGGTCCTGCAGCAGGTCCGCGAGGGGCCCTTCCTCGCCCGACACGCTGGGGGTCCCGACCAGGAGCGTGATCAGTTCGGCTGGGTTCATGGCTGGCCCTCGCCGCTGGTGGCCGCCGCCCCCAGGATCATCGTGCCGCTGCCTTCGTTGGTGAACACCTCGACCAGCAGGGCGTCCGGGGCGAGACCGCTCACCAGGTGGGCGCTGGGGACGCCGCCTTGGAGGGCGGCCTTCACCGCCGCAATCTTGGGGCGCATGCCACCGCTGATGATGCCCTTGGCTTCGAGGGCGTCGAGTTCGTCCAGGGTGACATGGGGAATGAGGGAGGAGGACCGCGCCACGTCCTTCAAAAGGCCCGGCACGGACAGCAGGAAGAACAATTTCTCGGCCTGTAAAGCCGTGGCCAGGCCTGCGGCGATGGTGTCGGCGTTGGTGTTATAGATGGCGCCGGTGTCGTCGCCCGAAAGGGGCGCCACCACGGGCAAAAAGCCACCCTCCAGCAGATGGTTGAGGATGTGGGGATCCACGCCGTCGATATCGCCCACCAGGCCGAAATCAACCCATTGGGGTTCGGTGGCGCCGTCCGGCACCACGGAGACCGGCGGGCGCTTGTGGGCCTTCACCAGGCCCGCGTCCAGGCCCGTGAGGCCCACGGCGGGGATGCCTGCCGCCTGGAATTCGGCCAGCAGGTCCAAGTGTAACTGACCCGCGAAGACCATCTTGGCGGCCTCCAGCACCTCGGGGCTCGTCACCCGCCGTCCGGCCACTTTCTGCACGGGAATGTGCATGGCCTCGCAGACCGCGTCCAGCTGGGGCCCGCCCCCGTGCACCACCACTACGCGGATGGAGAACGACCACAGCAATGCGATCTGCTCACAGAAGGCCTTGCGGCTCTTGGGCTCGGCGATGACTTCGCCGCTCACCTTCACCACGAAGGTCTTGCCGCGGAACAGGCAGACGTACTGGGAGGCTTCCTTGAGGGCAGCGTAGGGATTTGGGGAAAGGGGCATGGCGACCTCTGCAGTTCAGGAGATTCAAGGCTCAGGGTTCTGAAGTCAGGATTGGGAAAGCAGCGCATGGAGGGTGGCTCGCTGCACGTGGAAGCGGTTTTCGGCCTCGTCCACCACCCGGCTCCAAGGGCCGTCGAGCACGCTGTCGTGGACCTCCAGGTTCCGGCGCACGGGCAGGCAGTGTGTGAAGATGGCCTCCTTCGAGGCCTTGTTCATATGGGCGGCGGTGGGCATCCAGGCGGCGAGGTCGGCCATGGGCGCGGCTTCGATGCCCGAGCTGGTGGAGGGCCCCCAGGCCTTGGCATAGACGGCAGCACTGCCTTCCAGGGCGGCGTCCTGATCATTTGTGTAGCTGATCTTGCCGCCGGTCGCCGCAGCATATTTCTCCGCTTCGGCGCGGACTTCCGGGGCCAGTTCGTAGCCCTTGGGATGGGCCACGCGGATCTCGGCGCCGCAGGCCGCGGCGGTGAGCAGGAAGGAATTGGGCACGGCCTTGGGCAGGGGTTTGATGTGGGGCGCCCAGGTGAGGGTGACGGGCACCCGGGTGCTGCCGTGAGCCTCCTGGATGGTGAGCAGGTCCGCGAGGCCCTGGTGGGGATGCTCCCGGGCGCTTTCCATGCTGAGGACGGGCACGGTGCTGAAGCGCCGGAAGGCGTTGATGACGGGATCCGTCTCGTCCACGGCATCGCCCTCGCCGCCGCTGAAGGTGCGCACGGCCAGCAGGTCCGCATAGCGGCCCAGCACGGGCACGCCTTCGCGGACATGCTCGGCGCGATCCCCGTTCATGACGGCGCCGTCGCGGTCCTCCAGCTTCCAGGTGCCCGCCCCCACTTCCAGCACGATGGTGTGGCCCCCGTGACGGAGCATGGCCGCCTCGAAACTGGCCCGGGTCCGCAGGCTGGGATTGAAGAAGACCATGCCGAGGATGCGATCCAGGAAGATGGCGCCGGGCTTGGTGTGCTTCCAGCCGGCGGCCACGGCCAGGATCTCCTGGACCCCCTCGGGGCCCAGGTCGGCGATGCGGGTGAAGTGCTTCATGGCTGCTCCGGCACGAAGGAATGAATGGCGGTGATGAGGGCGATGAGGGCCTCGCCGCTGATGCTGAGGGGGGGCATGAGGCGCAGCACCGTGGGATCGCCGGAGCCGCCCACCAGGAGGTTCCGGGCCAACAGGTGCCCCTTGAGGTCGGCGGCCTGGGCGCAGCGAAGCCCCAGCAGCAGGCCCTCTCCCAGCACCTCAGTGACCACTGATCCAGTCAGTTCCATCCGCAGCCGTTTCGCCGCCTCCGTCGCGTTGGCCATCAACCCTTCGGACTCGATCACATCCACGGTGGCAAGCAGGGCCGCGCAGGCCAGGGGGCCGCCGCCGAAGGTGCTGCCCAGGTCGCCGCCCTTGAGCTTCGTGGCCACCGCGGCGGTCATGAGCAGGGCGCCCATGGGCACGCCGGAAGCCAGTCCCTTGGCGGAGGTGATGATGTCCGGCTGAACGCCGTAGAACTGAGCCGCGAAGGGCGTGCCCAGGCGCCCCATGCCGGTCTGGATTTCGTCGAAGACGAGCAGAGCCCCCGAGGCGTCGCACTTGGCCCGCAAGGCCCGAAACCATTCGGGTGACGCGGTCTTGACGCCCGCCATGCTCTGGATGGGTTCGAGGATGACGCCCGCGACCTCCGAGAAATCCGCGGCCGCGAGGGCTGGGATGTTCCCGAAGGGCAGCCGCAGGGTGGGCACCAGTTGATCGGTGAAGGGGTCCGTGATCTTGGGATCGTCCGTGACGGACAAGCCCAGCAGGGTGCGTCCGTGCCACCCCCCCTGAAAGGCCGCCAGTTTCTTGCGCCCCGTGAGGAGCAGGGCGACCTTCAGCGCATTCTCATTGGCCTCGGCGCCGCTGTTGCAAAAGAAGACCGAATCCATCCCGGCGAAGGCCGTGATGCAGGCGGCGGCCTGGTCCCGCACAGGCAGGGCGGCGGCGGCCGAGTAGAAGAGCAGCGTGGCCGCCTGGGTGGCGACGGCCTGCACGACGACCGGGTGGCAGTGCCCGGTGACGCACACGCAATGGCCACCGTAGAAATCCCACCAGGCCTGGCCCCGGTCGTCGAAGACCCGATCGCCTGCCCCCCGCACCAAGGGGAACGGATAGGGGGCGTAGGTGGGAAGCAGGGCGGGGATCGGAGCGGTGGTTACCATGCGGGCATCCTGTGCATATGCGCGCATGGACGGTGCATAACCAAGCGGCATAATGCATATTATGCAGGCCACAAACCGAGAATCAAGCAAAAAAATTCAGCAAATATGTATTTACCGGTAAGAGAACCTTGTCTGGATATGCAATTACATGCATCATCCATGCATGGACCTGGATACCCTCATCCTCGAGTTGCTGGACGACGTCTCCATCGCCGATCAGGGCGAATTGCTGGTTCGTCTTGCCTCCCAGGGTCAGGACCTCACCCAGTCCACCCTGTCGCGGCGCCTGAAGCGGTTGGGCGTGCAAAAGGTCCACGGACGCTACCGCCGCGTGGAATCTCTGACTCAAAGCCTGCCCGAAGTGACCCTCGTCGACGTGCCGCCCAACCTGCTGGTGTTGCGCACCGCCCCCGGTTTCGCCCAGGCCCTTGGCCTCAGCCTGGATGCCGATCCGCCTCCGGGCCAGATGGGCACCCTCGCGGGCGACGATACGGTGTTTGTGGCCGTGCTGCCTGAGCGCCTGGCCGAAGTGAAAGCGCACCTGGCGCGGGTGCTGGCGGCGCGGTAGGGGTTTCGAGCCGCTAGACTCTCTCAAGCACCAGAAGCCCATCCTGGTGATCCTCGGCAACCCGCCCTACTCCGGCTACGCGGGCATTTCCAACATGGCCGAAGAGCGCAGCCTCGCGAAGGCCTACCGCGAGCCCGAGCCGGGTACCGCGCCTGTGCGCCTGCCCGAGGGCCAGGGATTGAACGACCTCTATGTGCGCTTCTTCCGCATGGCCGAGCGCAAGATCGCCGAGTGGACCAAGGAAGGCGTGGTTTGCTTCATCAGCAACTACTCCTGGCTGGATGGTCTCAGCCATCCCCTCATGCGGCAGGCGTATCTTCAGCAGTTCGACCGCCTCTGGATCGACAGCCTCAACGGCGACAATTACAGCACCGGCAAGGTGACGCCCGAAGGCGAGCCCCATCCATCGATTTTCAGCACACCCCAGAACCGCGAAGGCATCCAGGTGGGCACCGCGATTTCGCTCATGGTGCGCAAGGCCGACCACCAGCCCGCCCGCACCGTGGCCTACCGCGATGTGTGGGGCAAGGACAAGCTGGCCCAGTTGGATCGGGTAGCCACCGGCCCCGCGCCCGTCTACCCGCATGCGCTCGATCCTCACCCGGCTCTGGGCCTGCCCTTCCGGCGCGTGAAGGTGAGCGAGGCCTACCTGTCCTGGCCCACGTTGGAGGAGG
>JANYAS010000118.1 GCA_025361205.1 Holophagaceae bacterium
GGTCCAGCACGAAAAACCCGCCGTTGATCCAGCCATCTCCGGCCTGTGGCTTTTCCAGGAACTGCGTCACGGAATCCCCATCAAGGGCCAAGCCTCCGAACCGGGCCGGGGGGCGCACCGCGGTAACTGTCGCCAGCTTGCCGTGGCTCCGGTGGAAGGCGACGAGCGCCCGCAGGTCCAGGTCGGCCACGCCATCCCCATAGGTGAGCATGAAGACATCCTCATCGAGCCAGTCCGTGAGCCGCTTGATGCGCCCGCCGGTCTGGGTGGCGAGGCCCGTGTCCACGAGCTCCACTGCCCAAGGGGTCCGGCTGCCGCCGCGGACCTTCACCTGTCCCGAGGCCAGGTCGATGCCCAGGTTCGCATTCCGGGTGTGGAAGTTCAGGAAGTAGTCCTTGATGACGTCGCCCCTGTAGCCGAGTGCCACGATGAAATCTTGGAACCCGTGGTGTGCGTAGATGTTCATGATGTGCCACAGCATGGGATGGCCGCCGACCTCTACCATCGGCTTGGGCCTGACTTGGGTTTCCTCTGTGAGGCGCGTGCCGAGACCTCCCGCGAGGAGGACGGTCTTCATGGCCTACCCACGTTGAACATGAGAACTACGGTAACTCAGCCTTAGCCGTAATGCGAGCATCCGGCCCCATCAGGAAGGCCAATCCTCCATGTCCGATGACCACGAGGACGTGGCCCAGATGGGCCAGAAGGCTGAAGGCGGGGGCCTGGGGGACGGGTACCCCAAAGGGCCGCAGGGCGAGAAGGTAGGCGACTTGGAGCGAGCCCGCCGCCCCGGGTAGGAGGGGCAGGGCAAAGCCGATGGCGCTGAACATCAGGACCTGCAGCCCGACCCAGGGGGGGAGTGGCACCGTGAAGGAGAGCGCCTTGAGTGCGATGCTCGTGGTGAAGACTTCGAAGGCCGTGATAAAGAGCTGCAGAAGCAGCAGCCGGATCCAGGTTCTCCGGGCTCGAAGATGCTCGGTCTCGTTGAGTAATGCGCCCATTCGTCCCATCTTCCCTGCCAACCAGGGCCGATGGGACAGCGAGAGGGATAACCGGGTGACATAGGCCTTGCCCCGGGCGAGGAATAGAACGAGCAAGAGCCCTGTGAACAGCAACAGGATGCCCATGACTCGAAGCAGGGTGCCCACCGGCCCCGGCAGCGCTTGCAGTCCCCCAAGCAGCGCAAGGCCGAGGGCGAGGCCTGCTAGATCGAACAGCCGATCCAGAGTCACGGCGGATCCGGCGTGCAAGATATCCAGGCTCCGGGCCTTCATGAGCGTCCGGAGCTTCACGAGTTCCCCACCGCCTGCGGGGAGGACCAAGCCAGCCAGATAACCGAGCGCCACGGATCGCCACACGCCGAGCAAAGGTTTCGGAGATCCAAGGACCCAGTGGAGTCGCAAGGCGCGGAACCACACGCCAAGAGCGCCCAGCGCCAACGCCGGAAGCCACCAGCGCAGACGGACCTGCGCCAGGGTGCGCAGCGCCTCTGCCCAGGGCATCCGCCAAAGGAGGTAGGCAACCAGCAGGATCCCGACGCCAGGTCCGATCCAGCGTTTCGCAGCGTTCAGATTCATCAAAGGCTAACCATCAGTTCCCTCGCCCCCCGATACCTGGGATCGAGTTTAAGGGCTTCCCGGGCTGCCCGGCGGGCTTCGTCTTTGCGGCCGAGGTCGCGGAGGGTTTGGCCTTTGCGCCACCAGGCGCCGGGGTAGCCGGAGGACCCGCACCTGGAGTTGTTGCCACTAATGTTATTGCCAATCTAGTGGCAAAGACCTATTTTGGACTCTGGAGATGCATTCCATGCCGCCGAGGATCCCCAAGAATCAACCCAAAGGTCCAGCTCGCCCGGTAGCCGTGACAGAGCCCCTCCCCGTCGAAACGCAAACCCTCTATAGCGAACTCGTCGAGCAGTTGAGGGTCACGGACTTCATGCGGTCGTTTGCGGACCTTTCCGGCACCTTCATTCAGAGGGACCGGGATGGAGGACGGTATTGGTATTTCCGCACCTCTGAAGGGCCTGCGGGTCAACAGGAGTTCTACCTTGGATCTGACAACGAAGCGACCCATGCCCTCATGACGGCGCATGAAGACGGCAAGGAGGATGCGGAGAAAACGAAAGCGCGTGTGCAACGGCTCGCAGCCATGCTCCGGAGTGGCGGGCTCACGATGACTGACCCTTCGTCCGCCAAGATCATGAGTGGCCTTGGCGCGGCGGGAGTGTTCAGGCTTGGCGGCGTATTGATCGGGGCCCATGCCTTTCTGGCCCTGGGGAATGCCATGGGCGTGAAGTGGTCTTCCGCGCTCAAGACCCAGGATGTTGATTTCGGGGCGCCACGTCGGTTGGATCTTGGAATTCCGCAGACACCCCAGTTGATGGCGGACATTCCATCAGCCCTTGAGTCCCTGGGGATGGGGTTCTTGCCCCATGTTCGCCTTCACTCCAACACCCAATCCACCTCCTTTGTCGTTCGAGGGCAGGAATGGCGGGTGGATCTGTTGACCTCACCCCAGGGGGCAGACCGTGAGTCCCCGGTGCTGATCCCGCGATTGAAAGCCTACGCACAGCCGTTGGAGTTCATGGATTACCTTCTTGAGAAGACCATGAACGCAGCGATTGTGAACGGCGTAGCAACCCTGGTGCGGATTCCTGAGCCTGCGCGTTTTGCGCTTCACAAGCTCCTGGTTGCCGGGAAGAGAGAACCTCAATTCCGGACAAAAGTCGAGAAGGATAGGCAGCAGGCGTTCCAGGTTCTGGTCTTTCTCCAGAAAGAAAGACCGGGAGACATTCTGCTGGCTGCCGAGGATCTCAAGAAACGCGGTCCCAATTGGGTTAAACAGTTGCGCCAGCAAGTTGCGTTACTGCCGGAACCCATTCAGGAACTCGCCGATGCGTTGAAGGAGCCCTGACCCAGGTTCCATTCAATCCTGTCCCAGCTTGTCCATGAGTTCTCTCGCCCCCCGATGCTTCGGATCCAGCTTCAGGGTTTCCTGGGCGGCTTTGCGGGCTTCGTCTTTGCGGCCGAGGCCTTGGAGGATCTGGCCTTTGCGCCACCAGGCGCCGGGGTAGCCCGAGGACCCGCCTTCGAGGGGTTCGCGCAGCACCTGGTCGAGGGCGGCCAGACCTTCCGGGCGATGCAGGCCGCTGCTGGCGGCCACCTTGCCCAGTTGGAGGCGGAGCAGGCTGGGGGCGTCCACTTTCGTGAGGTGCTCCTGGGCGACCTTCCAGGCCGTTTCGGGCTGCCCCGCGTGCAGGTAGGCCTCGCTGACGGCGGCTACACCCAGGGCGCGGGTATGAATTCCGGGCAGCAGGCGGGGGGCCTCGGCCAGCAGGCGGGTATTCTTCCCGGCCTCGCCCAGGGCTTTCTTGGCGGGGCGGCGGTCGAGGGCGTCCAGCCACTGGCTCACCACTTCGGGATCCTGGGGAGCCGCGGTGAGGGCCTTGCTGAAATAGGGCTCGGCCTCCCGCCACTTATCCTCCTCCACCAGGATGAGGGCCTGCAGCAGGTCGCCCCGGGCCGGGGCCACCCGGCGTAGCTGGTCGGCGCACGCCAGGGCCTTGCGGGTGGAGCCGCCCAGGAGGCCCGGCAGCATTTCGTAGGCCAAGCCCAGGCTCATCCACGCGGGGGCCAAGGTGGGATCGGCCTCGGTGGCGGCCCGGAGGTTGTCGATGGCACCCATCGCGCCACGCAGGCTGCCGAGGTCGCGCTGCCTGATGGCCTCGCCGGCCCGCGCCAAGCCCAGGGCCAGTAAGGCGTCGGCCAGGCCGGGCTTCAGGGCAAGGGCGCGGTTGGCGGCATCATGGGCCTTGGTGAAGAGCTGAAGGCTGGACAGGGCCTGGGACTTCGCGGCCCAGGCGAGGGCATCCTTGGGATCCTGGCGCAGCCTTTTGTCCGAATCCGCCAACACCTTGAGGTAGTGCCCCGCGTCCAGATCAGCCCGGAACGCTGGGGTTTGGGCCTGGGCTTGGAGGAGGAAGAGGGCGGCGACTGGAAGCATCGGATACTCCAGGAAAGGCAGAGACAGGATTACCAGGATTAAGGGATGGATTCACAGGATTGCGATGGAAGGGGTGAGATCTTGACAGGTCCATGGGTGATGCGCATATTTAATGCACAATTCTTATGGGGGTGTTCATGCGATCGACCTACCGTGCAGATGCACCCAAGCGGCCGGTCAACCTGAGCTTGAACAGCGAACTGCTAGGGCTCGGGAAGGAGCTGGGCCTCAATCTTTCGGCCGTGGCAGAGGAGGCTCTGGCCTATGCCGTGAGCGCCCGATTGGCTGAACGCTGGCTTGACGAGAACCAGGACGCGATCAAGACCTACAACCGACGAATCGATTCGCAGGGCGTGTTCAGCGATGGGCTCAGGACCTTCTGATGGCCCAGTATTCGGTCCACGAGAATCGGAATTCGAGGACGAACGCAGCGATCCCCTTCCTGCTGGATGTGCAATCAGAGGTGCTTTCAGTGCTCAGCACGCGGGTGGTGGTGCCTCTGTACCGGCCGGAGACCGCCGACGTCCACTCCCTGTCCCGCCTCACGCCAATGGTGCAGTTTCAGGGGCAGCCCCTGGTGGTCATGGTTCCGGAATTGGCGGGTATCTCTTTGCGGGAATTGGGTCCGGTTGTGGGTGATCTCGCCGCATCGCGGGGAGAGGTCCTCCAGGCGATCGATCTGCTGTTGACGGGGTTCTGAGCCGGGTGAAGGCCAGCCTCCTGACCCCAGATATAGCGCGGGGCTGGGGCTTTCGGATACCCTAAGTCATTGTCCGGACACGACTCTGGAGGAGATCGCATGGTGGTCAAGGGTGGGTTGCTCGAAGGGAAACGGGGCCTGATCATCGGCGTGGCGAACAAGCGCTCCATCGCCTGGGGCATTGCCCAGAGGGCGGCCGAAGCCGGTGCCCAGCTCTGTTTGACCTACCAAAACGAGCGCCTGGGGGAGAACGTCCATGAACTGGCGGCTGAATTGAAGAATCCCCTGCTGCTACCCATGGACGTAGGCAGCGATAGCCAGATCGTCATGGCCTTCGATGAGATCCGTAAGAAGTGGGGGAAGCTCGACTTCGTGGTGCACGCCGTGGCCTATGCGCCCCGCCAGGCCCTGGAAGGCACCTTTGTGGGGACCAGTCGGGAGGATTTCCGGGTGGCCCATGACATCAGCGCCTATTCGCTGGCGGCCGTGGCCCACTCGGCTCAAGCCCTCATGCTCGACGGCGGCTCCATCGTGACCCTCAGCTACCTGGGGTCCCAGCGGGTCGTGCCCGGCTACAACGTGATGGGCGTGGCCAAGGCCAGCCTGGAAGCCTGCATGCGCTACCTGGCCTCGGATCTGGGCGCCCAGGGCATCCGCGTGAACGCCATCTCCGCCGGACCCATCAAGACCCTGGCCGCTTCGGCCATTCCGGGCATCGGCTCGAAACTCAAGCACCACCGGTCCCACACGCCCCTGCAGCGGGACACTGACCAGCTGGAAGTGGGGGACGCCGGGGTCTTCCTCCTCAGCGACATGGGCCGCGGAGTCACCGGCCAGGTGCTCTACGTGGACGGCGGCTTCAGCATCATGGCGGGCTGAGTTTTCCTGCCACAGATGAACCCGGATGAACACGGATTGATCGGTGTTCATCCGTGTTCATTTGTGGCTAGATCTAAGTTTTTTGCAGTTCGGCCAGCGTCTCGATTACGGCTGCCACATGCCCCTTCACGCTAACTTTGGGCCAGACGTGGCGGATGATGCCCTTGGGATCGATGAGGAAGGTGCTGCGAATGATGCCTTCCATTTCCTTGCCGTACATGACTTTCTTGCCGAAGGCGCCCAAGGGCTTGAGCAGGGCGCAGTCGGGATCGGAGAGTAGGCGGAAGGGGAGGTTCTGCTTGGCGAGGAAAGTCTGGTGGCTCTTGAGATTGTCGCGGCTGATGCCGTAGACCTGGGCGCCGAGGGCCTGCACACGGGCCAAGTTGTCGCGGAAGTCGCAGGCCTCGGTGGTGCAGCCGGGGGTGCTGTCCTTGGGATAGGCGTAGAGCACGGTCCAGTGGCCCTGGAGAGCCTTGGCCGTGACCGTGTTGCCCTGGTCGTCCTGAAGGGAGAAGGCGGGAAGGGGGTGTCCGAGGAGGGGGCTCATGGGGGCAAGGGTAGCGCAGAGCCTGTGACCGGGGACATGGTGGGATGCGGACAAACTGGCTAGGCGAGGCCGACCGTGAACCTGACCGAGTACCTATCCGCTGAATGGAGGCCCGCGCTGGGTTGTACGGAACCGGCGGCGGTGGCGTACGCGGCTTGCCTGGCGGCTGGGCAGGGCCAAGGCGAGCCCCGGATGGCGCGGCTGGTGTTGGACTCCCGCACCTACAAGAACTGCCACGCGGTGGGCATCCCTAATAGCAACCACAGGACCGGCGTGCTGTGGGCCCTGGCCCTGGGCGCCGTCCTGCCGGATCCCACGCTGGGCCTGCAGATATTCGAAGGCATCACTCCGGAAGCGATTGAGAAGGCCGCTCGGTTGCTGGCGGCCGGGGCAGTCCACGTCGAGGTGGATCCTTCCTTCACTGACCTTCACATCGACTGCACCGTTGCCTGTGCTGATGGCGTGGGTCGAGCCGTCATGGAGCGGGAGCACACCCGGCTGGTCTGCCTGGAGGCTGATGGCATCGCAGTTGCAATGGCCGCTGCGATCGGTCCCGAGACGGCCAACCCCGTGCGAGAACAGATTGGGGTCCTGTCGGTGGACGAGCTGCTCGCGCTCCTGGGCACGATCACCGAGGCCGATCGGGGTCGCTTGCGGGAAGGGATGGCCCTGAATCTGGCCATGGCTGAACACTGCATCGGCCACCTGCCCGTGGGCTTCGTGCCTGGGCTCGGGGCGGACCCCTGGTTGCGGATCCCCCGGCTGGTGAGCGCAGGGGTGCTGGGGCGCATGTCCGGCGAACCACTCACGGTGATGTCCCTGGCAGGCTCGGGCAACAAGGGCATCACGGTGTCCGTGGCCATGGGCCTCTGGGGCCGATCGGCGGAGCATCCGGAGGCCCGCATCGAAGAAGCCCTGGCCTTGGCCTGCCTGCTCACCACGGCCACGACCCACCGGCTGGGCACCCTGTCCGCCATCTGCGGGGCCTCCAACGCGGCGGGCATCGGCATCGCGGCGGGGCTGGTGCACCTCGGCGGCGGCGGGTCGGACCAGATCGACCTGGCCATCCACAACATGGTGGGCAACTTGGCGGGCCTGATCTGCGACGGCGCGAAGATCGGTTGCGCCATGAAGGCGATGACGGGCGTGGAGGCGGCCTTCCGCGCCGCCACCCTGGCCCTGGCGGGCTTCGGCATCCCGGCCACGGATGGCATCGTCGGCGTGGACGGCGCGGCGTCCCTGGCCAACCTGGGACGCCTGGCCCAGCGCGGCATGATCGGCGTGGACACGGAAATCCTGGACATCATGCAGGCCAAGCTGGGATCGGGCTGATACGGATTCGCATTCAAAAAGATAAGGATCACCACCAAGACACCAAGGCACCAAGAAAAGCGAAAGCCAATATCGATGCAGTTCTTGGTGCCCTCTCGGTATCGCCTGCGGCGATACACGAGGCGAAATGATTACTGGTGTCTTGGTGGTGATCTTTGATTTGTGTTCATCGAATCCGAAGTGCACTCAACCCGATTTGCCCGGCGCCGAGATCCAGGCCAGGGCGAGCACGGCCGCGAGGCTGGCCCAACCCAGGGGGGAGGGATCGGAGCTGAGCCGGGGCAGTTCCTCGGCGAGCAGACGGCCCAGGCTGTCGTGGCCGGGGCCGGGACCCAGACCCAGGGCTGAGAGAGTGGCCTCGCCCCATAGGGCCGCGAGCCAGGCGCTGGTGAAGAGGGCGGCGACCTGCTGCCAGCCCCAGGGAGCCCAGCGGCGGAGGGTCGAAGGCCAGGTTGCGCCCAGGGTGCGCTCGGCAGCCCAGGCGGGAGAATGGCGGAAGCAGTCCAGCCGGGCTCGCAGAGCGGGCTCCAGGTGCGGGGCGGCGAGGCCCCCGAGCAGCAGCCCGGCGGCCAATAGGGAAAGCCCTCCGGCGACGGCGGCCAGGGGCAGGAGGAAGAGCAGGGGCGGCAGACTGCGGAGGGCGGAGAAGCCGCTTTGCCACTGCCGTCCCCGCCAGGCCAGGAAGAAGCCCAGGGCCAGGGCGAGCAGGGCGCAGGCGCTGGCGAAACCGAGACTGCGGGCCGCGGCCAAAAGGAGGCGCAGCAGGGCGTCGCGGCCGAGATCATCAGTGCCCAGGGGGTGGCGCAGGGCCATGCCGAGCCCACCCCGGAAGGGATCCAGACCCAGATCGGGGATCAGTAGGGCCCCCAGAAAGGCGAGGCGCCACCTCATGCTGCTTCCGTTTCTCGGGATTGCGACAGGGCCCACAGCAGGGCCAGAACCAGCACCCAGATGGCCAAGCCCCGGCGGTCCCGGGTGGTCACTCGGGTGAACCAGTCCGTGCCCAGGCCCGGCAAGCCGAGGATCCGTTCCAGCACCAGGGTGGCCGTGAGCCAGATGGGCAGGCGGGCCGCCATCCAGCGGCCCCAAAGCCGAACCAGCACCGTCCGGCGCACGCGGCCCACCGCCGCCTCGCCCCAGGCCAAGGGAAAGGGATACTCAGGAGGCATGGCCTGAGCCAGCCAGCGGACTTCGCCGGGCAAGGCGGCAGCGAGGAAGGCCAGCAGCCAGGCCGGTAGTCCCGGGGGGCCCCAGACCGCGGGCCAGAGGGCCAACAGGAGGCCAGCCCACAGCAGGTCGGGCGGGGCCTCCAGCAGGGCCAGCGACCGCCGTGAGGCAAGGTCGGGGCCCCCCGCCCAGGCCAGCGCGGGGGCGGCCAGGGCGAGGGCGCCCACCGCCAGGGCCGCCGGGCCCAAGGCCGCCCAGGGAAAGGCTGGCGGTGCGGCGCCGCGCCACACGGAGCCCGGCAGGCCCAGTGCCAGCCCAAGGCCAAGGGTCCACACCACCAGTCCGGGGATGGATCGGCGCACTAGCGATTCCAGCGCCAGCCAGCGGCTCCGGGCGTGCTGAGGTAGAGGCCGAGGGCGCTGGGCTCCACCTGGAGCCGTTTGTCGACCCAGATGACGCTCTGAAAATCCAGCAGGGGCAGGGCGGCAGGGCTCTGGGCCCAGAGGGTCTGGAGGTCGCGCCAGGCGGGCTCCCCAGGCTGGCGGATCCGGGACACCCGCTCGGCCAGTCGGGGCTGCTTCCACCCGGTGAAGTTCATGGGGCCTTTCGGTTCCAGGTACTCCAGGACGGCCCAGGGATGGGGGTCGAAGACCACTATCGAGCAGGCGAGCTGGAAGTCCCCCTTCTGGAGGCGCTCGGTCAGGAGTCCCCCTTCGAGGGGCGTGAGTTGCAGATCAAAGCCATCCCGACGGGCCCTTTCCCGCAGTGCGAGGAGGAGCTTCTCGATGGATTCCTCGCCGGCGGCATACAGCAGCTGGAACGTGCCGGGGCCCTTGGGCGGCAGGGCGTCCGCCTCGATGGCCTGGGGTTCAAACCCCAGGGTCTCCGGCCAGAGGCCGCGGCTGGGGCGGGCGTTCTGCCCCAGGAGCTGAGGCGGGAAGGCATCCTTGCGCCAGCGCTCCAGCAGTTGGAGGGGCCCGACGCCCAGGCGGCTCCAGGTCACGAGCTGCGCGTGCATGGGCTGGGTGACGAGGTGATGGGTGGGGGGAACCTCGGCCTGGCGCCGGGTGGCAGGGGCGCCGATGGTGAGCCAACCCTTCTGGAGGGCGGTCATGATGCTGGCGGAATCCGGCAGCAGACGGAAGCGGATGCCGTCGATGCGGGGTTTCAGGAAATGGTCCCGGCGTGTGAAGATCCAGGCGGCCGGGTCCTTGCGGAAGCTGAAGGGACCCGAGCCGCGGTCCGGGTGGCCCATTTGGGTGATGGGCACGCGGGCCAGCTCCAGGAGCAGGCGTCCCATGGGCTTGGGCGAGCGGATCCAGGGGCGGCCCTGATCGATCCCGACTTCGGAGCCTTCCAGAATGGCGCGCTTCGTGGGGCTGGCCTTGGGATCGCGGCGCAGCTCCTGCAGGGTCCACAGGACGTCCTCGGCGGTGACGGGGCTGCCGTCCGTGAAGCGGGCGTCTGCCCGCAGAGTGAAGGACTGTGAGCCATCCTTCTGGAGCTTCCAGCCGGTGGCCAGTCGGGGCACCACGCGACCGTCGGCGGCGATGCCCACCAGCGCGTCGCCCGCCAGGGACTGGAGGATCCATTGCTCGTAGCTGTCCCCCTGGATGAAGTCGAGGGGCCCGGGATCCCGGGGCAGGGATTCCTCCACGACCTGGGCGTGCGACAGAACGGGTGCGAGCACCAGGCAGAGGGACAGAAACAAGTTGCGCATGGGCGGGTCCGGGGGTTCCCTCCAGGATGCAACGGGTCCCGTGCAGAAAAAAGGTGCATCCGTCACAGATCCTCTCCGCCAGCGCCCCCGGGGAACCGTGCAACAGACTCTGCCCGAGGGTCGATGGGTGTTGCTACTCTGATTGGCAGGAGGCCGCGTGGCGGATCTTTCGAACTCGAAGCTGTGGTGGTGGTGGCCCCTGATGGCCCGTCACCGACGCACCCTCCGCTGGGGCCTGGCGGCCACGGTTTGGTGCAGCGTGGCGGCTTCGGTGGTGCCCTACTGGGCCGGGCGGGCCGTGAATGCGCTGGAGCACAAAGACTGGCACGGGTCGCGCGTCTTTCTGGCCTGGATGCTGGCCTTCACCGCGGTGGCCGGGGTGGGTCGCTATCTGATGCGCAACACGCTTATCGGTCTCAGCCGGGACGTAGAGCGCGAACAGCGCGAATCCCTCTACAGCTTCCTCCTGTCCCGTCCCTTCTCCTTCTACGAGAAGCAGCGGGTGGGTGACCTCATGTCCCGGGTGGGGGATGACGTGGGCACGGTCCGCATGGCCACCGGCCCCGGCCTCATGAGTTTCCTTCAGGTGCTGTCCATCCTGCCGGTGACGCTGGGCCTGATGTTCCAC
The DNA here is from genome assembly GCA_025361205.1 of Holophagaceae bacterium. Taxonomy (GTDB): domain Bacteria; phylum Acidobacteriota; class Holophagae; order Holophagales; family Holophagaceae; genus Geothrix. Next base: position 10,973 of record JANYAS010000118.1, read on the forward strand.
ACCAGCTGGCGGCTTACGGTGGCCGTCATGCTCCCCTTCTCGTTCCTGGCGCTGGGCTTCTACATCATCGGGAAGTGGAGTTACATGGTGCAGCAGAAGCTGCAGCTGGCCTTTTCCGCCCTGTCCACCTTCAGCCACGAGACCATCAGCGGCGAGCGGGTGGTGCAGGCCTTCGGGCTGGAGGAGGCCCGGGTCGCCCAGTTCGGCGCCCTCAGCTACCGCCACGCGTCGCTGAGCATGAAGCAGTCGGTGATCTTCAGCGCCTATGCGCCGCTGTCGGCGTTCATCAGCGGTCTGTCGGCCCTGGTACTGGTGGCCTACGGCGGCAGCCTGGTGGTGCAGGGTGCCCTGAGCCTGGGCGACCTCACGGCCTTCACGGGCTTCCTGGTGGCCTTGGCCTGGCCCATGATGAGCCTGGGCTGGTCCGTGAACCTGTTCCAGCGGGCCAGGGCTGGCCAGGAGCGTCTGAACCAACTGCTGCAGAGTCCCGAACGGCCGCTGCCCCCCGCTGAGGCCATCACCCTGCCGGAAGTTCCGGCCGCCCTCAGGCTCGAGGGCCTGAGCCACCGCTTCGAGACCGGCCGCGGCCTGGGGCCCCTGGATCTGAGCCTGGCCCCGGGCGACAGCCTCGCGGTGGTGGGCAGTATCGGCTCCGGAAAGACGCTGCTGCTGCAATTGCTGGCGGGCCTGCGCGAGCCTCAGGCCGGCCAGATGCGGGTGGATGGGGAGCCCCTGTCCGACCTCACCCTGCGCCGCCACTGGGCGGGCCTCGGCTGGGTGCCCCAGGAGGCCTTCCTGTTTTCGGACACCCTGCGCATGAACCTGGCCATGGGTCGCCCCGAGGCCACGGAGGAGGAAATCGGGGAGATCGTTCGGGTGGTGGCCCTGGATGAACTGATCCGCCGCCTGCCAGACGGGCTCGATACCGTGGTGGGGGAGCGGGGCGTGGTCCTCAGCGGCGGTGAGCGGCAACGCGCGGCCCTGGCCCGGGCCCTTCTGCGGCACCCGCGGCTGCTGCTGCTGGACGACGCCCTGTCCGCCGTGGACGCCGAAACCGAAAGCCGCATCCTCGAAAACCTGCGGGACTTCCTCGGGAAGTCCACGCTGGTCGTGGCCACCCACCGGGTCTTCGTGGCCGAGACCTGTGCCCGCGTGTTGGTGCTGGAGGAGGGCCGCAAGATCCAGCTGGACACCCCCGAAGTCCTGGCCACCCAGCCCGGCCTGTTCGCACGGCTCAAGCGGCTGCAGAGTCTGGAACGGGAGCTGGTGCAGGGCGCTTAATCAGGACCCTTCGCGGAAGGTCACCTTGTTGATCTCCGCCAAGGTCGTGATCCCCTGCCGCACCTTCTCGATGGCGCTCTCGCGGAGGAACTGCATGCCGCTGCGGCGGGCGGCGGCCTTCACTTCGCGCACGGGGGCGCGGGCGACGAGCAGCTCGCGAAGTTCGTCGTTGAGGCCCATGAACTCGATGATGGCCTGGCGCCCGCGGAACCCGGTACCGTGGCAGTCCACGCAGCCCACGCGGTCGAAGAGGGTGGCGCTGCGCAGCCAGGCTTCGTCCAGGCCGTTGTCCTCCAGTTCCTGGGGCGTGGGAGTCGGGGCGGGGCGCTTGCACTTGTGACAGAGCACCCGCACGAGGCGCTGGGCCAGGATGCAGTTGAGGGAGGACACGAAGTTGTGGACTTCGACCCCCATGTGCTGGAAGCGGCCCAGCACGTCCAGCACGTTGTTGGCGTGGACGGTGGTGAAGACCAGGTGGCCGGTGAGGGCCGACTGGATGGCGATCTGGGCGGTCTCGGGGTCGCGGATCTCGCCCACGAGGATCTTGTCGGGATCGTGGCGCAGGATGGAGCGCAGTCCCAGGGCAAAGGTCAGGCCCTTCTTTTCGTTCACGGGGATCTGGGTGACGCCCTCAAGTTGGTACTCGACCGGATCCTCGATGGTGATGATCTTGTCCTCGGGGACCTTGATTTCACTGATCACGGCGTAGAGGGTGGTGGTCTTGCCGGAGCCGGTGGGACCGGTCACCAGGAACATGCCGTAGGGTTCCCGCGCGAAGCGGCGCAGGCGCTTCAGCTCGTGGTCGGAAAAGCCCAGGATCTCCAGGGACAGGGTCTGGAACTCCTCGGTGAGGTTCTCCTTATCGAGGATGCGGATCACCGCGTCCTCGCCGTGGATGGTGGGCATGATGCTGACGCGGAAGTCGATGGCCCGGCCCCGCACCTTGAGCTTGAAACGACCGTCCTGGGGCTTGCGCTTTTCCGCGATGTCCAGCTCAGACATGACCTTGATGCGGCTAATGATGGGCGAGGCGAAGCGCCGGTCGATGGGCTCGGCGGCGGAATAGAGGCTGCCGTCGATGCGGTACTTGATCTGGAAGCCCGTGCCCGTGGTTTCCAGATGGATGTCCGAGGCGCGGCGCTGGAGGGCGTTGAAGATGGTGGTGTCCACCAGGCGGACGATGGGGGCCTCGTCCTTGTCGGTCAACCGCTCCAGGTCCAGGACTTCGTCGTCCAGATCCTCCTCGTGGAGTACCTGGATCTTGAGGGCCTCGCCGGCCTCGTCCATAACCTTCTGGCCGCTCTCGGATTTCTTGAGGACTTCCTGGATCTGGGCCAGGGGGGCGCCGGCGAACCGCAGTGGGCGCTTGAGCCGCAGCCGGAGCAGGTCCTGGGTGGGGATGTCCAGGGGATCGGCCATGGCCAGCCACAGGGCGCCATCGCGTTCCTGGACCGGCACGAAGTGGTGCTTGAGCATCAAATCGAGCGGCAGGGCCTGGAAGAGCGCGAAATCCACGGGTTCGCGGGTGAGGTCGAGGGTGGGGTACAGCTCCTTGGCCGGCTTGAAGTCGGTCAAGGTGCGATCAGCGGCGTCGGGTACCTCTGAGGGGCTCGGGGGTGTCGTCAAGGGCATGACTGCATCCTAGGAGCCTGCACCTCTAATTGGAATGCCCTGCCTGTCAGGCCGGGCCCGATGCGGTGTCGAACGGCGAGAATCGGGCATGGGTCACAAAGGACGGCAGGGTTGGCTTCGAGCGTTGACCTGCCCGGGACCCAGACGCCACAATGACTGGTCCTGGAGGCTCCATGCGTGGGTACGCGTCCATCCTGCTCCTGATTCTGGTAGCAGTGGCCCTGCCGATCATCATTTGGAATTTATCGTGGCTGCTGCGGCCCAATTGGCCCAGTGCCGCGAAGTACTCGTCCTATGAGTGCGGCATTGTTGCCACCGGTGAAGCACGGTCGCAATTTTCCGTGCGGTACTACCTGGTGGCCGTGATGTTCCTCGTGTTCGACGTGGAAACAGTCTTCCTCATGCCCTGGGCGATCCAGATGAAGGAACTGGCCCTGTTCGGCTTCATCGAGCTGGGCCTCTTCCTCTTCCTGCTGCTGTTCGGGTATGGCTACATCTGGTCCAAGGGAGCTCTCACATGGGAATAAATCAGCCCTCGGCCTTTGAAAACATCCTCATCACCACCAAGGTGGAAAAGGTCATGAACTGGTCCCGCGCCACCAGCGTGTGGCCCGTGACCTTCGGCCTGGCCTGCTGCGCCATCGAGATGATGGCTGCGGGCGCCAGCCGCTTCGACTTCGATCGCTTCGGCGCCGGCATCTTCCGGGCCACGCCCCGGCAGGCCGACCTGATGATCATCGCGGGCACGGTCACCTACAAGATGGCGCCGGTCATCAAGACCCTCTACGACCAGATGCCCGAGCCCAAGTGGGTGATCGCCATGGGCTCCTGCGCCACCGCGGGCGGGCCCTTCGATTCGTACCACACCATCCAGGGCGTGGATAAGGTCATTCCGGTGGATGTCTTCATCCCCGGCTGCCCGCCCCGGCCGGAATCGCTCATCTACGGGTTCATGAAACTGCAGGACAAGATCATGACCAGCAGTCTGGCTGATCGGTACAAGGACATCTTCGAGGAGGTCGGCTGATGGCGGATCCGATCGTTCCCCCGAGCCCGACAGCGCCCGCGGTACCTGATGTACCCGAGGTTCCAACGGGTCCCTACGTCTACGACTATGCGGCCTCTCCCCAGCGGCAGATCGTCATGCCGAAGACGGTGCCCCTGCCGAGCTACCGGACCTACGTGGCCGAGCAGAAGGCCGCCGCCGAGGCTGACGAGGCCAAGTGGAAGAAGATGCAGGCGGACTTTGAACTGGCCAAGACCAAGGCGGAGGCCGAGGGCAAGGACGCGCCCAAGCCCCCCGTGCGGCCCGTCCCGCGCAAGGACGACAACGACCTGAAGACCCCCTGGCCGCTGGAGGCGCAGGATGCCGACCTGCTCCGGCTGCAGGAGTGCCTCGGCGCCAAGGTCGAGGAGATCTTCGAGCAGGCCGGGGAACTGACCTGCCAGCTGGAGAAGGGCTCCATTCTGGAAGCACTCCGGCTCTGCCGGCAGGACGTTCAGCTGAACTACGAGATGCTGGCGGACCAGACGGCCACCCACTACCCGGCGGCCACCGGCTTCGCCTTCAGCGTGGTCTACCACCTCACCAGCATCAGCCGCCGGAAGCGCCTCCGGCTGCGCATCCTGGTGCCTGAGGGCTTCACGCCCGAAAGCGCCTGCGCCATCTACCCGGGCGCCAACTGGATGGAGCGGGAGATTTTCGACATGCTGGGCATCCGCTTCGCGAACCATCCCGACATGACCCGGATCCTGTGTCCTGAAGACTGGGAGGGCTATCCGCTGCGCAAGGATTATCCCGTTGTGGGTCTGGGACAGCGGGACATCTCTTTCCGCGAGGATCGCGGCGGCATGATCGAGCGCATCGCCCTCCAGAAGGCCGGTCAGCTGGGCATCAACCTCAAAGTTCCCAAGGCCGACTAGGAGTCCTCCGGTGTTCAAGAACGAGGAAATGGAGATCAACCTGGGACCCCAGCACCCGTCCACCCACGGGGTGCTTCGGGTGAAGCTGCGGCTGGACGGTGAGACCATCACGCACTGCCAGCCCATCATCGGCTACCTGCACCGGGGCGTGGAGAAAATCTGCGAGAACCAGACCTTCTTCCAGGGCCAGGTCTGGACCGACCGCATGGACTACTGCTCCGCCGTGGCCAACAACCTGGGCTGGGCCGAGGCCAACGAGAAGCTGTTCGGCATCATCGTGCGGATGTACTGGGCCCGCCGGGGCACGGTGATGCCGAACAGCTTCTCGTTGGCCTCGGCCCAGCCCAGG
>JANYAS010000189.1 GCA_025361205.1 Holophagaceae bacterium
CTTCTTGCCCGTGGGATCGCCGATGAGGCCGGTGAAATCGCCGATGAGGAAGGTGACTTCGTGTCCCAGCTTCTGGAATTGGGCCATCTTGCGGATGAGCACGCCATGGCCTAGATGCAGGTCCGGCGCCGTGGGATCGAAGCCCGCCTTGATGCGTAAGGGCCGCCCTTCCTTAAGTTTTGCCTCAAGCTGATCCACTTTGTGGCAGGTCACCGTACCCTTGGTGAGCAGGGCAAGGGCATCAGATACGGATTCGGAAGCTGCAGGCATGCCTGCATCTTGGCGGAAAAACCGTGCAGGCTCAATGCGGATTGGTCAGCGGACGTCCAGTTCCAACACCTGCCGGGGGCCCTTGTCACCCGGTTTTCGGCCCCGATCGAAGGTGACGTAGACGGCGTGGCCGGACTTCGGGCTCCAGCCCACAGTGACCTTGCCCCCGAAATCATGGTTGATGTGCAGTCCCTGGTGCTCCATAAGGTCCGTCGTAAGGTCGGGGGTGGGGGCGAGGTCCTTCTGCCATTTGGAGGCAGCCGCGACGAACTCCGACTCGGTGGCCCAGGTCTTCGCCAGCCCGGGATTGGCGGTGTAGAGGGCGCGGCAGCCCTCGGCGGTGCGCAGCTGCTCCACCACGGCCCGGAAGTCGTCCCAGTCCGGGCGTACCTTGTCGAGCGCGAAGCCCATCACCTTGTTCTTGAACCCGTCGGGGTCCTTCTTGGCCTTGTTGGCCACATAGGCAATCCCGCTGACGCAAGTTACGAGCACGACCAGGAAGGCGACGCCGCAACCGAGGGCGATCTTGCCCCAGAGCGGCAGGCCCGGCTTGGCCGGAACGCCATACCCGCCATTATCCCAGGATGAATTTGCCACCAGAGGCTCCTATAAAAGGTTGCTCGCCAACTCCGCTAGCTTGCTGCGCTCGCCCTTCTGGAGGGTGACATGGCCGGAGATGTCGAGATGCTTGAAGTGTTCCGCCAGGAAGCTGAGGCCGTTGGTGCTGGCGTCCACGTAGGGATTGTCGATCTGGTGCGGGTCGCCGGTGAAGATCACCTTGGTGCCGTCGCCGGCGCGGGTGAGAATCGTCTTCACTTCATGGGGCGTGAGGTTCTGAGCCTCATCCACTACCAGGTACTGCTTGGGGATGCTGCGGCCCCGGATGTAGGTGAGGGGTTCGACGGCGAGGTAGCCCGCCTCCTCCAGCTGGCCCGCGGTCATGGTGCTGCGCCGGCGCGCCTCGGTGTTGGCGGCCACGATGAACTCGAGGTTGTCGTAGATGGGCTGCATGTAGGGGCGCAGCTTCTCGCTGATATCGCCCGGCAGGTAGCCCAGGTCCCGGCCCATGGGCATGACGGGCCGGCTCACGAGGATCTTGTCATAGGCCTCGTCATCGACCACCAGCTGCAAGCCGGCGGCGATGGCCAGCAGGGTTTTGCCGGTGCCGGCCTTTCCCAGAAGGGTGACCACCTGGACGGCGGGATCCAGCAGCAGTTCCAGGGCAAACTGCTGCTCCCGGTTGCGGGGCTTGATGCCCCAGGGATAGGCCTCCATGCGCCGCAGGGGCCGCAGGATGCCTTCTCCGGCCATGAAGCGGGCCAGGGCCGTATGGCTGGGGTTGGCCTTGTCTACGAGGGTGAGGAACTGGTTGGGTTCCAGGTGCAACTCCGGGTCGGGCTTCAATCCGCCGTCGTAGAGCTGGTCCACCTGAGCAAAATCCACCTCCCAGGACTTGTGGCCGGTATAAAGCTCGTCCATCTCCACCCGGTCCGTGGTGTAGTCCTCGGCCTGCACGCCGATGGCGTCGGCCTTGATGCGCAGGTTCGTGTCCTTGGTGACGAGGACCACCCGTTCCTTGCAGGTATGCAGCAGTTCCCGGGCACAGGCCAGGATCTGGTTGTCGGCCTTGTTCTTGTCCGCGGATAGGATGCCCAGGTCCAGGCTGTGAGCGACCACGTCCACTTTGAGGGTGCCCCCTCCGGCCAGGGGCACGCCACTGCTGAGCGTCCCACTGGCGCGCAGCTTGTCCAGCATGCGCGAGACTGTGCGGGCGTTGCGGCCGATCTCGGTGGGATCTTTCTTGAAGTGATCCATCTCCTCGATGACCACGATGGGCAGCACCACATCGTGTTCCTGGAAATGGAGGATGGAATTCGGGTCGTGCAGGAGGACGTTCGTATCGAGGACGAAGATCTTCTTGCCAGATGGCGGGACCAAATGAAACCTCCAGGGATGCCCGCACCCTACCACCAAGCGCCCCGGCTTGCACGACTGGGATTCAATCTCCGATTGGTGTGAAAATGGCAACCCGCTTGGAGGCCCGTCGCATGAGGATCCTTCCCATGGCCCTTGCCATCACCACCGCCCTAATGGCCCAGCCCCCGTTGACCTATCCCGCCACTCGCAAGGGAGACGTGGTTGAGGACTTCTTTGGCACCCCGGTGGCCGATCCCTATCGCTGGCTGGAGGATGACAACAGTGCCGAGACCAAGGCCTGGGTGGAAGCCCAGAACCAGGTCACCTTCGGGTACCTGGAGCAGATCCCCGAGCGGGGGAAGATCCGGGAGCGCATCACCCGGCTCTGGGATTTCGAGAAGTTCAGCGCCCCCTTCAAGCGGGGAAAACGATACTTCTACTCCTACAACTCAGGTCTCCAGAATCAGGCCGTCCTGTTCGTCACCGAGGATCCCAAAGCCACGGGGAGGGTGCTCCTCGATCCCAACACGCTGAGCAAGGACGGCACGGTGGCCCTCAGTGGGATGAGTCCCACCCAGGATGGACGGCTCATGGCCTATTCCATTTCCGTGGCCGGGTCGGACTGGCAGACCTGGAAGGTGCGCGACGTGGCGACGGGCCAGGACCTGCCGGACGAGATCCGCTGGTCCAAGGCCAGCGGCGCCTCCTGGTTGAAGGACGGCAGCGGGTTCTACTACAGCCGCTACGAGGCCCCAAAGGGGGGCGATGCCCTGACGGGGGTCAACAACAACCACATGCTCTATTTTCACAAGCTCGGCACCGCCCAGGCTGCGGATGTGCTGGTCTACCAGCGCCCCGACCAGCCGGAATGGTATCTGGAGGGTTCCGTCACCGAGGACGGACGCTGGCTGGTCATCTACGGGAGCAAGGGTACCAACCCCGAAAAGAGCCTCTTCCTCCAGGATCTGAGCAAGCCCGGCAGCCCGGTGGAACCCTTTCTCGACCGCATGGACGCCAGCTACAGCGTCGTGGACAACGAGGGGGACCGGTTCTTCGTGGTCACCAACCAGGGGGCGCCCCGTAGTCGGCTGGTGGCCATCCGCAAGGGGCAAACCGACCCCGCCACCTGGACCGGGATCATCCCCCAGGCCAAGGGCAAGGACGTGCTGGAAGCCGTGTCTCTGGTGGGTGGTCGCTTCATCGCCACCTGGATGCGGGACGCCCATTCCGCCATCGAGTTCTACGACCTCAAGGGCCGGAAGACAGGCGCCGTCGCCCTACCGGCCCTGGGCACAGCGGGTGGCTTCGGGGGGCGGCGCGAAGACACGGAAACCTTCTACTCCTTCGGCAGCTTCACCTACCCGGGGACGGTCTACCGCCTGAATCTGAAGACGGGGAAGAGCAGCGTTTTCCGCACGCCCAAAGTGGCCTTCAAGCCCGCGGACTACGAAGTTAAGCAGGTCTTCTATACCAGCAAGGACGGCACCAAGGTGCCCATGTTCCTGGTGCACAAGAAGGGACTCAAACTCGACGGTCAGAATCCGACCCTGCTGTACGGCTATGGCGGCTTCAACGTGTCGCTGACGCCCGGATTCTCCGTATCCCGCATGGTCTGGTTAGAGATGGGTGGCGTCTACGCCATGCCCAACCTCCGCGGCGGCGGTGAGTACGGCCTAGAGTGGTACGACGCGGGCAGGAAGGACAAGAAGCAGAACGTCTTCGACGACTTCATCGCGGCCGCTGAATGGCTCATTGCCCACAAGGTCACCTCGACCCCGAAACTGGCCATCAACGGCGGCAGCAACGGCGGCCTGCTGGTGGGCGCCTGCCTCACCCAACGCCCGGACCTCTTTGGCGCCGCGGTGCCCGAGGTGGGGGTGATGGACATGCTGCGCTTTCACAAGTTCACCCTGGGCTGGGGTTGGAAGAGCGACTACGGCAGCAGCGAGACCAAGGAGGGCTTCGATACCCT
>JANYAS010000008.1 GCA_025361205.1 Holophagaceae bacterium
CCCCCGCGTGCCGCGACGATGCCAGGCGGGATGCTCATCAAATTTCCCTCTGTCTCGCGTATCGCCTTTGGCGATACCGAGAAGGAAGGGCCCGCAGGGCGATGTGGTTCATCGTTCAAGGGCGCTGACGCCGAGGAGCGCCCGCCTGGCGTCGTCCCTCCCGCCTCACGCACGGTGCCCCGCACCGTGCTCCCACTCGCCTCCGGCTCGCGGAGTCGGGAACCCTTGGGCTGGGGCGGCGGGGGGCATCCCGGTGACGTACGATCCCTGGGAACGCATGCGTTCCCGGGGGCGTCAGGCTCGAATCACGTAGACCCACTATGTTCATCTCGCCTTTCTGGCGGGACACCCCCCGGCGCTCCCAGCGCGGCGCACGGGGGTTTTGGGACAGGCTCTCCAGGCCAGCGGGTAATCTGGTGGCTCAAATTCTCTTTATCTGCGGCCATCTGCGACATCTGCGGTTAATTGATTTTCCATCCCGGAGTGCCCGTGGCGATTGAACCGAGTAAGGCTTCCCGCCTCGGTCTGCTGGATCCCATGCGGGGCCTTCTGGCCCTTTGTGTGGCCGTCTACCACTTGAGCATCTGGTTTGATTTATGGCCGTCGGGTTCGGGCCAGAACATGGCCGCGGCCCGCCTGGGGAACTACGGCGTATCGGCCTTCTTCATCCTCAGCGGCTTCGTGCTGTTCCGCACCACGCCCTGGAGCCGCCTCCAGAAAGTGGGCCTGGGCCGGTTCTGGCTGCGGCGGTTCCTGCGGCTGGCGCCGGTGTTCTACCTGCTCTGCGCCGTGAATGTGGTCTTCCACCTGGGGATGGGGCCCTATCCCACCTGGCTGCGGATCCTGCAAAACCTCACGCTCACCTTCGGCGTCATCCAGCCCAATCTGGCCCTGGTGACCGGCGGCTGGTATGTGGGCCTGGTGGCGCTGCTCTACCTCGCCTATCCGGCGCTGGCCTGGCTGCGGGAGAAGGGCGGACTGGCCTTCCTGATCCTGCTGGCCCTGGGACTGTGGGTGTGGAGCCTACCTTCGACACTGCATGAGGTGATGGCGCAGGCGCAGGGGTACCGCTTCCACACCTACGTGCTGGCGCCCAATCAAGTCTTCCTGCTGGCCTGGGGGGCCCTGCTGGCGGGGCTCCACGCCACCACGGAGAAGCGGCTGGAGCCCAAGGTGGCCCTGCTGCTGGCCCTGCCGCTGGTGTGGCTGCTGGTGCGGCCATCGCCCCAGTTCTACGACCACCTCGAGGCGATCACGGGCTGGATCCGCTACCGCTACCTGCTGGTGGTGACGGGGCTCGTGGCCCTGGCCGCCGTCACCCGGGACGGGGAACCGGGCTGGGCGGGCCGGGCCCTTTCGCGCCTGGGGGCCTGGAGCTACGGCCTCTACCTCCTGCACCCCTTCACCATGAAGCTGGTGGCACCCCACTGGACCGGTCGCCTGGGCTTCAGCCTGGCCCTCGGCTTGGCCATCCTTGGCGCGGCGCTTCTGCACCGCTGGATCGAAGAGCCGATCGGGCGGCTTGGGCGGGCCGACGGGGGTGGAGCGAAAGCCGATTAGGTCCCCTCGATCCGCGCATAGAAGCTGGTGCGGCGGAGGTTCTCTTCGACCTTGAAGGCCTGCTGCAGGGGCGGGAAGGCGCGCTGCTCGCAGTCGGTGCGCTCGCAGAGGCGGCAGGTGACGCCCACCGGGACCGGCGGCTGGTCCAGGCGCAGGCCATCGGCGTAGATCAACTCCTTGGCGTGGCCCATCTCGCAGCCCAGCCCCACGGCCTGCATGGCGTGCTGGCCGCGGTAGCCGCCCGTGTCCTTCTGCAGGGTGCGGGCGATGCAGAAGTAGCGGCGCCCATCGGGGAATTCGCTGATCTGGGTGCGAATGAGGCCGGGCGTTAGGAAGGCGGCGTGGGCATTCCAGCGGGGGCAGGCCCCGGAAAAGCGTGCGAAACGGATGCCCGAGGCGGAGAAGCTCTTGGAGATGTTCCCGGCGATGTCGAGGCGCAGGAAGTGGAAGGGCACGCCCTCTGAGCCCGGGCGGCGCAGGGTGGTGACGCGATGGCAGACCTGCTCGAAGCTGGTCTGGAAGCGCCGGGCCAGGATATCGATGTCATAGCGCTCTGCCTTGGCGGCCTTCAGAAAGCGCTCGTAGGGCATGAGCACGGCACTGGCGAAATAGTTGGCCAAGGCCACCCGGGCCAGGGCGCGGGAGGCGTCGGTGCGCAGCAGGGGATGGGCGGCGAGGCGGTCCAGCAGGTCGCTGTGGTCCAGGAGGGCGAGCTGGTGGGCCAGCTGGAAGGTCCGGCTGCGCTGGGGCAGCAGTTCGGAGAGGCTGAGGATGCGGCGCTCTGGGTCGAAGCGGCGCAAGAGGCCCGGACCCTCCGATACCCGGTGGATGCGGACGGCGATGCCCCGGGCCTCGAAGGCCCCCGCCAGGCCGGGGTAGGGCTGGTCCGCGTCGAGGTTGGCCCGGGTCCACAGGGCTTCCGCGACGGATTCCAGGTCGGGAAAGTGGTTCATTGCTTGTTGGATGAAGTCGCCCACCTCCTCCGAGGGCAGGCGGGTGGCCTCGGGATTGAAGCCCTGGCCGTCGCTGAGCTTTGCGGAGAGGGTGGCCAGCCCATCCCGGGCGTGCTGGTAGGCCGAGTACAGCTCGAAGACGCCTCGGGCCAGCTGAGGGCTGTTCTGCACCAGCTCGCGGACATCCTGGGCCTGCAGATCCAGGGGATCGAAGAGGGTGTCGCCGAAGGCCTCCAGCAGGTCCTCCGACAGCCGCTGGTCCTCGTCCGGGGCCAGCGTCTTCAGGTCCAGGTGGAACTGCTGGGCCAGCCGGATGAGCAAGGGCGCCGTGAGGGGCCGCTTGTTTCCCTCGATGAGGTTCAGATAGCTGGGGCTAATGCCAAGAGCTTCGGCCAACGCCACTTGGCTCATGCCTTCCTGGCGGCGGAGGAGGCGGATCTTCCCCCCGAGGCGGGAGGACTGGGCGGGGGTGGTGGCCACGGGGACTCCATTGACACAATTGACAATTTCTATGTTGACGATTGACAAAAATTTTCTAGTTAACTCAAACAAATGCTTTGGTTGGTTGACTGGAATCAGGATAGGTCAATATTTGACATGAGTCCAGTGCTTCCACCCTCCACCCCCCTTTTCATGAGGTGTTTCATGACCCCGATGTTCCCCATCCCCCCCCTCGACGACGACCATCAGGCCCACCGCTGGGACGGCATCACCCGCCCCTACGGCCCCGAGACCGTGAAGAAGCTCCGCGGCAGCGTCCGCATCGAGCACACCCTGGCCCAGCTGGGGGCCCGGAAGCTCTGGAAGCAGCTCCAGCAGGAGGAGCCCACCCGCGCCCTGGGCGCCCTCAGCGGGGGCCAGGCCGTGCAGATGGCCAAGGCCGGGCTCACGGCCATCTATTGCTCCGGCTGGCAGGTGGCGGCAGACGCCAATCTCTCGGGCCAGACCTACCCCGACCAGAGCCTCTACCCCGCCAATTCTGTTCCCGCCCTGGTGAAGCGGCTGAACGGCGCCCTTCAGCGCGCGGATCAGATCGAGCACGGGGAAGGTGGCGTCAGCCGCGACTGGTTCCTGCCCATCATCGCCGATGCGGAAGCCGGCTTCGGCGGGCCCCTCAATGCCTACGAACTGATGAAGGGCATGATCGAAGCCGGCGCCGCGGGCGTCCACTTCGAGGACCAGCTCTCCAGCGAAAAGAAGTGCGGCCACTTGGGCGGCAAGGTGCTTATCCCCACGGGCCACTTCATCCGCACCCTGGTGGCGGCCCGCTTGGCGGCGGATGTCATGGACGTGCCCAGCCTCATCATCGCTCGCACGGACGCGGATTCGGCCCGCCTCATCACCTCGGACATCGACGAGCGGGACCAGCCCTTCCTCACCGGCGAGCGCACCCCCGAGGGCTTCCACCGCATCACTGGCGGCGTCCAGATGGCCATCGCCCGCGCCAAGGCCTACGCGCCCTACGCCGACCTCATCTGGTGCGAGACCTCCACGCCGGACCTGAAGGAGGCGCGAGAATTTGCCGAGGGGGTCCACGCCGAATTCCCCGGCAAACTGCTGGCCTACAACTGCTCGCCCTCCTTCAACTGGAAGAAGAAGCTGTCGGATGCCGAGATCGCCGTGTTCCAGCAGGAACTGGGCAACCTGGGCTACAAGTTCCAGTTCATCACCCTGGCGGGTTTCCACAGCCTCAACCACGGCATGTTCGAACTGGCCAACGCCTACCGTACCGAGCACATGACCGCCTACGCCCGGCTGCAGGAGGCCGAATTCACCTCTGAGGTGCACGGCTACACCGCCACCAAGCACCAGCGCGAAGTGGGGACCGGCTACTTCGACGAGGTGGCCCAGGCCATCAGCGGGGGACTGGCTTCCACGCTGGCCCTGGTGGGCTCCACCGAGGCGCAGCAGTTCCACTGACCGCAGACGAAAGGGCCGCGGGCCTCCTATTGAGGGCCGTCCGTGGCCTTTTTCTCGGCGAGGGTGCGGTCGTTGATGACGTTTCTCGACGCAGCCGAAGGCTTCGCGGGGGTGGCGTAGGTCTTCCCGGTGTGGTGGTAGGTGAGGTATTCGCCGAAGAAGATGGCCATGAGGTCCGCGTTGTCCTTGAAGTAGGCGAAGCCGTGCTCGTCGCCCTCCTTCAGGCTCACAGACACCCCGGGCAGGTCTTTCAGGGCTTGGGCGTTCTCGTAGGCGTCCTTGTCGCCCGTGGAGGCCACCACCAGCACGGTGGCTCGGCCCCGGAGTACGGCGTCCCTGAGGCCCTCCCGGGCGCCCTCGCCAAAGGCGATGCCACCCGCGGGGCTCAGGCTGAGGATGGCCACCGGCTGGACCTTGGGGGCGGCCAGGAGCATCGAGAAGGCCCCCACGCTGGAGCCCGCGAGCCCGATGCGGTGGCCGTCCACGCCCGTCTGCTTGCGGAGCCATTCGGCAGCTTGGGCCAGATCTTCCGGGATGCGGTTGAAGCCCACGGCCGCGGCCGAGGCCGAGAAAATATCCGAGACTTTCACCTCGACCCCGTCCTTGGTCGTGCTGGTGCCATGGCCGCGGAGGTCCAGGGCCAGGGTGCCGATGCCGCGGGCGGCAAGGCGTTCGACCAGGGGGGCCCAGCCCGCACGATCCGAGCGAAACTGGTGGGCCAGGATCACCACGGGGGCCTTGCCCTTGGTGGTCGGAAGTGTCAGCGTGCCCTTGAGGACGAACCCGTCTGCACTGGTCAGCGCCATTTCCGTGGAGACGGGGGCCGCGAACAGCGCCAGGGAAGCCAAGGGGGCCAGCAGGCGAAGCGTGCGCATAGGCACCTCAGAAAAGTGCCTCACTCTAGCACGCATGGATCCGCGAGCTTCATGGGGTATAAAGGAAGGCTTCCCGATCTTTCGAGGTGCCCATGTCCGCCCAGACCCCCGATGCCATCCTGCAGGAGACCAAGCGCCGCATGCACGGGTCGGTGGAAGCCCTGAAGAAAGAAATGGCCACCATCCGCACGGGCCGCGCCAACGCCAGCCTCCTGGACAACGTCCAGGTGGACTACTACGGCTCCGTGGTGCCCCTGAACCAGATGGCCACGGTCTCCGTGCCCGAGGCCGGGATGCTGGTGGTGACGCCCTTCGACAAGAGCGCCATCAAGGCCTTTGAGACCGCCATTCTCAAGTCCGACCTGGGCATCAACCCCTCCAACGACGGTAACGTGATCCGCCTGCCCATCCCCATGCTCACCGAGGAGCGCCGCCGGGAGCTGGTGAAGGTGCTGCATCGCCTGGGTGAGGAGATCAAGACCGGCGTGCGCAACATCCGCCGGGACGCCAATGAGGACGTGAAGAAGCTGGAGAAGCTCAAGGAAGGCCATATCTCCGAAGACGTGGCGAAGAAGGCTCTGGACGACATTCAGAAGCTGACCGACGGCCACATCAAGGAAATCGACGAGGCCATGAAGCACAAGGAAGCCGAAATCCTGAAAGTCTGACGCCTTTCGGAATGCCTACCCTCCCAGCGCTTCTCCTGCTCATGCTCGCCGCGCTGTTGGCGGGCTTCATTGATGCCGTGGTGGGCGGGGGTGGCCTGATCACGGTGCCGGCCTTGATGCTCGCCCTGCCCGCAGGCACCCCCCTGCCCACGCTGCTGGGCACCAACAAGGTGGTGGCCGTCACGGGCGCGACCATGGCCGCAGGCCAGTTTCTGCGCTCGGGAACGCTGGCGTGGCGCGAAATGGTGGTGCCGGTGCTGGCTTCGGCGCTGGGCGCGGCGGGCGGCGTGTGGCTCACCTACCGGGTGCACGGGGACTTCCTGCGGCCAGTTATGCTGGCCATGCTGGTGGCCATGCTGGCCTTCACGCTGCTCAGACCGGACCTGGGCCACCTGCACGCGCCCCGCTTCGGCCTCAGCCACCAACGGGGACTGGCGGCCCTCATTGCCCTGGCCCTGGGCTTCTACGATGGGTTCTTCGGCCCCGGCACCGGCTCGCTGCTGATCTTCCTCTTCGTGGCGGTGTTGGGCTTCGACTTCCTGCGGTCATCGGCCCTGGCCAAGAGCGTGAACTGGGCCTCGAATCTCACGGCCATGGGGCTCTTTGTCTGGCAGGGCAGTTGGCTTCCGTCGGTGGCCCTCGGCATGGCCGTGGCCAACGGCGTGGGGGGCTACCTGGGCGCTCATGTGGCCCTCAATAAGGGCAGCCGCTGGGTGCGCAATGTGTTCATCGGGGTCGTGGGCGCCCTGATCCTCCGCCTGGGGTGGCAGCTCCTGAGCGCCTGACCGTCGACCCAGGTTATGCTGGTCCCTCCATGCCTGTATCCCGCCCCCGTCCCTTTGCCTGGGACATCCTCTTTCGAGCGCTACGGTTCTTCTACCTGCTATGGGGTGGGATGCTTCTGTCCACGCTGGCTTTTTACGGCCGCATGAAGCCGCCCGTCTTCTTCTGGCAGTGGCCGGGGTTCTGCCGGGCCCTCATGGGGCCCTGGGGCAGGGCGCTGGCCCTGGGGTTTGGGCTGGTGATGTGCCTGGCGGCGCTGCGGGAGGTCTGGGAGCTGGTGGATCGCCTGCTGCAGCGCTTCATGGGCGAGGCGGAACATTGATGTTGTCCGGGGGGGACCGCCTGCTCGCTATCGCTCGCGATGTACGCGACCGCCGGGTGGCATAGCAGGCTCCCGGGGAGCCTGCGACGCCGGGACCCGGCGAG
>JANYAS010000146.1 GCA_025361205.1 Holophagaceae bacterium
TCATGTTCCAGACAATATTCCGGGGTACATCATCCCGTAAGTTGACCCTAAGGTAGACTTTCATAGAAATCGGTGTCGTTCGTGACCTCGTTCACCCATCACGCGATAGGAGTCTCCGCCATGTTTCATGAACCCGCAATCCAGGGGGGCAAGGATCCAGCCTCGCCCTACAAGACCAAGATCGGGGCCCGGATGTTCCTGGGCTACGCCCTCATATACGCGATCTTCGTGGCCATCAATGTCACACGACCGAACTGGATGAAGGCCATCGTCTGCTGGGGTCTCAATCTCGCGGTTGTCTATGGGTTCTTTCTGATCGTCTTTGCCCTGGTTCTCGCGCTGATCTACAACCATCTGTGCAGCACCAAGGAAGCGGAACTCTCAGAAACCAATACCGAGCGGAAGGACGCCTAACATGGCCATCGCAATCTTCCTGGCCTTCGTGGGCTTCGTCCTCGGCCTGTCGTTCTACTTCGGTCGCAAGACCAAATCCGCCAGTGGGTACTACGCCGCCGGTGGCAACATCCATTGGGGTGTCAACGGCATCGCCTTCGCTGGGGACTATCTGTCCGCCGCCTCCTTCCTGGGCATCTGCGGCATGATCGCCACCAGCGGCTATGACGGCTTCCTGTATTCCATCGGCTACCTGGCGGGCTGGATCGTGGCCCTGTTCGTGGTGGCCGAACCCATGAAGCGCCTGGGCAAGTACACCTTCACCGACGCCCTGGACTTCAAGTTTAATTCCCGCGGGATCAAGCTGATGGCCGCCATCAGCACCCTGGTCGTGTCGGTGTGCTATCTCATTCCTCAGATGGTGGGTGCCGGGGTGCTGGTTCAGCCCCTCCTAGGATGGCCCCATGCTGTGGGCGTGATCATCGTGGGCACGGTGGTGATCGTCATCGTGGCCACGGCGGGCATGACTTCCACCACTTACGTGCAGTTCCTCAAGGGCGGCATGCTCATCGTGTTCTCCCTGGTGGTGGTGGTGGTCTTGCTGGTACGCGGCTTCTCCACCCGCCCCGACCAGGGTGGCAAGGTTCCCTTCCACGTCTGCACTTCGATCGTTGCTTCCATGCTGGAGGGCAAACTGGTGCCCGCTGACCCCGCGATGTCGGTGGTCGAGTTGAAAACAGTCAAAAGCCACACCTTCGTGAAGGTCAGAAAGGAAGCCCGTGACTCCTGGTGGGTGAAGGAAGAGAAGGACGGCAAACTGAGCCTGTCCGAAGCCCAGTGGGAAATCCATAAAGCTGGTATGGCCTCGGTCGTGAACGGCGAGCCCAATGGCAAGCTGCGACAGATCGGCCATCTGGAATCAATCGCAGGAGATTCGAGCCCCGATGCCAAGACCGGCGCGGTGGGACCCTTCGCGTTCCTAGCCAAGTTGACGGATAAGGGCACGCGCATCGAACAGTGGAAATTCGAAAAATTCAAAGATACCTCCGGCGCCGATGTGACGGTTCACTATGCCTACACGACCACGGGCGACCGCATCATGCGCCCGGGACTGAAGTTCAAGGTCGAAGGTTCCCTCCTGGAGCGGTTGGATTTCATCTCCCTGATGCTGGCCCTCTTCCTGGGTACAGCGGCCCTCCCCCATATCCTCATCCGGTACTACACGGTTGCCAGCCCCGCAGCCGCCCGAAAATCCACCATTGTGGCCATCGCCGCCATCGGGTTCTTCTATGTCCTGACCCTCTACCTGGGCCTGGGCGCCATGATCAGCGGCGTGATCAACCCCCTGGACAACAACATGTCCGCGCCATTGCTGGCCCGCTCTTTCGGCACAGTGCTGTTCGCGGTCATTTCCGCCATTGCCTTCGCCACCGTGCTGGGCACGGTGGCAGGCCTCATCGTCGCGGCCTCGGGCGCCGTGGCCCACGACCTCATGGACCGCTACGCTCAGGTGAAGATGGATGATGCGCAAAAGGTGCGCGCGGGCCGCATCGCCGCCTTCCTGGTGGGCCTCATTGCCATCGCCCTTGGCATTCTCTTCCAGGGTGCGAATGTCACCTTCCTCGTGGGGCTGGCCTTCGCCGTGGCGGCTTCGGCAAACCTGCCGTCGATCGTCATGCTGCTCTTTTGGAAGCGAACGACCGCCAAGGGCATCGCCGCTTCCATCGGCGTGGGCATGGTGAGCTCGCTGTTACTCATCGCCCTTTCTCCCAGCATGTTCAAGCAGTTCGGCCTGGATCCGGCGCACGCGCCCGTGCCCTTCGATAACCCGGGCATCTTCTCCATCCCCCTCAGCTTCATCACGCTGGTGGTGGTGTCCCTCCTGACGCAAAAGCCCCAGGGCGAGCACCAGGTCGAGGCCGAAGGGTGAACGTGATCCTGAACGGGCGGCGCCTTCCGGATTCCGGGGGCGCCGCCGTCCGTTTTGATCGAAGATGGATGCCGTGAACGACACCCTGCTCGTCAACCTCCACTGCCATTCGAACCTGAGTGACGGTGAGCTTTCGCCTGAGGTGCTGGCCGAACGGCTGGCAGCGGCGGGCGTCCGCTTCGCGGCCCTCACGGACCACGACACGGTCGAGGGGACCGCCCGCTTCCGCGAGGCCCTGTCCCGAAACGGGGTGGGCTGTGTGGCTGGGGTGGAACTGACCGTGCTCGTGGAGGGCGGCACCGCCCACCTCCTGGCCTACGGATTTGATTCGGCCTCGCCCCAGCTGATGGAGGCCCTCCGGCGCATTCACGGGGGCGGACTGCCGCTCGAGGAGGCGGTGGGTCTGGTGCACGGGGCGGGGGGGCGAACGTTCCTGGCCCATCCCCTGCAGTTGGAACTCGATCTCGACCGGCTGCGGACCCGGCTCGAGTTGTTCCGAGCCCAGGGCCTGGATGGCATCGAGGCCATTTACGCGCCCTACACCCAGGGACAGATCCTGGCCCTCCTGGCCCTGGCCGGGGAGCTGAAACTCGCTGTGAGCGCGGGATGTGACTTTCACGGCCCCTTCATGCGGGGACTTTCGGATCTGGGCATCAGCCTGCCCCTGACCCACTGGCGGACCTTCCGAGATCTGCTCCTAGCCTCGCCGGGCCGTCCCGCAACACCATCCGGCCCCAGCGCCGGACCCCCGAAGCGGCCCCTCCCCAAACTGGACCGCCGGAACTTCCTCCTGCGCATCGTGGTTCCCACCCTCCTGGCCATGGTGCTGCTGGTGGTGCCGGCCTTCACCTATATCATCCCGGCCTTCGAGGAAGGGTTGCTCAGCCGCAAACGGGAGATGATCCGCGAACTCACGAATTCCGCCTGCAGCATCCTCCAGGAGTACCACGGGGATGAGGTCGCAGGCCGGATGACCCACGCCGAGGCCCAGGCCGCCGCGGCGGCTCGGATCCAGTACCTCCGTTACGGCAAGGAGGGCAAGGACTACTTCTGGATCACGGACCTGCAGCCCCGCATGGTAATGCACCCCTACCGCACCGACCTGAACGGGCAGGATCTCAGCGCCTTCCAGGATCCCAAGGGCAACCGGGTCTTCGTGGAATCGGTGCGGTTGGTCCAGGCCCACGGGGAGGGCTACCAGGAATACCTTTGGCAGTGGAAGGACGATGCCCTCCGCCTGGCGCCCAAACAGTCCTATGTCCGCCTGTTCCGGCCCTGGGGCTGGGTGGTAGGCACCGGCATCTACCTCGACGATGTCCACGCGGAAATCGCCGTCTTCACCGGCCGCATCATGTGGGCGACGGGCCTGCTGGCGCTGGTCATTGCCCTCCTGCTCCTTTTCGCCACCCAGCAGAGCTTCCGCCTGGAGCGCCAACGGGCGGTGGCCGAGAACGCCCTCCGGGAATCCCATGAGCGGTACCGCGCGCTGGTTGAGGCCTCCAAGGAGGGCACCGTCATGCTGCTGGGGGGCCGGAGCGTCTTCGCCAACCAGACCTTTCTGAACCTGGTGGGATGCACCGAGGAACAATGGGCTCTCCTGAGCCTCGATGAGGTGCTGGCTCTTCGGAACGGATCTATGGCCCCCTCCCAGTGGATGGCCTCCGCTGAGGGCTCTGAATCCGAAGCCGGGCCTGTTCCCGTGGATGCCGTCCTGCGCCGCCGGGACGGGGGTACCACCGACGTACTCCTGTCCACGGAGCGCATTTGCCTGGGCGCCCGGGAGGGGGCGATCCTCATCGTCCGGGACCTGAGCCTCCACCAGGGGGTGCTGGCCGCGCGGGAGCGGGAGGACCGGGAGCGCGACGCCCTCATCGCCGAGTTGCAGACGGCCCTGCTGCACCTGGGCGAGCCGGTGAAGCGGTTCATGCGGGAGCCCCATGCTGCCGGGTTCCAGATGCCCGTGAGCCAGGCCGCCGCCCTCATGAGTCGCCACGGTGTGGACGCGTTGCTGGTGCAGGGCCCCTCGGGTGAACCCCTCGGCGTGTTCACAGACCACGACCTCCGAGACCGGGTGGTGGCCCGGGGCCTGGCGTTGGATCGTCCCCTTTTTGAGGTGATGAGCTCGCCCGTGCTCACCGTCTCGCCCACGGCGCAGGGCCACGAGGCCCTTCTACTCATGCGAGACAAGGGGGTCCAGCACCTGGTGGTGAAGGGGGAGGACGGCGCGGTGGTCGGGTTGGTCTGGGGCCAGGATCTGCTGCCCGTCGACCGCTATCCCCTCGCCATCCTGGCCCGGGCCATCCGCGAATCCAGTGGCCCGGAAGAGGTGATCGCCCATCGGGGACGCCTCCCGTACCTGGTGAAGGCGCTGCTGGAGAGCGGCGCGCGTCCCCAGCACGTATGCCGGGCCATCTCGGCGGTGTCCGATGCGGTGGTCCAGAAGCTCCTGGCTTTCGCCCAGGCCGGTCTGGGCGCCCCCCCCGCTCCCTATGCGTTCATGGCCCTGGGCAGCGAGGGGCGAGAAGAGCAGACGCTTTTTTCAGACCAGGACACAGCCATTGTGATCGATGCTCCCGAGGGCTCTGATTCCGGGGCCATCCAGGCCTATTTCCTGGCTCTGGGGGACCGAGTGGGCCTGTGGCTGGAGGCGGCGGGCTACCCCATGTGCCCGGGCGGGATGATGGCGGGGAACCCCCGCTGGTGCCAGCCCAGTGCCCGGTGGCGGCATTATTTCAGCCACTGGATTGGGCTCGCGGAAGCCCAGAACCTCATGGAGTTCAGCACCTTCTTCGACCTGCGTTGTGTGCATGGTGAGGCCGCCCTGGTTTCGGCCCTCAAGCTTCACGTCCGCCAGGAAGTGGCTGCGACGCCGGCCTTCCTGGGCTACCTGGCGCAAACCACCGTGCAGTACAAGACGCCCAGGGGGTTCTTCGGGAACATCGTGGCCGATGCGCACGGCACCTTCAACGTCAAGGAAGCCATGGCGCCGCTGGTGAACCTGATCCGGCTGTATGCGCTCCACCACGGCCTTTCCGACACGAGCACCTTCGACCGCATGAAGCGCCTGAAGGAACTGGGGGTCTTCAGCCCTTCGGCCCATGAGGACCTCTCGCAGGGCTACGACTTCCTGATGACGCTCCGCCTTCGGCACCAGGCCGAGCGCCTCGTGGCAGGCCTTCCCGCCGACAACGATATCGAACTGAAAGCCCTCACCCACATCGATGAAAGCCTCCTGAAGCAAGTCTTTGCCCAGATCACCCTCCTTCAAAAGAAGGTGGGGTTCGATTTTCTGGGTGGGGGTTAGTTCTGTCCGAGGGGACCACCTGCTCGCTCGGCTCGCGATGTCCCCCCGGGGCCGAAAAGCCGGGGCCTGCACCTGCGATGATGGCCTCTGAGGTCATTGCATGCCGTCGTCCCTCATCGCCCACCTGCCCTCCAACGGGAATACCAGCCCAGACGCCCTCCTGGGCGCCTTCCTGGACTATGCGGACGCCAAGGGCCTGAGCCTCTACCCGGCCCAGGAGGAGGCCATCCTCGAGCTGTTCGAGGGGAAGAACGTCATTCTCAACACGCCGACCGGCTCAGGCAAGTCGCTGGTGGCCTCGGCCATGGCCTTCGGGACGCTGGCAGCGGGTCGGCGCTGCATCTACACGTGTCCCATCAAGGCATTGGTGAACGAGAAGTGGATGGCCCTTTGCAAGGAGTTCGGCCCCGCGAACGTGGGCCTTTCCACGGGGGATGCCACGGTCAATCGCGATGCGCCCATCCTCTGCTGCACCGCGGAGATCCTGGCCAACATGGCCCTCTGCGAAGGGACCGAGGCGAATGTGCAGGACGTGGTGATGGACGAGTTCCACTACTACGCCGACCGCGAGCGGGGCTTCGCCTGGCAGGTACCGTTGCTGGCCCTGCCGCAGACCCGCTTCCTCCTCATGAGCGCCACCTTGGGCGACACGAGCTTCTTCGAGAAGGAGCTGACCTGCCGAAACGGCCTGCCCACGGTCACGGTGAAGGCCACGGACCGTCCCGTGCCACTGACCTTCACCTACGCGGAGCTGCCCCTCGCCAGCACCCTGGAGAACCTCCTCCAGGAGGGCAAGGGGCCCGTGTACCTGGTGCACTTCACGCAGGCCGAGGCCGCCACCAGTGCCCAGGACTTCATGAGCCTCAACGTCTGCACCCGCGAGGAAAAGGCCGCTCTTGCCGCGGAGATCGGCACCTTCAAGTTCAACAGCCCTTACGGCGCCGACCTCAAGCGCTGGCTGCGGCAGGGTATCGGCCTCCACCACGCGGGCCTGCTGCCCAAGTACCGCATCCTCGTGGAGCGCCTGGCGCAAAAGGGCCTGCTCAAAGTCATCTGCGGCACCGACACCCTGGGCGTGGGCATCAACGTGCCCATCCGCACGGTGCTCTTCACCAAGCTCTGCAAGTACAGCGGGCAGAAGACGGCCGTCCTCAGCGCCCGGGACTTCCACCAGATCTCGGGCCGCGCGGGCCGCAAGGGGTTTGATACCGTGGGCTACGTGGTGGCCCAGGCGCCGGAGCATGTCATCGAGAACTTTCGACTGTCGCAGAAGCCAGGCAGGAAGTTCGTAAAACGCCCGGCCCCGGAGCGCAATTACGCCCACTGGGACAAGACCACCTTCGAACGCCTCATCCAGGCCGAGCCTGAGCGCCTGGTATCACGCTTCCAGGTCACCCACGCCATGCTGCTCAACGTCCTCAATCGCAGGGGCGACGGCTGCCAGGCCATGCGCACTCTCATCCATGACAGCCACGAAACGGATCATCAGAAGGCGGCGCATTTTCGCCGGGGCTGGCAGCTCTTCAAGACGCTGGTGGTGCGCGGCATTGTGGAAGTCACGCCGCCCGACGAGCACGGGCGCAAGGTGCGCGTGAACGCGGACCTCCAGGCGGACTTTGGCATGGACGAAACCCTCAGCCTCTACCTGCTGGACACCCTGCCCCTGTTGGATTCCGCAGCGCCGGACTACGCCCTCGATCTCATTACGCTGGTGGAAAGCATCACCGAGAACCCGGACTTCATCCTGCGCAGCCAACTGAGCAAGCTGAAGGGTCAGGCCGTGGCCGAGATGAAACTGGCGGGCATCGAGTACGACCAGCGCATGGAGGAACTGGAGAAGCTCGAATACCCCAAGCCCCTTCGCGACTTCATCTACTCGACCTTCAATGAATTCGCCGACAAGCACCCCTGGGTGGGCCAGGAAAATATCCGCCCCAAGTCCATCGTGCGGGAGCTGTTCGAAAGCTACCTGAGCTTCGCCGACTATGTGCGTAATTATGAGCTTCAGCGGGCGGAAGGGCTGCTACTGCGCCACATCAACAGCACCTTCAAAGTGCTTGCCAAGACCGTGCCCGACGCCGTCAAGACGGACGAGGTACGCGAGATGGAAGCCTACCTCGGGGCCATGCTGCGCCAGGTGGATTCCAGCCTGCTGGATGCCTGGGAGCAGATGCAGAACCCCGACTTCGAGCGGAAGGAGGAAGCCCTCGCGATGCCCGGCGCCGAGGCAGCCGCCCGTGACATCACCCGCGACCGCAAGGCCTTTACAGCGGCGATCCGCGCCCGCCTCTTCGCCCTGCTCCACGCCCTTCACAGTGAGGACTGGGAGGAGGCCCTGGCCGTGCTCCAGGAAGCTACTGGATGGGACCCGGATGCCTTGGTCGAGCCCTGCGATGGGGAGGAGGAACCATGGACCGCCGACCGCCTCAAAGCCCTCCTGGGCACCTACACCGCCACCCACGAAGGTCCCCGCCTCGACCCTGAAGGCCGCAACCAACGCCATACCTACCTCCAGCCCAAGCCTGAGGACCCGCGCACCCTCGTTGTCCAGCAGATGCTTGTGGACAGGGCCGAATTGAACGACTGGGCCCTGGAGGTTGAGGTGAACCTCGATGCATCCCGCGACCTTCAGCGGCCCGTCCTAAGACTCATGCGGTTCGGGGAGTTCCGGTAGGAACCAGGGCAGCCAGTTAACGGTTCATTGGGGAGTTCGAGGAAAGCCGCGCTGGGCAACGACGCATGGGTCCACCTTCAAGGTGCCGATTCCTTCCATCGCTGTTTGAATGATAGGAAAGCCCTCGAGCCCCGGGGAATCTATGATCTTGAAGTCCACCGCGCCTGCGGGACTGACCTTCTTTCTGTCGGCGCTCCCGTTGACATTGGCCGCCCAGGAGCAGGTGCCCCCACCCCCAAGTGCACCGGCGGAACCCCAGGCCGAGAAGCCGCCGGAGTCCTGGGCGGCGGAAGCCCAGCCCGTGCCCGTGCGCCGAACGCCGGGCCAGGTGAGCCTCTTCGACGAAGAGGACATTCAACGCTCCGGTGCCCGCACCCTGGGCGCGTTCCTCATCCGCGCGTTGCCAGCCCAGGTGCAAAACCAGGGTGGCCCGGGACTGCCCTCCCGCATCTACCTCGGGGGCAGCCGCCCCCAGGACACCCTCGTACTGATGGATGGCATGCCCCTCATGGATCCCGGGCGCCTCGGCCAGGATCTCAACGAGGTTCCCCTTCTCGGCGTCACCCGCATCGAGATCATCACGGGTTCCCCGGGCTCAGGCATCAGCGGCCAGGGCGGCACCATCGCCCTCTTCACTGGCAAGCCCATCAAGCCTGGGGCTTCCGGCGACCTGAGCGGCCTCGGTGGCAACAACGGCCAGGGGCAGAGCATGGCGACTCCGGGCTATATCTGGGAGGGTGGTTATCTGCGTGGCGGCAACCTCAGCGCTGAGGAGAAGCAGCCCCTTCCGACGGACCGGCCCTATCGCCAAGTCACCAACTTCCTCAACCTGGGCCAAGTGTGGGGATCGGCAGTGTGGAGCGCCGCCTGGCGTGGCACCAACTTTGGCCTCCCCCTGCCCTATCAGGAGGTCACCGACGCCTCCAACGTTTACAACCCCGCGCGGGAAAGCCGCCAGAGGAGTGACATCGGGCAGGTGCGCAGCGACTGGTCCCTGGGCACCGGGCTGAGCCTCGAGACGACTCTTGGCATCTCCCGCTTTCGACACGATCAGCCCAACGCGGGATCCGCCGTGTCCAGCCATTTCGAGGGTCGTCAGACGCGGTTTCAATCGGCGCTGCACTTCGGGACCGGGCCGCGTTCAAGTCTGAGCCTGCGGCTCGACGGAGAGGACACGCGCCAGGACGGGGATGTGGACCCGGCGGTGCTCGGCGCAGCCAAGGGGAACCAGGTCGGCCTGGGCCTCGAGTGGCACTTCGAGCCCGTGCCTGGCTTCCGCCTGCTGGGCCTGGCCCGGGGCACCCGGGATCGCCAATCCCTCGTCCAGGGAAACACCGACACGGAAGTGCTCAACGGGTCAGGCCACACCCTTCGCCTCGGGTTCAACCAGGAGCTCGGTGGCGGGCTCCGGCTCTATGCCGCAGGCGGGGGCGGTCGCACGGCGCCGGCCCTCCTCCAGCAACTGCGCAATGGCCAGGCGCCCCTCGCGGCGCCCCTCCGCATGGAGCAGAGCACCTCCTTGCAGATCGGGCTCGGCTGGGGCAAGGGCAACTAATACGGCAAGATCGAAAGCCAGCAACAGACCGGCAAGGACCTCATCGGAGCCGCTGGCCCGGCCTATGTGAACCAGGACCGGGTGCGGGTGCGGGGAACCGATGCCGCCTTCGGCTGGCACGAGGCGAAGAAACTGGGCCTGGAGGCCTTTGTCCGGGCCCAGGAAGCCCGGGACCTCAATGCCCCTGACGGTCAGCAGTACCGCACCGCGGCCACGGAGCGACGCCCCTTCTCCGCCCACGGCCTGAAGGGGTTCCTGGGCTGGGGCCAGGTGCAGACGGAAATCCACTACACCCTCCAGGGCCATCAGTATTCGTCCTACGGCGAGGGCGAAGGCCGCGCGTCCGCCAATGGCCTCCCACCCATCGTCCGACCCACCCAGGTGGACTATCGGGACGTCGGTATGTCCGCCACCGTGAAAGCCGGTCGCCACTGGACCTTCATCCTGCGGGGCGAGCATCTGACCCAACCCCGGACGGATCCTGCCCAATGGGTAGCCAAACTCAGGGAGGGTCAGAATGACGCCTACGTCATCGACGGCTATCCCGCCGCCCCGCCCAGTTACGCGCTCGAAGCCCGGTTCAGGTTCTAGGGTCGTACAAACGGGAAGCAAGGAATTTTGAACCGCAGATGACGCAGATGCTCGCAGGCAATTCCTATTTGATCTGCGCCCTCTGCGGTTTCAACTTTCCTTTCACTGCCCCCGCCCACTCAGTGCCTGCAAGCCCACGCCGACCACGATGACGCCCAGCGCCACCCAGCGCATGGGGGTCATGGCTTCGCCGAGGAAGGCGCGGGCCATGAGGGCGTTGGCGATGAAGCCGAGGGCGAGGAAGGGGTAGGCGTAGTTCACCTGCACCATGGACAGAGCGCCCAGCCACACAACCACGCTCACGGCGTAGCAGGCCAGGCCCGCGATGACCCAGGGTTCGAGCATCAGCCGCACCAGTGGGCCAGTCGCGAGCTGCATGCCCCCGGCAGCCTGGAGGCCCTTCTTCAGGCAGATCTGCGCGGCGGCGTTGAGCAGCACGCCCAGCACGATGAGGGGAATGGCTTTCAGATTGGGGCTCATGGAATCTCCGGATCACACATCAGACAGGTTTCTTCTTCAGCAGCAAGATCTCGCCCCCGCCCGTGGGCACGGCCAAAAGCACTTCGAAGCGGGCGCGCAGAGCCGGAGTCAGACCCGAGGCGTTCTGCTCCCACTCGCCGCGCTGGGCCACCAGGCGGGCCTCGGGTTCCATGCGCTCCAGGGCCTCGGCGCTGCGCAACTCGGGCATGAGGTGGTCTGTGTAGACCATGACGCCGCTGCGGATGGTCTGCCAGTAGAAGACTTCTCGGCCCTGGATCAGAGGTTGGACAGCGGCTGTCCAACGACGGTAGTTCTTCTGGGGATCCAGCAGCCGGAAGCCCCAGGTCCCGCCCACCAGATAGAGCAGGCCCAGGGCCAGGGCCGTAGCGGGGACCAGTCGGGTCGCGTTCCCACGGACTACCTTGTCGAGGACGAGCAGGAGTCCACAACCCATGGCCAGGGCCATGAGGCGCACGGGACCGAGGAAGGGCGCAAGCTGGGCCTGGAGCTTGGCGCCGCCCGCACCCAGGGCTAGGGCAACCAGTACAAAATTGGGCAGCGCCAGCCCCCCCGCGAGCAGGCTGCCGAGGCGCCGAGTGCGGGAAGAGGGTCCGGCATGACGGAACAGGTCCGCCAGTAGTAACGCCAGGAAGGGATAAGCCATCAGAAGGTACTTGCCCTGCTTGCTCTGCACCGCGCTCAGGAAGAGGAAGGGGACCAGGAAGGCCAGCAACAGGAACCGTTTTGCGGGATCCCCCAAACGGTGTTCCCTGCGAAGATGAAAGACCAGCGCGGGCAACAGCAGCACCCAGGGGAAGAAATCGCCCAGGAGGTACTCGCCGTACTTCCACCAGGGCTGGAGGTGGTCCCAGGCTTTCGTGGCCCGCTCGACGTTCTGGAAGATGATCAGCTCGTAGGCGTAATGCGCCCCGCCCTTCAGGCCCGCGGCTACGTACCAAGGCGCGACGAGGAGCAGGGTGATGCCCAAGCCCGCGAGGATGTTCACCCGGCGCAGCACGAGCCAATCCCGCTGCCAGAGGAGGAAAGCCGCCAGTACCAGCAGGGAGAGCACGGGCGCCAGAGGACCCTTGGCGAGGAAGGCCAGGGCCAGCCAGAAGTAGGCGTGCAGAAACCAGCGCCGAGGCTCGACCGGGGACGCATCTTCGACCTGCCCTCTCAGCAGTAGATACCCGCCCAGCCAGCAGAGCCAGCTCCAGGCCAGCAGGGCTGAGAAGAGCAGATCGATCTGGATATATTGGCTCTGCCAGAACCAGAGGGGCGTGGTGGCAAGGATCAAAGCCGCGGGCTCGGCCGTGCCCGGCGCCAGGAAGCGCGCGGCCCAGCGGCGGAAGGCCGCCAGGAAGGCCACGGCCGCGAACACCGAGGGGAGGCGCAGGGCCCAGGCCGCCACACCCTGAGTGAAACCGAGCCCCCCGGTCAACGTGTCGAACACCACCGAGGAGGCCTTCATCACCCAGTAGTAGAGGATCGGCTTCTCGCTGTAGGGCACGCCGTTCAGGTAGGGCAGCAGCCAGTCGCCACGCAGGCGCATCTCCTTCACGCACTGGGCGAAGTCCGGCTCGTCCGGCGCCCAGAGGTCGCGCATGGGCAACACCGCCAGCAGCAGGACGGCGAAGAGCAGCTCGGGCAGGTGCGCACGCAGCCAGCCTGGGAGGCTGAAACGGGAAGGCGGCTGGGGCGGCGGTAAGTCCATCCCTCCATCTTCCCTCAGAAGACCCTGGCCTACCCAGCGGGATACAATGGACGGATGACTCCCATCCTCCTCAGCCTCCTGCTCCTGGCCACGCCGTTTGACGGACCCAAGGAGGACATCAAGCAGGCCGGCAAGGAGATCGGCCAGGGATTCAAGAAGGGCGGTCTGGCTGTCGGACATGCGGCCAGGGACGGCGGCAAGGCGGTGGGCCGGGGCGCCAAGACCGCCGGCAAGGGTGTGGCGAAAGGGGCCAAGGAGGCCGCGCACGGGGTCAAAGCGGCCGTGAAAAAGTAGGCGCCGAAACGGCTCTCCCGGCTACCTGCGCCTGGCCACCACCGCCATCGGGTTTCCGGCCACTTCCTCCCACCGGGCCTTCTCCGCGGCATCCAGGGCCTTCCAACTGGAGGCCTTGGCCATTACCAGGACGGGTCGACCCGGCGCTTCGGTCTTGAGGCGATCGGCCACCTCGCCCAGGGTCGCCGGGTTTTCCTCAAACCAGCGCGAGGCTTCGGTACCCAGGCGGTCGCGGCCATAGGCCAGTTCACCAGACCCCGCCACCACCACGGCCCGGGTGCGCGCATAGAAGGTGAGGGTCTGAAAGTAGGTGCCGTAGCTGATCCACTGGGCGTCCGGGGGCGACTGCCGCACCAGGTCGGCCACGGACTTGCCTGGGCCCGCAGCGGCCTGGGCCGCCAGCACCAGCAGCCACAACGCGGAGCCCAGGGCGACCTTCAAGCGAGGGCCACTGAGACCCTTGGGCCACTGCGCCCAAAGGCCCAGCCCGGCGAACCCTGCGCCCAGGGCCAGCATCCAACCCACTCCACCCAGGTCCTTGCGGAAGAGGGCCGCCGCCAGCAGGAAGATCCCGCCGAGCAGCAGCAGTTCCTTCCCCAGGCGACGGAGAGCCATCGTTTCCTCGCCCTGTCGCTCGAAGGCGCAGGCAAGAACGGCAAGTGGGACGATCGCGGGCAGGATGTAGGGCGGTAGTTTGGAGCCGGAGACGCTGAAGAAGACCAGGGGCCAGAGGAAAGCCAGGACCGTGGTCCCAACGATCCAGCGCCCGAGATGGTCCTGGCCCTGCGGCCCCCTGCCCTTCAGGAAACCCCAGCTCCGCTTCAATCCGACGACAGTGGCCGTCAGCCAAGGCAGCAGACCCAGGGCGAGGATCCCCACGAAGTAGAGCTTGTCCAGCAGCCAGTTGTTGGAGCCCTGGCGAGCGTGCTCATGGGTGAGGAAACGCGTGAAATGTTCGTGGATGAAGAAGAACTGGGCATGGCCGGGGTTCATGCGGTTCACAGCCCAGAACCAGGGTACCACCAGGACCAGATAGACCAGCCAGCCGAGGGGATCCAGGGCCGTGCGGAGGACCGCTCGACGCAGGTCCGCGTCCTTCCAGGTGAAGACCAGCGAGAAGAGGAGGATGCCGCCCATGAGGACCACCTGCGCCAAGCCCTTGGTGAGCATGGCGCCCGCCAGCAGGACAAAGGTGGTCAGGGTCCAGCCTAGAACGGGCCGACCCTCACGACGCCGGGCTACGGCCTCCACGAATGCGGCGAGGGCTGCCACCAAAAAGGCGCTGAACAGGGCATCCAGCGTGAGGATCTGGCCCGACAGGAAAGCCAGCAGGCCCGTCGCGGCCATGAAGGGCGCCCACAGCGGCTCCCGCGCACCCAGGCGCTTGGCGAGCCGCCAGGCCGCCCAGATCATGAGCCCGGAGGCCAAAGCCAAGGGCAGCCGGGCCGCGGCACCATTCAGCCCGAACAGCTTCATGCTGATGGCCGACAGCCAGTACTGCAGGGGCGGCTTCTCGAAGTAGAGCACCCCATTCAGGTGCGGCGTCAGCCAGTCCCCCGTGGCCACCATCTCCCGGGGAATCTCCGCATAGCGGCCCTCGTCTGGCTCCCAGAGTGGACGGACCAGAAGGGGCAGCAGGCCCAGGAAAAACCAGAGGGCGAGGAGGGTGGAGCGTTCGCGGCGCGTCATGCCACTAGGCTAACGGGAACCACGGCTGGTACCGAGCAATGCTCTTCCACGGAAATGGCGCCAGCCATTTCTATCTCAGCGAGGCTCAGGACCTAATTCTCGGTCTCGACGACCTTCTCCTGCGCCTTGTGCTCTTCCACGAAGAAGTCGAGGGTCTTCTTCAGGGAATTGTTCATGGAGACCTTGGGCTGAAAGCCGAAGGCTGCCTGGATGCGCTTGATGCTGGGGGTGCGACGAGCCACGTCCTGGTAGCCCTTGCCGTAGAACTCGCCGCTGCCGGTCTCGACCATGCGGCCCTCGGGGATGCCGCGCTCGATGCGGAAGGGGTGGTCCTTCCAGAGGGCGATCATCATCTCGGCAATCTCGCGGACACTAAAATCGTTCTCGGGGTTGCCGATGTTGAAGATCTGGCCGTCGGCCTTACCGCCCTCGTTGCGCAGGATGGACATCAGCCCGTCCATGGCGTCCTCCACATCCATGAAGCAGCGGCGGGCCGTGCCGCCGTCCACCAGGTTCAGGGGCTCGCCGTTGAAAAGGTTCCAGCTGAACTGGGTCACCAGGCGGCTGCTGCCTTCCTTGGCGGTGTTCAGGCTGTCGAGCTTGGGGCCCATCCAGTTGAAGGGGCGGAAGAGGGTGAAGCGGAGGCCCTGCTGGAACCCGTAGGCCCAGATCACCCGGTCAAGGAGCTGCTTGCTAGTGCTGTAGATCCACCGGTTCATGGGGATGGGGCCCGTCACCAGCGGCGAGTCGTACTCGTCGAACTCGGCGTCCGGACACATGCCGTAGACCTCGGAGGTACTGGGAAACACGACCCGCTTCTTGTACTTCACGCACTGCCGGACCACGCGGAGGTTCTCCTCAAAGTCCAGCTCGAACACCCGGAGGGGGTCGGTCACGTAGATCTTCGGCGTGGCAATGGCCACCAGGGGCAGGACCACGTCGCACTTCTTGATGTGGTACTCGATCCACTCCTTGGAAATGGTTACGTCGCCTTCCACGAAGTGGAACCGGGGGTTCTCCAGGTGGTCGGCCACCTTATGTGCGCCCAGGTCCAGACCATAGACCTCCCATTCCGTGTCCGCCATGATGCGGTCCACCAGATGGGAACCGATGAAACCGTTGACACCAAGAATCAGAACTTTCACGAGGACTCCTTACACAAACGTTTCAGTTTAGCCGCTTGCGAGCCAAGGCGCAGCAGGGGACTGCCGCCCACCCGGTGGGTGGCCATCCAGAACGGCGGTACGGCAGCCTCAGGAAATCCGGCACACCACCTTGCCAAAGCCCTGGCCTGCCTCCAGGTGGAGCTGGGCCTCGGGGTATTCCGCCAGGTCGAACACCTTGTCGATGACCGGCCGAAAGGGCGGATTGGTGGAATTCCGCTGCAACAGGGAGAGCAAGGTCCAGAGGTGCTCCCGGCGCCCCATGTAGGAGCCGCGGATCTGAAGCTGCTTGGCGAAGAGCATGCGCAAATCGAAGCTGGTCTCCCGGCCCGTGGTGGCGCCGCAGGTGACGATGCGGCCACCCCGGGTGCAGACGGCGAGGCTGGTACCCCAGGTGGCGGCTCCGGTGTGCTCAAACACCACGTCCACGCCCCGCTTGCCCGTCAGCTCGCGCACCTTGGCCGACAGCGCCTTCAGGTCCCCACGGACGATCACGTGCTCAGCTCCCAGTTCCCAACACCGTATGGCCTTGGCCTCGCTGCCCACCACGGCGATGGCCTGGGCGCCCAGGGCCTTCACCAGCTGGATGGCCGCGCTCCCCACGCCGCTGCCCCCGCCCCAGACCAGGACCGTCTCGCCGGGTCGCAGCGCCGCCTTGTGGACGAGCATCTCCCAGGCCGTAAGGAAGACCAGGGGAAAGGCTGCCGCCTGCTCAAAGCTCCAGTTACCGGGGATGGGCAGGAGGTTCGCCGCGGGGACCAGCACATGCGTGGCGGCCGTCCCATCGCTGGCGTGGCCCACCACGCCGTAGGCTGGGCAGAGCATGTCGTCGCCGCGTAGGCAGGCCGGACAAACCCCGCAGCTGAGGCCCGGCGCGATCATCACGCTGCCGCCCGGTTCCACGCCGGGGGGCAGGACCGTGCCCTCGCCCATGGCCGCCACAACACCTGCACCGTCACAGCCCGGCGTCAGCGGCAGAGGCAGGGGGTAACCCGGCAGCCCAAAGGTGGTCCAGAGATCCAGATGGTTGAGGGCCATGGCCCGCAGTTCGAGGCGCACCCATCCTGGCCGGGGATCCCCAGGCACAAAGGCTTCACGAACCGGGGATCCCGCCGGACCATGCTGGTTCACGCGAAAACGGTAGGCTTCGGCCATGGGACCTCCCGATCTATTCGGACTTCAGGGACCGCGTCATCAGGCGGCGGACGGCCTCCTGGGGGGACTCCCCGTTCAGGAGTCGCTGCACCTCAGCGGCAATGGGCAGGTCGAGACCATGCGCCTTGGCCAGGGCCAGGGCGGCATCGGTGGTAAACATACCTTCGATCACCTGGCCCCCCAGGGCGTCCCGGGCGGCGTCCACGCTGCTGCCCTTCCCCACCAGTTCGCCAAAGGTGCGATTGCGGCTCTGGGGCCCTGTGGCCGTGAGCAGCAGGTCGCCCATACCGGCCAGGCCCATCACGGTGGACGGCTGGCCGCCCAGCACCTCCACGAGCCGGGACATCTCGGCCAGGCCCCGGGTGATGAGGGCCGCGCGGGCGTTGTAGCCCAAGCCAAGGCCGTCCACCAGGCCGGCGGCGATGGCGAGGACGTTCTTCAAGGCGCCGCAGAGTTCCGTGCCCACCACGTCGCGGCTGAGGTAGATGCGCAGCGTCTCCGAGGAGAGCTGGGTCTGGAGGGTCTTGGCCCGGTCCTTGGAGACCGTCAAGGGAAGGGCCAGCACGATGGCGGAGGGTACGCCCCGGGAGACCTCGTCGGCGAAAGTGGGTCCGGACAGCGCGCCCACGGGCACGTCCAGCACCCCCGTCAGCGCTTGACTGAGGGTCTCGTGAGTGCTCTGGAGGATGCCCTTGCTGACATGGATCACCAGTTCGGGTGCTTTGGCCGCCTGGGGCCGCAGGCCGCGCCAGGCCTCGGGCGTCACCTGGGTGGGCATGGCGGAGATCCAGAGCGGTGCGGCCAGGGCCTCGACGGGGTCGTTGGAGGTCTGGAGGGCCTCCGGGAAGGTGACATCCTTCAGGCGCAGGTGCCGCCGCGTGGCGGCCATGAGGGCCATCTCCTCGGGAAAGCTCCCCCACAGCGCCACCTTCGCGCCCGCCCGGGCCCAGGTGATAGCGAGGGCCGTGCCCCAGGCGCCGGAACCGAAGACACCGATGTCAGCCCTAGCCATTGGCGGGCTCCTTCTTAGCGCCCCAGAGCTTGGATTCGGTGCCGTCCTGCAGGCGCTTGATGTTCTCGCGGTGCTTCCAGATCACCAGGATTGCCAGGGCCAACCAAGGCAGGATGGGGCCCATGTTCCTGCTCATCGTGGCTCCCCAGGAGAAAGCCCAGGCACCCCGCAGTAGTTGCACGGGCACCATGGCCGCGGCCAGGATGCTGCCGAGGCTCACGTACCGCGTGAGCCAGAGGGCAAAGAGGAAGATCCCCATCGGCACGATCATCAGCTGGACATCCACGGCGAGAAGGACACCCAGGGCCGTCGCGACCCCTTTGCCGCCCTGGAACTTCAGCCAGGGCGTGAAGGCATGGCCCAGCACCGCCGCCAGGGCCATGAGGGCCAGCAGGTCGGAGCCCACACCCAGTTTTTTCGCTAGGAACACCGGCAGGAAGCCCTTCAGAATGTCGAGAAGCAGCGTGACGATGCCCAGGGCCTTGCCGCCCACGCGGACAACGTTGGTGGCGCCGATGTTGCCGCTGCCGTGGGCCCGGACATCGCCTTTCCCGGCCAGTTTCACCAAGACCAAACCAAAGGGGATGCTGCCACAGATAAAGGCCGCGAGGCACCAGAGGATCAGGGATTTCGGATCGGCAGAGAGCATGGACGCAGTGTATCAGCGGGCGGAGGCCATCGCTCGCCGCAGCAGGTCGAGGGCCAGGGCCGTGCTGCGGAGTTGTACTTCCGCCCGGTCACCGACCAGCGTGGGGGACCTGACCTCCGTGCCGGTGGGACCGGCGAGGGCGAGGAACACCGTACCCACAGGGGCGCCTCCTTCGGCGCCCGGTCCGGCATTCCCGCAGATGCCCAAGGCCCAAGTGGCACCCAGGCGCCGCCGCACGGCGTCGGCCAGGGCCGCAGCGCAGGCTGCCGACACCGTACCCACCGTTTCGAGCCATGCAGGGTCCAAGCCGAGCAGCGCCGCCTTAGCCCTCACGGTGTAGACCGTGGCCCCCCCCAGAAAGGCTTCGCTGGCACCGGGAATGGCCGTGAGCCGCGAGGCCAACAGCCCACCGGACATGCTTTCGGCCACGGCCAAGGTCTCCCCCCGCAGCTTGAGGGCCTCCAGCACGGCATCCTCCAGGTTCCCGTCGCCAACCGAGACCAGATCAGCGCCCAGGACAGGTTCGAAGTCCGCCCGGGCGGCCTCCAACTCCGCGGGATCCGGGCCTCGGGCCAGCAATTCCACCTGGGTGAGGTTGGCGAGGATGGTCCAGTCGAGGTGGCCATGCCGCTCCCGGACCTC
Organism: Holophagaceae bacterium; assembly: GCA_025361205.1. Lineage (GTDB taxonomy): Bacteria > Acidobacteriota > Holophagae > Holophagales > Holophagaceae > Geothrix. The sequence goes on from JANYAS010000146.1 coordinate 19,246, forward strand.
GCGGGTGCGCTCGTCCAGGTTGCTCTCGGGGACACCGGCCACCACCATCCGCAGCGTATGCACCCCCCTTCCCGCGAGAGGCAACAGGCGCGGCTCCACCCCCTCTTCCCACATGCGTTTCATTTCCCGGGGCACGCCGGGCAGCATCGCGATCCGCACGCCGCGATGCCCTGGAGGGTCCTGCCACCAGACGCCGGGGGCGGTTCCCACGGGGTTCCGGAGCGGCTCGGCCCCGGCTGGGATGAGGGCCTGTTTGAAGTTCACCTGGGGCGGTACGCGGTTACGGGCGGCGTAGAAGGCCACCATGTCGGCCCGACAACGGGTGTCTTCCACGAGGTCTGCCCCAAGGATTTCAGCGAATATTTCCTTGGTGAAATCGTCAAAGGTCGGCCCCAGGCCGCCGGTGGTGATGATGAGATCCGAACGCGTCAGCGCCTCACGGCAGAGTTCGGCCAGGTCCCTGCGAATGTCCCCCACGGCCGTCTTGCGGTGGAAGCCTAGCCCCAGGGAGGCCAACCGTTCGCCCAGCCACACGGAGTTGGTGTCGATGCGCCGCGTGGTGAGGAGCTCGGTGCCAATGGCGATGCATTCGATGCGCATGACTGGAATGGAACCATGGAGAGGGGGTTCACTCCAAACGAATCAGCCTTCCAGCCACCGTTGCATCACCCACCGCCCCAGCCAAAGCCCGACAGCCGTGCCCACGATGCTAAGGAGCATACCCGTGGTGAAACCGACCAGGGCGCCCAGGTACCAGCCCACCAGGCTTCCCACTGTGGCGCCCACGAATCCCATCAGCTTTTCCATCCGAGCGCCTCCGGGGAGTACGATGGGCCGCATGCCCGAGGTGTTCCCATGATCATCCACGATCTCGACGATCTGGTGCTGGATTCCGACGAGGAGTCTGGCATCCAGGAACTGGGACGTTGTTTCCTGGCCCGAGGTCCCTGGACCACGGTGGCCTTCCTCGTGAAGACGAAGACGGATCCTGAAGGAGACTGGGACGGCCCATTCCTTTGGCTGCACCGCTACCAGAAGGTGGCCCAGGGGTGGAAGCTGGTCAGCCGCTTCCGCACCACGGAAACGGCCCAGCTGGACAAACTCACGGCGGCGTTCCGCGACTGGGAATCCTATTTCAGCCCAGGCAAGTAGCGCTCCCGGATGACATTCAGGTGGTGGGCCACATGACCGAGGCAGATATAGGGGATGCACCGGGCGGTGAGGGGCCGGCCATTGGTCGTGCCTTGCTGCCCCCAGACCGCCTCCGGCAGGCTGTAAAACAGGGCGAGACTGGCCTCGCGGGCCGCGTGGAAATCGCCCAGCAGCGCGGCGATCGGGCGGTCGTCTGCCCGGGCCGCGAGGGCGTATGCATTCTCGTCGAAGCCTGGCAGCGGGGTGGCATCGCCCCGACCAATGCGCAGGCACCGGTAGTCGAAGATGCGTTCGGCGTCGCTAAGGTGCTGGATCAGGTCCTTGAGGCTCCACTTCCCCGGAGCATAGCGGTAGGCGCCCTGGGCTTCTGAAAGCCCTGTGAAGAGATCCACCACCTCACCCATCTGCGCCTGCAGCAGCAGAAGCGGATCGCCCTCCGGGGCGGTGGTGAAGTAGGGCGCATAGCCCTCGGCGTATTCGCCCGGGAGTGGTCGCGTGAGGCCCATGGGAGCTCCTAGAAGGTCATAACTTTCATGGTGTTGGTGGTACCGGTCTTCCACAAGGGCAGGCCCATGGTCATCACCACGCGGTCGAAGCTCCCAGCCTGATGCTTGGCGATGAGCAGCGCCCGGACCACTTCCACCATCTCATCCGTGCTGTCCACGCGGGGGATAATGAGCGCGGTCACCCCGCGCAGCAGACCCATGCGCCGGGCGGTGCGTTCGTACAGGGTCGCAGCCAGCACGGGCGTTCGTCCGGCAAGGCGGCTGACCATGCGGGCCGTGCCGCCCCCTTCGGTGAAGGCCACGATCCAGCGGGCATGGATCTCGTCCGCCGTGCGACAGGCTGCGAAGGCCACGGAAATGTCCGTGCGGGCCAGCACCTGCTCCGCCAGTTCATCCGGCAGGGTGAGGGTGCGCTGCTTGACGTTGGCGTCGGCCTCGGTGGCGATACGGGCCAGCCACTGTACGGCCGCCACGGGGTGGGCACCGGAGGCGCTTTCCGCGCTCAGCATTACCGCGTCCGTACCATCCCAAATGGCGTTGGCCACGTCGCTGGCCTCGGCCCGGGTGGGCTGGGCGTGTTCGATCATGCTCTCCAGCATTTGGGTGGCCGTGATCACGGGCTTCAAGGCGAGCCGCGCGGCCCGGATGATCTGCTTCTGGAGCCCCGGGACGCGCTCCACGCCCAGTTCCACCCCCAGATCTCCGCGGGCCACCATCACACCCCAGGACACGTCCAGGATCTCCCCCAGATGCGCGAGGGCCGTGGGGTGCTCAATCTTGGCGATGATGGGCTGGGTGCCGCCCAGGTGATGGATGATGGCCTGCAGCTGCTGGACATCGGAGGCCCGGCGCACAAAGCTCTGGGCGAAGAGATCCACGTCGTGTTCCACGCCCCAGCGGATGTCAATGTGATCCTTCTCGGTGAGGGGGTCCATGGCGAGATCCATGCCGATGGGATGGATACCCTTCCGCGCCTTGAGCGGCCCCCCTACCACCACCTCGGCCTTGAGCAGATCCACGCCCTTGGCGAGAATCTTCACGGTGAGGGCACCATCATCCAAGAGCCATTGCTGTCCCAGTTCGGCGCCCTCGAAGAGTTCCGGATGCGGCAGGGGTGCCGCCCAGGCATATCCCTGGGGCACCGGGTCTTCGGGCCGGTAGAAGACTCCCTCGCTGCCCTCGGCCAGATCCAACGGCGCGTCCAGCAAACCGATGCGCCACTTGGGTCCCTGCAAGTCGAGGAACACTGGAATTGAACGGCCGAGTTCCACGGCCAGCGCCCGGACCCTTTCCAGGGCCACCACCCGGGATTCCGGATCCCCGTGGCTGGCATTTATTCGAACAGCATCAGCCTCTTTCAGTGCTTCCCGCAGACGATCGCCCACCATCAAGGCTGGTCCCAAGGTCATCACAAGTTTGGTTTTGCGCATTATATCCCCCGCAGCATGCACAGTCATTCCACACACTTTTCCACATTCTGCGCTCCCGTTTGAATGTTGTCACGGGGCTTTCCCTTGAGTGATTGCGGTGCTACCTTCGTTCTCCCGATACGGATATTGGAGAACCTGAAATGCGCGAAAAGCTGCGAATGCTCGTGGCCGAGATGGTGCGTGGCGGCATCCCCTTGGAGATGGCCCGGCGCGAATTTGAACGGGTCTACCTGGAGGAGGTGCTGACGGCCCATGAGGGCAACCATAGCGCGGCTGCCCGGGAACTGGGCATCCACCGCAACACCCTGGCCAAGAAGCTCGAAGCCCCACCCACCCGACTCCACCGCGCGAGCCTGGCCAGCTGAATTTTTACTTGTCCAAGTGTCAAAGCCCGGTAGCCCGCCGGGCTTTTTCTTCGACAGGATCCGGACGGACCGGTACAACAAAGGTTCGGAGAACGCCATGAAGAAGGTGGCCATCAACGGCCTGGGACGGATCGGACGGCTGGTGTTGCGGCACCTGCTGAAGGTTCCGCACGTGCAGGTGGTGGCCGTGAACGACCTCGCCGACGCCGCCACCCTGGCCCATCTGATGAAGTACGACTCGGTGCACGGCCGGGCGGATTTCCCCGTGGCCGCCGACGGCGCCTACCTGGTTCTGGATGGCCGCCGCATCCGGGTCTGCACCGAGCCGGACCCGCAACTTCTTCCCTTCGGCGCCCTGGGAGCCCAGGTGGTCCTCGAGTGTACCGGTCGGTTCACCCAGCGAGCCCAGGCCGCCGCCCACCTCCAGGGTGGGGTCAGCCACGTCCTGATCAGCGCCCCCGCTGAGGATGCCGACCGCACCGTGGTCATGGGTGTGAACGAAGGCGCGCTGGATCTCACGAAGGATCGGATCATCTCCAACGCCAGCGGCACCTCCAACTGCCTCGCCCCCATGGTGAAGGTGCTCGATGATGCCTTCGGCCTTGAGTTCGGCTTCGTGACGGCCATCCACAGTTATACCAACGACCAGCGCATCCTCGACCTGCCCCACCCGGACCCGCGCCGCGCCCGGGCCGCCGCCCTGAGCATGATCCCCACCAGCACCGGCGCCGCCCGGACCATCGACCTGGTGCTCCCTCACCTCAAGGGGAAGCTCGATGGCCTCGCCGTACGGGTGCCCACGCCCGATGTCAGCATCGTGGACCTCACCGCGATCCTCAGGGCCGACGTCAGCCTGGACGCCCTTCACATGGCCTTCCAGAAGGCCACCGAGGCGGGCCCCCTCGCCCCCTACCTCGAAGTACTGGAGGCCGAACTCGTGAGCACCGACCTGGTGGGAAGCAGCGCCAGTTTTCTCTATGACCCCTTTCTCACCAAGGTGCTTGGGCCCAGGCTCGTCAAGACCTTCGGCTGGTACGACAATGAATTCGGGTATGCGGCCAGGATGAAGGACCTCTGCCTCCACGTCCTTGAGCGAATCTAGCCGATGAAACGCATCGCCCTCAACGGCCTTGGCCGAATCGGCCGCCTCGCGGTGCGCAGGCTGGGCGCCCAACTGCCGGAGTTTCTCTGTGCCGTGAACGATCCCGCCCCGCTCGACCAGCTCGTCCACCTGCTCCGGCACGATTCCGTTCATGGGCCCAGCGACCTGGCCATCGATGGCGCAACGGAATCAGGGCAGGACTACCTCCTGCTGGGCGACCGGCGGGTGCCCCTGTTCCACCTCTCGGACCCCGCGCAGATCCCCTTCCCCCCTGCCACCCGGCTGGTGCTGGAAGCCAGCGGCCGCTTCACGCGCCGCGAGGATGCCGCGCGCCATTTCAAGAGCGGCGTCTCCCACGTGGTCATCAGCGCACCCAGCCCCGACGCGGACCTCACGATCATCGCCCCCGTGAACGGCGCCGAGCTGGATCCGGCGCGGCATCGCGTGATTTCCAACGCCAGCTGCACGGCGCATGCGACGGCACCTATGCTGAAGATCCTGGACGCGGCCTTCGGCCTTGAATACGCAGGCATGAGCACCGTTCACGTGGTCACCAACGATCAGCGCCTGCTGGACCGGCCTCACAAGGACCGGCGTCGCGGCCGCGCCGCCTTCCTGAGCATTATCCCCACCACCTCCAGCGCCTTCGGCGCCCTTCACCGGGTGATGCCCCAACTGCCCCCGGGCTTCGATGGCGTGGCCCTCCGGGTGCCCACCCTCAGCGTGAATCTGGTGGACCTGGTGGCCACCCTGGGTCGGGACACGAACGTCGGCTCCGTGCGCAATGCCTATGCATCAGCGGCGTCCGGACGCTGGAAAGGGCTCGTCGCCCTGGCCGATCCCCACACCGTCAGCTGCGACATCACCGGGCGTTCCGAAAGCGTGGTGATGGACCTGGACTTGACTAGGATGCTGGGCCCGCGCTTCGTGAAGGTCTTCGGCTGGCACGATAACGAAACCGGCTACGCCGCGCGGTTGTGCGAGCTGGTGGTGGATCTCGCGGGACGGATTTAGAGCTGAACCGCAGATGACGCAGAAGGCGCAGAAGGCGCAGATAGGACAGATTCGCATGGGTTGAGGCTCAGGCTCATTCGAGTCAGTTGCTTACTCTTCTTCGCAACAGCCCTTCATGGCGAATGGAGGAAGGGGGATGCTGAACCCAACATCTGCGCCATCGGCGTCATCTGCGGTTTCAATTCAATTCGTTTTTTTGCACTTCTGAGGAAGCAGAGACTCGTGATCTCAATCCGTGTCGTGAGTCTTCAAACCAGGTTGCCCGCTGCGTAGCCTGTGCTGAAGGCGGCCTGCAGGTTGTAGCCACCTACGGGTCCATCGAGGTCCAGCAGTTCACCGCAGACGCGCAGATTCTCCCAGCCGCGCAGCGCCATGGTGCGGGGATCCACGACCGCGAGGTCCACGCCCCCGGCAGCCACCTCGCCCCGGGCCAAGGGCACCGTCTGGGGCTCGCCCAGGGGCAGGGCCGTCACCAGGGCCACCAGCATCCTCCGGGCGGACTTCGACAGCTCCTTCAGCATGAGGGTGCGCGGCACGCCGACCTCTGCCAGCAGGGGCTCCACCAGCCGCTCCGGGAGGAGCCGCTGGGTCCAGGTGGCCGCCAGCAAACGGGGATTCGTGCGCTGCTCGATCTGAAGCGCCGCGTCCACGGTTTCCGGCGGTTCCAAGCTCGTGGCGTAGGTCAGCCAGGCCGCTCCGTCCCGCCGGGCGCGTTCCGTCCCCTGGCTCAATTCCAGGGCCGCTGGACCGCTGATCCCAACCCGGGTGAAGACGATGTCGCCCGCGAAGGCAGCCAGGCGGCGACCCTCGGCACCCGCGCTCAGGCGCAGCTCGCCACCCCGAAGAGATACCCCTTCCCAGTCGGGGCGAGGCTTATGGAGCGGGATCGGCGCCAGGGCCGGGAACCACGGCCGGACCGGCGCGCCCAGGGCCTTCAGCCAGCCGAGGATTTCACCGCGGGTGCCGGTTTCGGGATAGCTCGCGCCCCCGCTGGCAAGGATGAAGGCGTCCGCGTGCAGGCGCTCGTCCTCCACGAGCACGCCCTCCAGATGCGGCGCGCGGCCCGCCAACGCGGTCACCCGGGCGCCCGTCCGGATCGCCACACCGGCTCGGCGCACCAGGGTCTCGAAGGCCTCCACCACGGCAGTAGCACTGCCCGGACGGTCCATGGGAAAGACCCGGCCATTGTCGCGGGTGTAGGTCTCCACGCCTTCCCGGTGCAGTAGGTCCAGCACGGCGCGGTTGTCGAAGGCGTGCAGGGAGGGTCGCAGGAACCGCGCCTGCTCCCGTGAAAAGGCCGCCAAAATTGCCTTGGGAGGACCGTCGTGGGTGATGTTGCACTTGCCCCCGCCACTGATGCGAAGCTTCACACCCAGGCGGTTGTTGGCCTCCAGCAGCGTCACCCGATGCCCTAGCGAGGCCGCCCGCCAGGCCGCCACCAGCCCCGCCGCCCCTCCACCCACTACGATCACACTCGCCATGGATCCATGATGGCCGATCAGAAGGATAAGGATTCACCAGGAAATGTCTGTTTGCCTCGCCTAAGAGCCCCGTTGATACCGGTAAGGCAGCAAGGCAAGAAGCAGTGCGGGCACCACCGTCGGCTTGAGTCTTTCTTGGTGTCTTGGTGTCTTGGTGGTAATTCTTTGTGCAATACGGGTTTGGAGGTACGTCATGACGAACGCACCGCTTGTTGGCCTCATTATGGGTTCCCGCTCGGACTGGGAAACCATGGAACACACGGCGGAGACGCTGAAGGAACTGGGCATTCCCTTCGAGGCGGAGGTCGTGAGCGCCCACCGCACACCGGACAAGCTGTTCAAGTACTGCGAGCGGGCGGAGGGCCGCGGCTTGCGCGTCATCATCGCTGGGGCCGCCGGTGCCGCGCACCTGCCGGGCATGGCCGCGGCCAAGACCGACCTGCCCGTGCTGGGCGTGCCCATCCAGAGTAAAGCTCTGAACGGCCTGGATTCGCTGTTGTCCATCGTCCAGATGCCTGCGGGCGTGTGCGTGGGCACCATGGCCATCGGCAAGGCTGGCGCCGTGAATGCGGCCCTGTTCGCCACCGCCATCCTCGCGGGCACCGACGAGTCCCTCCGCGCCCGCCTCCGGGCCTACCGCGAGGCCCAAACCCAGAAGGTGCTGCTGAACGACCGGCTGCCCTAGATCGCCGCACTGCGATTGGAGCCTGGCTGACCGGAGGCCGATGGCAGAGGGCGAACCACCGCCCTCCGAGTACACTCGACCCATGTCTGAATACGGCTTTTCCGACCCCCGACCCGCCCAGCTCCGCCGCTTCGGCAGGGTGTTCTACCCCGCGGGCCTCCGGTTGCAGAAGGCCCTTGCCCACTACGTGAGTGAGGACAGCCGGCCGGACCAGCTGGTGATCCTGGAGCACGACCCCGTCTTCACTCTGGGCCGCAACGCCACGCCAGCCGACATCCACATGACCGACGACTTCCTGGGATCCCAGGGCGTAAGCGTGCACCGCACGGACCGCGGCGGCGAGGTGACCTACCACGGTCCCGGACAGATCGTGGCCTACCCGATCTGCAACCTGCGCGGTGGCCGCGAGGACGTGGGGAAGCTGGTCCGCGGGCTGGAGGAAGCCATGATCCGCACGGCGGCGGATTTCGGCGTCACGGCCCAACGACTGAAAGGGGCTCCCGGCATCTGGGTGGACACGCCGCGCGGCGTCGAGAAGCTGGGCGCCATCGGCCTGCACCTCAGCCGCTGGATCAGCACCCACGGCATCGCCTTCAACGTGCGACCCAACCTCGACCACTTCCGCTGGATCACGCCCTGCGGCTTCACCGACAAAGGCGTGTGCAGCCTGGCCTCCTTGCTGGGGGAGGCAGCCCCCACTTGGGAAGAGGCAGCGCACCGGCTCCAGGCCCACCTGACCACCTGCCTCGCGCTCGATCTCCAGCCGGTGCGGGAGCCCAGCCGCAGCGTGTCGGCCCTCACCTGGCGCCGTTGTGCCACCGGGCCTGAGATTCTCATGATGCTGCGCGTGCCCGCCCACGGCCTTTGGTGGCAGAGCGTCACCGGCATGCTGGAGCCCGGAGAAACCCACGAAGAAGCCGCCCATCGCGAACTCATGGAAGAGACGGGGCTGCAGGGAACCCTGCGCCCGCTAAGCCTCTCCCACAGCTTCTGGGTGGATCCCGCCATCGTCCGCTTCCCCGACGCCGAGCCGCGCTTCAACACCGAGACCTGCTTTTCCATGGAAGTGCTCCCGGACGCGGAAGTGCGTCTCGAACCCGCAGAGCACAGCGAATACCTATGGTGTGGCCCCGACGAGGCCTATGAGCGGATGAAGTGGGAAGGATCGAAGGCGGCACTGAAGCTGCTGCGGAAGGAGCTCGGCGTATGAGCCCCAAGGTCGCCCTTGTCACCGCCGCCTCCCGGGGCATGGGCGCGGCCATCGCCCGCGAGCTTCATGCCCAAGGCTGGCAGCTGGCCCTCTTGGCCCGATCGGAAGAGCTAGAATCCCTGGCTCTGGAACTGGGCGCCGTGGCCATCCGGGGCTCTGTGACGAATCCGCAGGACCTCGACCGCTTGGTGGATGCGGCAATGGCGACCTATGGGCACATCGACGGGGTCGTGGTGAACACCGGGCATCCGCCCAAGGGCGACCTGCTCGACCTCAGCGACGAGGACTGGCGCATGGGCCTCGACCTTTTGTTGCTGCCCACGGTGCGCCTCGCCCGGCGGGTGACGCCCCTGATGATCCGCCAGGGCGGCGGCGCCTTCTTGAACCTCACCAGTGCGGCAGCCCTGGAACCCAACCTGGCCTTTCCCATCTCCAGCGCCCTGCGGGCCTCCGTGGCGGCCTACACCCGGATGTTCGCTCGGCGCTTCGCCGCCCAAAACATCCGAATGAACAGCCTGTTGCCGGGGTTCGTGGATAGTCATGAGGCTTCCGCTGAAACCCTGGCCACGATCCCCCAGGGTCGGCTGGGCACCGTGGAGGAAGTCGGAAAAGCCGCCGCCTTCCTGCTATCGGACGCCGCCGCCTACCTCAACGGCGTGAACCTGCCCATGGATGGGGCCCTCAGCCGCGGTCTGTGATTCGCGTCATGGGTGGTCCCGTCCGGGGGGGCCAGCCCGCCGACGCTTGCTAACCTGGGGCATTCATCGGAGTGTCCATGTTTCTCCAGTTCACCGAGGATCAGTCCGCCATCCGCGATGCCGCGCGCGACTTCGCCATGGCCGAGATCGACCCCGGCGCCTCGGCCCGCGATGCCAGCAGCGAGTTTCCCAAAGCCATCCTGAAACAGCTTGGGGATATGGGCTTCCTAGGCATGACCGTGCCCGAAGCCTATGGGGGCGCGGGCGCGGACTTCATGAGCTACATCCTCGCGCTCGAACAAGTGGCCTACGCGGACGCCTCCGTGGCCGTGACCATGAGCGTGAACAACTCTGTGGCCTGCGCGCCCATCCTGACCTTCGGCACCGAGGCCCAGAAGCAGAAGTACCTGAGGCCCCTGGCCAGCGGCGAGGTGCTGGGTGGGTTCATGCTTACCGAGCCCGATGCCGGTTCCGACGCCGCCGCCTTGAAGACCCGTGCCACCCGGGTGGAGGGCGGCTGGCAGCTGAACGGCGCAAAGGCCTGGATCACCAACGGCGGGGTGGGCCGGTACTTCGTCACCATGGCCCGCACCGACCCCGACAAGGGAAAGCGGGGCATCAGCGCTTTCATCCTCGACGCGGACCAGCCCGGCGTGCTCATGGGCCGCCCCGAGGAGAAGATGGGCCTGCGCTCTAGCAAGACCGTGATGGTGGCCCTGGAGGACGCCTTCGTGCCCGAGGACGCCATGCTCGGCAAGCCCGGGGATGGCCTCAAGGTGGCCTTCGGTGGCCTGGACGGCGGCCGTATAGGCATCGCGGCCCAGGCCCTGGGCATCGCCCAGCGGGCCCGGGATGAAAGCCTGGCCTACGCCAAGACGCGCTTTTCCTTCGGCAAGCCCATCGGCGAGCACCAGATGATCCAGACCTACCTCGCTGAGATGGAGGCCCACCTCCAGGCCGCCCGCCTCCTGGTCTACCGGGCCGCCTCGCTCAAGCAGGCCGGGAAGTCCTGCACCGTGGAGGCCGCCACCGCCAAGCTCTTCACCACGGAAAGCGCCGTCTGGATTTGCGACCGGGCCGTGCAGATTCACGGGGGCTACGGCTATTCCCGCGAATACCTGGTGGAGCGCCTCTACCGGGATGTTCGCGTCACCACGATCTACGAAGGCACCAGCGAGATTCAGCGCATGGTCATCGCCCGAGAGCTCCTGAAGTAGGCTTTTTCAACGCTTGATGAATTACACCTTGCCCTCATCATACGAGGGAGCCATCCTGCTTTCCCGGGGATACTCTAAACCGCCCCCTGGACCCATCCGTAGGCAGCCTGTCCCCGTGGCGGTTCTTTTTGATTTTCAAGGAGTGGTGATGATGCGTCCTCAGATTCTTCCGGCCCTGCTCATGGCTTTCTCCCTAGTGGGACAGGAAGCTCCGCAGGCCGATGCCGCCAAGCCGGTCAAGACGATGCTGACCCTCCAGAACGCCATCGAGACTTCCCTGAAGAACAACCTGCAGGTGCAGATCGCCGCCGAAACGCGCGACTTCACCCGCGCCGGTGTGCAGATCGAGCAAGGCGTCTTCGACTGGAATCTCACGGGCGGTCTCAACTTGAGCAAGATCCAGGATGCGAGCCGCGGCCAGAACTTCCCCGGCGGCCCCCTCGTCACTTCCGAGTCGACGACCTTTAGCCGGAACGCCACGGTCGGGTCCACCAAGGCCTTTGGTTGGGGCGGGAACTTGAGCCTCAACTACGCCCCCACCTACCGCTTCAGCAAGGGCACGGTGAACGGCAGTCCCGAGACCCCCTTCACCACGAACCCCTATGACGGGGGCTTCACGGCGACCTACTCCCAGAGCCTGCTCAAGAACTTCGGCCGGGACGCCACGGAAAACCGCCTCATCGTGGCCCGCAAGAGCGCCCAAGCCGCGGATCTCGGTTTCCAAAAATCCATCATCGACCTGGTGGCCAGCACCGAATCCCTTTACTGGGATGTGGTCTATGCCCAGCGGAACATGGAGAACAAGCAGCAGGCCCTCTCCCTTGGGCAGAAGCAACTCAAGGAGAACAAGATCCGCGTGGACGTGGGCACCCTGGCGCCCATCGAGGTGACCTCCTCCGAAGCCACCGTCGCTCAGTCCGAACAAGACATCATTGCCGCCGAAGCCCAGTTGCTGAACGCCAAAGACGCCCTCATCCGCGCCCTGTACCCCTCCGCGGAACGCCCCGCTGGCTTGGAACTGGCCGATGGTCCCAGTGTGCAACCCCTTGCGATTGACGAATCCGCCGCGGAAAAGCAGGCCTTGGCCAACCGCATCGAACTGAAGAGCGCCCGCCTCGACCTGGAATCCAAGCAGGTGCTGGAGACCGCCGCCAACAACCGCACCCTGCCCCAGCTGGACGCCTTCGCCACCTACAACGGCAACGCGGCCTCACAGGTTCCCTCCGAAGGTCTCTCCGCCGTGAACAAGGACCTCAGCAAAGGTGCCTACCCCGGCTACACCGTGGGCCTCCAGTTCGCCCTGCCCCTCCAGAACCGCGCCGCCCGGGGCAATCAGGCCCAGGCCCGCGCCAACCGCCGCCAAAGCGAACTGAGCCTGCGTGACCTGGAGCTGGGAATCACGCTGGAAGTGCGCCAGGCTTTCCGCAACCAGGACTCCTCCGCCAAGGGCGTGGCCGCTGCGGGAAAGACCCGCATCTTCCGGGAGAAGGATCTCGAAGCCGAAGGCAAGAAGTTCGAGAACGGCATGAGCACCAACTTCCTTGTGCTTTCCAAGCTCAACGACCTCAATACCGCCAAAGGCAACGAACTGCAGGCCCAGATCAACTACGCCAAGGCCGTCACGGCCCTGGAGAAAGCTCTTGGCCACCTGCTGGAGGCTCGGAAGCTGGAGCTCAAGTAAGGTCCGTTCCGCCACCTGCTGCAAATCGAAGCGGAATGGCGATCAATCCATCCGCAGGCTGAGGTCCACCGCTGGCGCGCTGTGCGTGAGTGCCCCCACGCTGAGAAAGTCCACGCCGGTTTCGGCCACGGCCCGGGCCCGGTCCAGGGTCAGGTTGCCACTGGCTTCCAGAAAGAGGCGCCGCCCGCTGCGATCCCGTAGGGCCACGGCCTCGCGCATCTGCTCCAGTGCCATGTTGTCCAGCAGCACCCCATCCACATCAGGCAGATCCAGACAGGCCTTGAGCTGGCCCAAGGTCTCCACCTCCACTTCGATTTTCACCAGGAGTGGAGCCACTCGGCGCACCGCCTCCACTGCGGCACGCACGCCGCCCACCGCAGTCAGGTGATTTTCCTTGAGCAGCACGCCGTCACCCAGGGTCAGTCGGTGGTTCACACCGCCGCCGCAGCGCACGGCGTACTTCTCCAGTAGCTTGAGCCCCGGCGTGGTCTTGCGCGTGTCGAGGATGCGAGCTCCCGTGCCCTCGATGGCATCCACGAACTTCCGCGTGAGCGTGGCTGTGCCCGACAGCCGTTGGAGCAGGTTTAGCATCACCCGCTCGGCAAGCAGCATGCCGTGACTGGAGCCGCGCAGCTGCATAACTTCGGTGCCCGCCGGAACCCGTTGGCCATCGCTCCGGGGCAGTTCGGCCTTGAGGCTCGCGCAGGTGAGCTTCAGGATCTCAACCGCCATCGGCAGGCCCGCCAGCACCAGGTCGCTCTTGGCGATGACCCGGGCGGTCATGGGCCGGTCTGGCACCGCAGCGGTGGTCCAGTCCTGGGTGCCCCAATCCTCGCGGAGGAAGGCGCGCAGCTGGTCGCGGTAGGTCTCGGGGTGCGGGGGATGGAACATGGGTCACTCCGGCTGGCTTCATCGAGGCATCATCAAGTGTTGTTTGGCGCCCTTTGCTTACAATGATCCTAAACCAGGAGCCCCCATGTCCTTTGTCCTCGTCGAGAAAGCCGACCGCATCGCCTGGGTCACCCTCAACCGGCCCGAAAAGCTCAATGCCTTGAACAACGAGGTGATGAAGGAGCTGGAAGGGGTGTTTGCCAGCCTGGAGCAGGACGCCGAAGTGGGGGTCGTGGTGGTCACCGGTGCCGGGGAGAAGGCGTTCGTCGCCGGTGCCGACATCGCCGAATTGAAGTCCCTCGACACGGCCAGGGCGCGGGTGCAGGCCCTGCGCGGCCAGGCGGTGTTCCAGCGCATCGAGGCCATGCCCAAGCCCGTCATTGCCGCCGTGAACGGCTTTGCCCTGGGCGGCGGCTGCGAACTGGCCCTGGCCTGCCACATCCGCATCGCCAGCGAGAATGCGCGATTCGGCCTGCCCGAGGTAAGCCTAGGCATCATCCCGGGCTACGGGGGCACCCAGCGCCTGCCCCGCCTCGTGGGCAAGGGCGTCGCCCTCGACATGATCCTCAGCGGCGAGATGACCCCCGCTGCCGATGCCCTCCGCATGGGCCTCGTCAGCCGCGTGGTGCCCCAGGCCGACCTTAAGTCGGCCGCCGAGAAGCTGGCGAAAACCCTCCTATCCCGAGGCCCCCTGGCCCTGCGCAGCGCCCTCGCTGCTGTGAACGAAGGCCTTGAGATGCCCCAGGACCAGGGCCTCCTCTACGAAGCCGCCCAATTCGGCCTTTTGGCCGCCACCCAGGACATGCAGGAGGGCATGGGTGCCTTCCTGGAGAAGCGGACCGCCGCCTTCAAGGGGCTGTAGAAGCTTGCTGACAGCGTGTCTCCAGCCTCGGAGTACCCTCGGCTAGCTGAAAGTTGCGGGATACTGGAGGCTACACGGCATGGAGTGGCACAAGCCGATGTGAAGGTCGCAAGCGCCTGGTGACACCCCATGTCCGCAGTGCCTTCCAGATCCTACTGGTGGCCTGCCTGACCGCCCTTTGCGCCTCCGCCGCCCCAACGCGGAAGAAGGTCATCGTCGGCATCAACCGGGACTATCCCCCCTACGAATACTTGGATCTCCAGGGGCGGGCTGCGGGTTACGACGTCGACCTGCTGCGGGCGGTCGCCGAGGTCGAGGATCTGGAGCTGGAGTTCAAGGCGGACTCCTGGGACGCAACCTTAACCGCCTTTCGGGAAGGCCGCCTCGACATGCTGGCCGGCATGCTGCATTCGAAAACCCGGGAGGCTGTCGCGGACTTCTCGACCCCTCACATGGTGGTCCACTACACCCTTTTTGTGCGCCGCGGAGACCGGAGGATCCAGGGCGAGGCCGATCTGCCGGGCCGCACCGTCCTGGTGGAGCGGCAGAGCCAAATGCACGACTATTTCAGCGCGACCGGAATGGGCGTTCGTGCGCTTGCCGTGGCCTCGGAGCCGGAAACCCTCCGACGCCTGGCCCTCGGCGAAGGGGATGCCGCCGCGGTTCCCCAGCTCCTGGGCATGGTCATCGCGAAACAAGCCCACCTCGCCATCCAGCCTGCAGGCGGGCCCCTCTTCACCCGGCAACTCTGTTTCGTCACCCAGATGGGGGACGGCGATCTGCTCTCCCGCCTGAATACCGGGCTCGCCATCCTCAACCAAACGGGCCGCTATGCCGAGATCTACCCGAGCTGGTTCGGCAGGCTTTAGCCCGACGCCAGCGAAGGACGGGTGCTGGCCCGGCGTGCACTGCTGATCCTGGGCATCGTGGGTGTGGCCCTCCTGCTTGTGGCCGCGTGGAACGGGTCCCTGCGCCGCCAGGTAGCCCAGGCCACCGAGCCACTCCGGGTGGCCAACCATGAAATCCTCGACAGCAAAGCCTTCCTTGATTCTGTCATCGAGAGTCTGCCGGTGGCCATCTTCGGAAAAGACCCCCAAAAGGGCTTCATCTTCACTCTCTGGAATGCCCGCAGCGAGCAGATCTTCGGGCTCCGTAAGGAAGATGTGCTGGGCAAGACGGATAGTGACTTCTTCCCCAAAACCCAGGTGGATTCCTTCCGGGAGAAGGACCTGGAGGTGATCCGGGCCGGGAAGACCCTCGACATCGCCAACGAACAGATTCTGTCCCGCTCCCTGGGACTGATAACCCTGCAGACTCGGAAGGTGCCTCTTTTCGATGAGGCTGGCGCGCCCATCTTGCTGTTGGGGATTTCCGAGAACATCACGGAACGGTTGACCCTGGAGGAGGCCCTGCGTCAGGCCCAGAAACTGGAGAGCCTCGGCGTGCTGGCCGGGGGCATCGCCCATGACTTCAACAACCTGTTCACCGCCATGCTGGGCAACCTCGGTCTGGCGACCCTCCATATTCCGGAAGGGAACCCCGCCATTCCTTACCTGCGAAACGCGGAAGCCACGGCCCTGCGAGCCGCTGAACTGACCCATCAGCTGCTGGCCTATTCGGGGAAGGGGATGTTCGTGGTCAAGCCCATGGACCTCGGCAAGGCGGCCAGGGAAATCGCCAGCCTGCTCAAGGTCTCCATTTCAAAAAAGGTCAACCTCCGGTTCGAATTCCCGGAGGGGCTGCCCCTGATCATGGCCGATCCGGCCCACCTTCAGCAGGTGATGATGAACCTCGTCACCAACGCGTCCGAGGCCATCGGAGACGTCGAGGGCGAGATCCTGCTGGCCACCCGAGCCGTCGAGGTCGATGCCCTCCAGGCTGCGGTCCTGCACCCGGGTTCTCCCATCGCCCCAGGTCGGTACGTCATCCTTTGCGTCAAGGACAATGGCGCTGGCATGACACCGGAGATCCTCTCCCGCATCTTCGATCCCTTTTTCACTACGGAATTCTCGAGCCGGGGCCTGGGCATGTCCGCCATGCTGGGCATCCTGCGGGCCCACCATGCAGGCATCAGCATCCAGAGCGCGCCCGGTCAAGGGGCCGAGTTCTGCCTCTACTTCCCGGCCGAAGGCGCCACCGTTAGGGAGGCACCTGCCCCTTCAACGCCCGTGGCCAAGCGCCCGACACCGGGCGGGACCGTAATCTTGGTCGAAGATGAACCCGAAATCCTCCAAGCCACAGGGGCCATGCTACGCAAGGCGGGATTCACTGTTCTGGAGGCCATGGACGGGGTCCAGGCCCTGGAGTCGTACCGCCAGCACCCGGGCAGCATCAGATCGTCCTGATGGACCTGACCATGCCGCGGATGGATGGGAAGACCGCCGCGCGCGCCATTCTCGCCCTGGACCCGACAGCCCGGATCATTCTCACCAGCGGTTTTCCAAAGGGGGGGTACGCCCGATTCCGCGGAGATCGAGAATCGGGTCGGTTTCCTGCAAAAGCCCTATCAGATGAAGGCTCTGCTTGCGATGCTCAACCGCGCTCTGGAGACCCCCGGGATCTAATACTGATTTGCATTCAAAGATAAAGATCACCGCCAAGACGCCAAGACCTACAGGGTTGTTTGCCTGTTGCTTTTCTTGGCGTTCTTGGCGGCTTGGCGGTGAATGCCCTTTCTCTCGCTTCGAACGCAACTCGGTATAAGCCGTCGAAATAAACCCACCCTTCTCGAAAAGGGCGAGAACGGCATAAGAGGCCGTAACGGACTGGCGAATTCAACCAAGGTTATTCCGTCCCGACCCCTAACGCTTCTTCACGCCATCCGAGAGACTGGCCGAAGCCGTCTGTTCGTTGTTATGCTGATCCACCACCCTCACGAGTATGCGATCACCGCGCACGGTGTCCTTGGGCACCAGGACGTCAAAGCGTTCCTCCTTCTGGTCGAAAATGCGATCCTCGGGCACGATCTGGAGCCAATGCTCGCCATCGGCGCTGATGGCGGCCTCCTTCAGCAGGGAGGTCTCGTCCCGGGCCAGGAACCGCACGCGGATGCCCTCGCCTTCTGCCACGGCGCTCAGGTCGGCAATGGTGGGTGGCGTGTGGTCCACCATGAACGGGGCCGTACGCCAGGTGCTGGTGAGGACGGCGTTGAAGGGGGCCGTGGGCGCGTCCGAGGCGGTCACCTCCAGGCGGTAGCGGCCATCGGGCACCGGCAGGGTATCGAAGCTGAAGAACTTCTCTTTCCAGGCTTTTTCTAGCAGGAAGGGCGCGCCCCGGTCGGGCACCAGTCGGATGGCGTATTGAAGGGTGTCGCCGTTGGGATCATTGACCCGGAACACGAAGCTCTGGCCACCTCGGCGGAAGCTGCGTTTTTCGGCACCCATGTAGCCCAGGGCGGGGATCAGCTTCTGTGTCTCCAGTGGGACGCGCTCGATGCCGATGTCCTCCGGCGGTGCCGTGCGGGTGATGATGAGGCCCGGCGGCATGCTGTCCACCCCTTCCCAGACCGGGGCCAAGTTGCGGTGCGCCCAATGAATGCTCACCGTCTCCACGATGGGCGTGGCACCGCCCCGGCTGCTGCTGAGGCGCAGCCGGAACTGGGCGAAGCGGGCGGGGGGCAAGGCGGGGCGTTCCCCGCTGCGCAGCGGGGGCGTCCAGTTGCTCCAGGTGGCATCGGGTGTCTCGGTGCTGCCGGTACGGAGCTGCAACTCCACGTTAGTGCCTGTGGGTGTTTCCGCATCCAGGTAGGCTCGGCCCCAGTCGGCAATGGGGGCCCCCTTGAGGATCCGGGACTCCAGGGTGCCCTCGGTGGCCTGGGCCTCGGAGAGCAGGTGCAGTTCGGCGGGATTCGAACCGACCACCAGCAGGTCCCCGCCCGCAGGCAGGAAGGCGGTGGCCTGGGCCGTACCCAGTTCCTGGACGACGGCAAAGGAATCGGTGTCGCGGGCCTTGCCCAGGGGGATCGAGAACAGGCGCGAACGGTTGCCCGTGCCCACCAGCAGCTGACCCTTCCAGGCCGTCAGCGCATAGACCTGGCTCTGGGTGCTCTGCCAAAGGGTCTCCGGAACCCGGTCTTTGTCCAGGCGGATCACGGCGGAACGGGCGGTGGTCGCGGTGTCAGCCTGGAGGTAGCCTTCCCGCCGTTCCAGCTGGCCCATGCTGAACTTGGGGGTGAGGCCGTTGTCGGCCCCGATGTAGAGCTGGCCATCGGCCACGGCCAAGGCGCGGACTTCCTCGAAGGGCGTGTCCATGAGGGTTTCCAGGTGGTCGCCCTGGCGGCTGTAGCGCAGGACCAGGCCCCGGCCATGGCTGCCCAGGTACCAGCCGCCCTGCCCATCCGGCGTCAGGGCCGTGAAGGCGGTTTCATCGCTCAATTCCGCCAGGCGGCGGCTGGAACCCTCCCGGGCCTGGAGCAGTACGGCGCCTTTTTCAGCGCCGCCGGCCACGATCACCGCGTCCCCTTCAACGGCCAGGGCCCAGACGATGCGCGCCTCGATGTCGGCGAAGGGCTTCACCTCGCCGGAGGGCGTCACCCGGAAGAGCTTGCCTTCACCTGTGGGAGCCACCACCAGGTCCTGGCCCAGGCGGGCCAGGGCGAACACGATGCCGCCCTTCACCTGGCCCAGGGGCTTCACCTGGCCGCCCACGTAATGGAACAGTTTCCCGTCCGTGCCGGCCGACAGGTAGGCGCCGCCGGAACCGTCGGACACGGCCGCCCAGATGACGCCCTCGGGCAGCTGGCCCACCCGCCGCAGACTCGGTGCTAAGCGTAGTCGGCCATCGGCGCCGATGCGCACGCCGCGGGTTTCGGAGCCCAGCCAGTCATTGAACCCCGAGAAGGTGGCCGAGGGCTGGTCCGCGTGGACGGACATGCCGACGGCGGCGGCAAGCAGCAGAGTCATCCAGCGCATAGCACCCTTTCGCATCTACTCGATCTCCACTTCCAGCTGACTGAGGCCCCGAACCTCGCGTTCCAACGGCAGTACGGCGCGGCCCAGAATCCGGCGCTGAAGTCGGTTGTCGCTGCTGGCGCCATCGCCGCTTACCAGGCTGGCCACGGTGGGGGGGATGCCCTCGATGCGGCTGCCCCGCAGTCCTGCACCCGGCTGCGCCTGCACCAACAGGGCGTAGGCGTGGTTGTTCCGCATGGCCCCGTTTAGAATCCGCACGATATCCCCCAGCGTGGCCACCTCCACCACGCGCTCATCCGGATCCGCCGCCGTCAGGCTGAAGCCGTCTCCGACCATGAGCGTGGCCTTGCCCTTGGCTGCCGAGGAGGGTACCTGGATGTTGAAGGTGGCCGTCTCCCGTATGCCCTGAATGTTCTGAAGCGTCACCAGGACAGGCAGCACCTCGCCGCGCTTGGCTCGGGCCTTCAGGAGGCGCACTCCCGCAATGGCCGTCAGGTCGAGGCGCTCCTCGGCCTTGATGGTGAGTGAGATCCCCTCGAACACGGGTTTCTCGAAGGGGTTCAGGCAGATGGCCTGCAACATGGCGCCCACGTACTGGGAGATCCGGCCGGGGTTCAAATCGGCGACGACGTTCTCGATCTGGATGGCGGGATGCCCGGCCAGCTTGATGTTGCCCTGCATGGACAGACTCTGGAGCCCGAGTCCACGGGTATGGGCTTCCAAAGTCTGCGCCACGGCCGTGGCCGCCAGCGCGGCCGTGGCCACGGGGTGATCCATGATCTCGAAGCGGTAGTTGAGGGTCCGCTTGCCCCCCAGGTTCAAGCCGATGCGCATGGGCACCATGCGGGCCTCGGCTCCCAGGATCCCGGCCACGCCCGAGCTGCGATCCAGCCGAATGGCACCGATGGGCGCCACCGGCATGGCCAACTTGAAGGAGTTCTGATAGCTGGCCACCGTGGTCGAGACCGTGGCCGACCAGAGCGGCAGATCCACCGGTCCCAGGTTGAACAGCTGATGCCCGAACAGCAGCACCCGTTTGCCGGAGACGTAGGTAATGGTGCCGGCCGCCGCCAGGTCCAGGTCGCCCTGCATGAGCGTAATGGCGACCATGCCACCGGGTTCCAGGGGGCTGGCTTCTTCCCGGCTCCCGGACAGCGTGGGTCCGGCGGTGAAGGTGACCGGCCAGCCGGACCACAGACGCTGGGCCTCGGCGCCCAGGGGGCTCCCCACCAAAGCCATGGGCAGCGACTGGGGATCCGAATCGCCCACCAGCGCCCGGAAATCCAGCATCTGACCCAGCATGGCGGCCTTCAACACTTTGGGGGGCTCCAGCTTGGGCAGGATCAGCGGCGTGCGGCTGGGGGCGATTTCGGGGATGTCGCGGAGCTGCTCCAGCATCTCCGCGATGGGGGTGATACCCCCGATGGGTTCCTTCTCGAAGGCGATGCCCGTGCTCAAGGCCCCGATGAGCTTGCCGTCGATGTAGCAGGGGCTGCCACTCATGCCCGCCAGGATGCCGGTATCGGCCAAGGGTCCGCCGGAGGCCCGCACCATGATGCGGCTGCGGCCGGGGGCGGCGTTCTTCTGCACCCCCAGCACTTCGAACTCGAACCGCTCGATTTTCCCACCCTGGAACACCGTGCGCCCGTAGCCCTTCATGCCAGCCCGGATTTCAGAGACCCCCAGGGTGGCCGGTGCCTGGGCCAGCAGGGGGGCCACGGACAGAAGGGCGATGACGGAGGCCAGTTTCATGGGGTTCTCACGAGAAGAATGAAGCCTAACAGACGGCCCCAGACGGACCTCCCGTGACCATCAGGTGCCGGGCCTGTGACTTTCGTTCCAAGACCCCCAGGTCCCCTTTTAATACGAGGCAAGGGCCGCTACTCTCAGGGGCGGAGGAACTTCCCATGCGTTCAAGGCATTTCACTACCTCAACCTTAGTGGCCATGCTCGTGGCAGCGGCACCGGTCTTTGCCCAAGTCAGCCAGACCACAGGTGCCGTACATGGCATGGTGAAGTCCAGGGGTTCAGGCCCCGTCAAGGGCGCAACGATCGTCCTGCGCAACCTGGAAACGGGTTTCTCAAAGACCGTCGCCACCGATGCCAATGGCTCCTACACCCTTCCCTACCTGCCCGTGGGTCTCTATGACCTCACCGCTTCCGCCCCCGGCCTGCGTACGAGTAAGGACAGCTCGATCCGCGTGCTCCTCGGCCAGACAGCCAACCAGAACTTCAACCTGGACGCCGCTGAAGCCGGCGCAACCGTTGAAGTGATTGCCCAGAGCTCCACCGTGGACACTTCCCAGGTGAGTTCCGTCTCGTCCGTCGGTGAGGACCTGATTCAAAGCGTTCCTCTTAGTGGCCGCAATTTCACGGACCTCGTGCTCTTGACCCCCGGTGCCAGCGTGAATGCCCAAGGCTACCGCACCTCGGTGGAAGGTGCCCGGGGCGTCATGAACAACCTACAGATCGACGGCGCCTCCTTTAATTCAAAGTTCGTCACCGAACAGAGGGGCGGCACCCGG
>JANYAS010000022.1 GCA_025361205.1 Holophagaceae bacterium
AGCAGGTACTACGCGCGACGAGCGTGACGCTGCATCGAGAAGCCCGCCACCCCTCGCCCGGAGGGATGAAGCCAGCCGGGCGCCCCGCGGCGTCAGGTCCCTTGAACAACGAACCACGTTGCCCTGCGGGCCCTTCCTTGCGGTGCATCCCGGCTGGATTCATCGCGGCCTTGTCGGGTTTTGTTAGGCGCTCATAATCAGCCTAGCAACTCTGGCGTTGAAGGCATGATGTCTGTCACGATCCCCTTTCAAACCGGCAGGCGGGGGGAATGCCATGTTGCTGGATGATCGAATGGGTATACAGTTCCCAAAGGGAACGAGACATTCTGGCTTGACAGGATCAAAAACCGGATGAATATAGATGCATGGAGTTGATCCCATGGCTCACCAGCTCAGCAATCCCATGATCGAGGAAGTCAGCGGCCTTTTCAGCGCCCTCGGGGATCCCTCCCGCCTGAAGATCCTCCGGACCCTCCTGGATTCCAAGGGGCCGCTCAGCCAAGGGGCTGTGGCCGAGGCCGCAGGCCTGTCCCAGGCCAATGCCTCCAAGCATCTGGCCTGCCTGGTCCGCGTGGGCCTCGTGGCCCGTGAACCCGAAGGCAACGCGGTGTATTTCACGCCCATCATGCCCCTCGTGGGTGAATTGTGCGATCTGGTGTGCGGCCACGTAAGCGACCGGGCGCGCGTGATCTACAAAGCCTTAAAATGAAGGGGCGCGCCGGGCGAAGGTGCGTTTTTTTGCCTTGGAGTATTCCTTTATGAGCATTAAAAATAAGCGAGTTCTGGTCTGGATGCTGGTGGTCGGCACTGGGTTTGCCGCCGCCCAGGAGCCGCTGACGGTGGCCGCAGCCATCCGAAAGGCGTGGACGGACCAGGCGGGCCTCAAGGCGGGCCAGGCCATGGTCGAGAGCCGACAGGCCGAGGCCGAGGGCTACCGCGACCTTCGGCTGCCTACGCTCACGCTGAAGGCCCAAGGCGTGCGCACCAACGAGCCCATGATGGCCTTCGGCATCAAGCTGAACCAGGCGCGGATCGGCATGGCGGACTTCAATCCCCTGACCCTGAATCACCCGGACCCCATCGGCGCCTATGGGGGATCGGTCGTGGTGCAGCAGGCCCTCTACACGGGCGGACGCATCACGGCCGCAAGGCGGGCTGGGGAGTACATGGCCCAGGCCGAGCAGGCCAGCCAGGAGCGCCGGAAGCAGGAGACGGCCCAGCTGGTGGTGGAGGCCTACTTCGGCACCCAGGTGGCCGAGCAGGCCCTGCGCTGGGTGGACGACAGCCGCACATGGATCCAGGGCATGGAGGACTTCGTGGGGGCCCGGGTGAACCAGGGGCTCATGCTCGAATCCGAGCTCCTGCGGCTGAAGGCCTCCCACGCCCAGGTGGACGCCCAGAAGGCCGATGTGGTCAGACAGCTGCGCTTGGCCCGGTCGGGCCTGGGCCTGCTGACGGGGTCAGGCCCCGTGGAAGGCCCCTTGGCCACGCCGTTGGAGCCCACGGCATCAGTGGCGCCCGAGACGGGGCAGGGGACGGCCTTCCGCGGCGACCTCGTGGCCTCGGACCTCCAGGCCAAGGCCGCCCATGAAGGGACCGTGGCGGCCAAGGGCAACATGCTTCCCGAAGTCGGACTGGAAGTGGGTGCGGGCACCCTGCACCACTCCTGGTCCGAAAAGGGGAACTGGACCTGGGCCGCGGTCGGTGTGAAGTGGAAGGTGTTCTCTGCGCCGGATCTGGCCAAGGCGAAGGCCGCCCGCGCCCAGGAACGGGCGGCGTCCGACATGCGGACCTTCAAGCAGCAGCAGGCGGACCATGAAGTCCGCGTGGCGAAGGAAGCCATCGTGGCCGCCCAGGCCCGCTTCGCCGCCGCCAAGTCGGCCCTGGCCGCAGCCGAGGAGTCCAAGCGCCTCCGCGAGGCCCGGCACCGGGAAGGGCTGGCCCCGCTGATCGAGGTGCTCGATGCCGATGCGGCCATCCAGGGGGCCCGCACCCTCATCCTCCAGAGCCTGTTTGAACTTCGCATCAGCCGTGCCGGCCTCGATCTGGCCACGGGTAACCCCATTGAAGGAGTGACCCCATGAAGCCCGTCCTTTCTGTTCTGTCCCTGACCGGCGCGATTCTGGGAACCCTGGCCTGTGGGCACAAAGACGCGCGGCCCGAGGCGCACGAGCTGCCCAAGGTGGCTGTCTCCGTGGTGGCCCTGGGTGCGCCCGAGAGCGGCGCCTGGGTGGCCGCCACCCTGCAGTCCACCCGCACAGCTATGCTGTCCACGCGCATGGCCGCCCAGGTCAAACGCGTCCTGGTGCAGGAGGGCCAGCGGGTGGCCGCCGGCACCCTGCTGATCTCCCTCGGCGACGAGGATCTCCAGGGTCAGTTGAAAGCCGCGGAAACCGGGCTTGCCACCGTCGAGGCCCACCACCGCCGC
The DNA here is from genome assembly GCA_025361205.1 of Holophagaceae bacterium. Lineage (GTDB taxonomy): Bacteria > Acidobacteriota > Holophagae > Holophagales > Holophagaceae > Geothrix. Next base: position 2,429 of record JANYAS010000022.1, read on the forward strand.
ATCCAGGCCCTCCAAGCCCAGAAGGCGAGCACCCTCGCCGAACTGGAACAGGTGCAGGCCCAGGTGGCCCAGGCCCAGGCCGGTGTCACCGCGCTCAAGGCCAACATCGCCTACACCCAGCTCCGCGCGCCCTTCTCCGGCGTGGTCCAATCCCGCAAGGTCAATGAAGGCGATTTCGTGGGTCCCGGCATGCCCCTGTTGGAACTGGTAGGCGACGGGGAGCAGGAACTGGTCGCCACGCTGTCCGAAGATGAGGCCAAGGGCCTGAAGGCCGGGGCCAAGCTGAAGTTCGAATCCGAAGGGGTCGAGGGTGAGGCCCAGATCACGGGCCTGGCGCCTGGCGGCGATCAGTACAGCCACAAGGGCACCCTGCGCGCCAAGGTGCTCAAGCCCAAGGGCCTGCGCCAGGGCTCCTTCGCCCGGATCCTGGTCCCAGGCCTTCCGGTCGCCCAGGAGCTTTCGGTGCCTCGCAGTGCCCTCGTGCAACGGGGCGAGCTCACCGGCGTGTTCATCGCCAAGGAGGGCCATGCGGAACTACGCTGGCTGTCCCTGGGCGAAGGGACTGGGAGCTACTTATCCGTGCGTTCCGGTCTCAAGCAAGGCGAGCAGGTCATCGATCGCCCCGGCGCGCTCCAGGACGGCCAGCCCATCGACCTCGGGGTGAACCGTGCCAAGTAAATCTGGGCCAAGTGCACCCAAGCTGGGCCTGGCCGGGAAGCTGGCCAAGGGCTTCCTGCGCAGCAAGCTGACGCCCCTGATTGTTCTCGCCTCGCTCATGCTGGGCGTCCTCGCGGTGGTCATCACGCCGCGCGAAGAAGAACCCCAGATCATCGTGCCCATGGTGGATCTTTACGTGCCCTACCCGGGCGCGAGTCCGAAGGAAATCGAAAGCCAGGTCACCGCGCCCCTGGAGCGCCGCCTCTGGGGCATCCCCGGCGTCGAGTACCTCTACAGCATGAGCCGGCCTGGCATGGCGCTCATCACCGTGCGCTTCAAGGTGAACGAGCCCCAGGAACCCAGCCTGGTGAAGATCTACCAGGAACTGGCGGCCAACCCCCAGATGCTCCCCCCGGGGGCCATGAAGCCCATCATCAAGCTCCAGACCATCGACGACGTGCCCTTCCTCGTGTTGACCCTGCACGGGGAGGGCCAGACGCCCGGGCAGCTCCGGACCATGGGCGAGGTGATGGCGCGGGAACTGTCCGACGTTCCTAGCACGGCCCAGGTGAAGGTCACGGGCGGCGCCCGCCGCATGGTAAGGATCGAACCCGATCCGGACCGTCTACGCTCGCTCAATGTGTCCATTGCTGAGTTACAGCCAGCACTCCAGGCCGCCGAGGCCCAGCTTCCTGCTGGCGCCCTGATTGACAAGGGGAAGCGCACGGAGCTGGAGGCCACGGGTTACGTGCTGCAGGCCGCGGAATTGAAACGGCTCGTGGTGGGCGTGCGCAACCAGAAGCCCATTTATCTTGCGGATGTGGCCCGCGTGGTGGATGCCCCGGACTCCGAGCCTCCGATCGTGCTTTTGGCTGAGTCGGGCCGACCCGGTTTCGAGCCCGCCGTCAGCATCACCCTCTCCAAGCGCGCAGGCACCAATGCCACCGCCTTGGCGGAGCAGGTGCTCACCAAGGTGGAGGCCCTCCGCGGCAACCTCATCCCCCGCGATCTGAAGGTCACCGTCACCCGCAACTACGGCGAGACCGCCGGGGACAAATCCAACGAGCTGATCGAGCACCTCCTCATCGCGACCCTCAGCGTCATTGCGCTGATCTTCCTGGCCAGGGGCTGGCGCAGCGCCGTGGTGGTGGGCGTCGCGGTGCCCGTGACGCTCGCTCTCACCCTGCTCATCACCTACCTGTTCGGCTACACGCTGAACCGCGTCACGCTGTTCGCGCTCATCTTCTCCATCGGCATCCTGGTGGATGACGCCATCGTGGTGGTGGAGAACATCCACCGGCACATGCACCTGCCCGGG
>JANYAS010000150.1 GCA_025361205.1 Holophagaceae bacterium
CAACCGGAGGAGCAGCAGTTCGCAGCGTTCGTATCGAGCCTGGTGAGCCTCGCCATGGAAGCCTCCGAACGGATCATGGGGACGGGACGGGCCTGGTAGCCAGCTGGAGTGCGAACCGCGTTGTAACAGTCACCGCCTGCCGAGCATCCAAATTTGCATTCAGGAGGCGTCATGAGTCCACGAACGTTTTGGGGTGGCATTGCCCTTGCCGTGGCCTTGGCAGGCTTTGGCATTGCCGTCGCATCCACCCACCAGCCCGCCGTCGCGGCGGCCCCGCCCCCTCGAGAGGTCCCATTGACCGATTCCAAGAAGCCCAGCCCGGCCGAACTGAAACAGAAACTCACGCCCATGCAGTTTCACGTGACCCAGGAGGCGGGCACCGAGCCCCCCTTCCGCAACGAGTATTACAACGAGCACCGCGAAGGCATCTATGTGGACCTGGTGAGTGGCAAGCCCCTGTTCTCATCCAAGGACAAGTTCGACTCCGGGTGCGGTTGGCCCAGCTTCACCAAGCCGCTTTCGGAAAGGGACGTGGTTGAGAAGCGGGATGCCACCCTTGGCACAGTTCGGACTGAAGTGCGCTCCAAGGACGCGGACTCCCACCTCGGGCATGTGTTTGACGATGGCCCCAGAGACCGCGGTGGCCTTCGCTACTGCATCAATAGCGCCGCCCTGCGCTTCGTCCCCGTGGCTGACCTGGACAAGGAGGGGTTGGGCCGGTTCCTGCCCCTGTTTGGCAAGGCGGCGCCGGCCCCGATGGAGGAATTCGCCACCCTGGCTGGCGGCTGCTTTTGGGGGATGGAGGATCTGATCCGGAAACAACCCGGCGTGATCGCCATCGAGGTGGGCTACACCGGCGGCACCCTAGCGAACGCCACCTACGAACACCACGAGGGCCACGCCGAGGCCGTGCAAATTCGCTTCGACCCCTCGAAGACCACCTTTGAAGCCCTGCTGCGCTTCTTCTTCCGCCTGCACGACCCCACCACCCTGAATCGCCAGGGGAATGACATGGGCACCTCGTACCGCAGCGCGATCTTCTTTCACTCGGACGACCAGCGCAAAACGGCCGAGCGAGTGAAGTCGGAGGTGGATGCCAGCGGCAAGTGGAAACGGCCCATCGTCACGGAAATCACCGCCGCCGGACCCTGGTGGCGGGCCGAGGAAAACCACCAGGACTACCTGATCAAGCACCCGGGTGGCTACACCTGCCACTACGTGCGGGACTGATCAGACCCGGAACGTGTCGGGGCGCCAGGTCTGGATGCGCTTCTTGATGGCTTCGCCGTCCAGGGGCCCATCCAGGGCCTCCCGGACGCGATCCGCCAATTCCGCATCCGACGCGAACCGCAGCCCCACGAACTGCTTGGGCGACAGCTTCTGGATACGTCCCAGGAGATCCGCAGACAGTAACCGCTGCATGCGCAGGGTCTCCTCCAGTCGGATGAGGCGATCCTGGACCTTCAGCGCATAGACACGCACCAGTAGCGCCGTCAGGAGCAAGGCGAAGGCCAGCACCACCACCCAAGCACTGTAAAGGCTTGGGTACTTGATCAAGTGCCAGATGGTGGCAATCAAGGTGACCAGGAGGATCGGAGTCACCACGAAATGCTGGATCGGTTCGAAGCGCCGATGGTTGGCATAGGTCTGGGGTTGGGGCATGGGGACTCCGGGAAGAATGCCACAGCTTACTCCAGGGGGCCGCTTCGGCGCCGTTTGACGTCAGACGTCCGTTTCTTGGAGTCCAGGCGCCGTTCCTTCGAGCCTTTCGTGGGCCGGGTGGCCCGCCTGGCGATGGGCCGGATCAGGGCCGCACGGATGGTCTCGATCACCTTGTCGCGGGCATCAGCCAGGTTCTTGAGCTGGTCGCGGGTCCGGTCACTGATGACCATCCAAAGACCCTCGGCATCCAGCCGATTGCGTTGAGATACCCGGAGGCGGAGCAGGGCATCCTCAGGCAGACCCTCGATGGCTGTGAGGTCGATGCGGAGTTCCACCTTGGAGGACACCTTGTTCACGTTCTGCCCACCCGCGCCCCCGGCGCGGACCGCCTTGAAGCGGATGGCCTCGCCGGGAATGCGAACGGAATCGGTGACTTGGATGGGATCGGCCATTACTAGATCCTACAGCCCACCCCGGTCAACGCATGCGTTGCCCGGGATCTATGGTCAGCCTACCTCATCGCCTCCATGGGGCTCAGGCGCATGGCCCGGAAGCCTGGGTAGAGGCCGAAAACCACGGCTAGGGTCAGGGCGACGATCCAGGCAGTGACCAGGCCGATGGGGTTGACCACCAGGCCGTAGGGGAAGCTGGACGACAGGGCCTGGCAGAGCAGGGCACCGGACAGGGTTCCCAACAGGGCCCCGATGGCGGCCAGCACCACCGCCTCCAGCAGGAACTGGATGAAGATTTCATGGTCCGAGGCGCCCAGGGCCTTGCGCAGGCCGATCTCGAAGCGGCGATCGCTGAAGCTGATGAGCATCACCGATAGCACCCCCACGCCGCCCACCAGCAGCACCGTGCCGGCCAGGCTGAGCAGCACGATCGTCCAGCCCCGCATCTGCTCCAGGAAATTCTGGTAGCCCTTGGCGGCCTCGGCATCGAGATCCACCACCTCCACGTCCTCGATGCCGTGGTGGGCCTGGCGTACGCGGCCCAGCAGCATGGCCGATACCTCGCCCATGTCCTCGGGGCGTCGTAGCTTCACGGTGACCTGGGCCAGCTTGTGGGTCGGATCCATACGGTCCATGTAGGTTTGCAGGGGAACCAGGATGCCGTTGGCATCGTAGTAGTTTTCGTCGTTGAAGATCTGGCCCGGGGCCTGGACCCCCACGATGCGGAAGGGAACCCCCTCCACCACCAGATCCCGGCCCACGGGATCCGCGCCGCCGAAGAGCTTGGTGCCCAGGGTGGCGCCCACCACGGCCACGGAGGAACGGCGGCGCTGGTCGTCCTCGGTGAGGCCCCGCCCGAGGCTGATGGGGCGGTTCATCCACTGGGCATAGTCGGGCGGTACGCCGATCACGTAGATGCGCTCGGTGTCTCCGCCGACCCGCACGGTGACACTCTTTTGGGCCCTGGGCAGGAAGGCCAGCACCTTGGGATTGGCCGCAGTCACCCGGCTGAGGTCCTCGTAGCGCAGCCCGGGGCTCATGTTGAAGCGCTTCCGTTCGTCGCCCGTCTCGGGCGTCTTCGGGGCGATGCGGACGGTGCCGTCCCAACTCATGCCAGCAAAGCCCGTGCTGATCTTGTCCATGATGCCGTCCAGCACGGACGTCATCACCACCAGGGCAAAAACCCCAAGCATGAGCAGAGTGAGGGTGAGTAGGCTCCGCATCTTGTGGGCCCACAGTTCCACCAGGCCTGTGCGGATCACCTCCCAGTACATCCCCAGGCTGAACCCGCGGGTGGGCGCCGCCGGGGCAGGGGCCTCCCCGTTCAGCAGGGAGGGCCCAGGGGAGCGCAGGATGAGGACCTCGTCATTCATAGCGGAGGGCCTCCATGGGGGAGAGGCGTGAGGCCTTCCAGGCGGGGTAGAGCGCGAACAGGAAACCGAAGACCACCGCCAGGCCGTAGGCCCACACAAAGCTGGCGGGGGTCATGTGGAGCGGGATGCCGATGCTGGTGGTGATGATCCAGGAGAACCCGATGCCGAGAACCAAGCCGGCGAACCCGCCCAGGGCCGTCAGCAGCAGGGCTTCGGTCATGAAGCCCTTGAAGATCTCCCGGCCCGAGGCGCCGATGGCCATCTTCACGCCCACCTCGCGGACGCGCTCTTTGAGGCTGGCCATCTGGATGTTCACGTTCACGATGCCGCCGCCCACCAGGGCGAGTACCCCCGACAGCATGAAGATGATGTCGTAGACCTCGCCCTGGCTGCGGCGGCGGCGGATCCTGGCGGCCACGTCGTCCAAGCGGAAGTCGTCCTGGAGGCGGTGGTTGGCCGTCACCAGGTTTTTGAGCTGCAGGGCGAACCCGCTCATAACATTCATGTCTGGGATGCGGAAGGTGACCCGGTCCACCCGGCGGTAGGCATCCCCGTTCATGCGGCGCTGCACCAGGTTCGCGGGCACAGCGATGATTTTATTGCGCCACCAGAACTGGTTGCCCTGGCCCTCGCGGAAGCGGAAGACCCGTTCCTCGAAGGTACCGATGACGGTGAGGGGAATATCGCCAATCTTCAGGGATTGCCCGAGAGCGTCCCCTTGGGGAAAGAAGATGTTGGCCGCTTCGGTGCCTAGGACCACGACCGGGGCCCCCGTTTCCATTTCAGCATTGGAGAACCCCCGGCCCTGGGCAATGCCGTAGCCATTGGCGGGAATGTAGTCGCCGCCGATGCCGCTCACCTGGCGGTCCTGATCCGCGAAGGCGGACACCACCCGGGAGCGGGCATTCTTCTGACGACTGACCCCTTGGATGGCCTCGGACTTGAGGGCTTCGCCACCGATGGCATCGGCGTCCCGGAGCCCGAGGTTGGCCTGCTGCAGGGCCGTGGGCTGTCCATCCCGGATGGCCGCCCGGGGCAGGACATTGAGCTTGTCGAGACCGCCCATCTTCATGAACATCTGGTCGGCGCGTCGGCGCTGGCTGTCGGAGATAGAGAAGCCCCCCAGCACGGAAGCCACGCCCAGCAGCACACCCAGGGCCTGGAGGACGGAGCGGCCGAGGTTCTCCCGGAGTTCCACCCAGGCCCCGAACAGCCGCTCGCGGAAGGCACCGGAACTGGCCATCTAGGCCACTCCCTCGGTGACGGCGATGAGGCCGTCCCGTATCTCGACCCGGCGCCCGGCCAGGGCGGCAATGGTGGGATCGTGGGTCACGAGGAGCAGCGTGTGGCCCTGGCTGTGGAGCTCGCGGAAGAGGTCGAGCACTTCGGCGCCCGTCTTCGAATCGAGGGCGCCGGTGGGTTCGTCGGCCAGCAGGAGGGAAGGCTCATTGGCCAGGGCCCGGGCCACGGCCACGCGCTGTTTCTGGCCGCCGGACAGGGTGGCGGGCAGCTTGTCGGCCTTGTCGGCGATACCGACCTTCTCGAGCAGCGCGAGGGCGCGCTCCCGTCGCTCCTTGCGCCCCACGCCCGCGTAGAGCATCGGCAGTTCCACGTTGCGGACGATGCTCGCTTTGGGCAGCAGGTTGTAGCTCTGGAAGACGAAGCCGATCTTCTCATTGCGGATCCGGGCCAGTTCCCTCCCTGAAAGGCCCTGGACCGGGTGCCCGTCAATGGCGTAGGTTCCGGCTGTGGGCAGGTCCAGGCAGCCGAGGATGGCCATGAGGGTGGACTTGCCGGAGCCTGAGGGGCCGATGAGGGCCACGAACTCGCCCTTTTCTACGGTGAGGTCGATGCCGCGGAGCGCGTGGACCGCAGCCCCGTTGGCGCCGTACACCTTGGTGAGGCCTTCGGTGCGGATGATGATGGGGGTCGAGGAACCGTTAGTTGTTTTCATCGTCTTTCTCGACCTTCTTCTTGCTGGGGTCCTCAAGGCTCACCTGGTCATTGGCCTTGAGACCGGAGAGGATCTCCACGCGCTCCAGGGTGGCGATGCCGGCTTTGACGGGGACCACGTCGAAGTAATCCTTCCAATGGTCCGCCAGCCAGATGAACTTGCCGCGACCGGTCAGGCCGTCCTTGGCCTTGGCGAAATCCTGGGGCGAGAGGTTCTCCTTCAAGCGGTAGACCACGGTCTGCCCATCGCGGCGTTGGAGGGCCTCAAGGGGGATGCTCACGGCCTTCTCGCGCTTGTCGCCCAGGATTTCCACGTTGGCGCTCATGCCGGTCTTGAAGGATTCGGTAAGCTCGTCCAGCGCCACCTCCACCTTGAAGACCTTGATCTTCTCGACCAGATCTGCCGCGGGCGCCACGAAGCGCACTTTGCCCGTGAAGGCCCGTTGGGGATAGGCGTCCAGGGTGATGCGCACGGGTTGACCCACCTTCACCTTGGCAATGTCCACCTCGTTGAGGTTGACCTTGACGATGAGCGAGTTCAGGTCCGCCACGGTGAACACCACGGTGCCGGCGGCGAAGGAGCTGACGCCGGAGGTGATGGTGTCGCCCAGTTCCACACCTTTCTTGATGACCACGCCATTCATGGGGGCGGTGACGCGGGCCTTCTGGGTGGAGGCGTTGCCGCTGATGGGGATGCCCCGGTCCTCGACGATCTGGTAGCGGGTCTGGGCGCTCTTCAGGGCCTCGTCCGCGAGGTCGCGCGTGGTTCGGGCACTGCGGAAGGCCTGGTCGGAAATGAGCCCCGATTTGAAGAGTTCAGCCTGCTGGGCGAAGTCCCGTTCGGCGTTTTTGAAACTCACCTTGGCCAGGGACACGCTGCCTTGCACATCGGATAGGGTCTGGGCCTGATTCACGTCGGGCTCGACCTCGGCCAGGACCTCCCCGGCCCTGACGGTGGCGCCTTCACGGACCTTCAGGCCCACGATCCGGCCCGACACGGCGGACTTCACATCCACCTTGGTGATGGGGTCCACCACCCCGACCTCGCGGACGCTCACCTGGAGATCCTCGGCCTGCACCTTGCCAAGCCGGAAGGGGGTGGTGGCCTCGGGTTTCTTGGCTTTGCTGTCCCCACCCTTCAAGGTGAAGAACGCTGTTGCTGCCAAGGCCGCACCGACCACGGAGACGATGACCCATCGCTTCTGCATGGAACCCCCAGATGGGAAAGACGCCGGACTCGCCGGGATGATGGATGGCTTACGGAGCAGAGTCTGATGCCGTTTAGAGGGGGGTTCCTTTGAGATTCGGCCGCCGGGTCCACTGGACCGGCCAAGTGTCGCCTGGAATCGGGGAATGCCCGAGTTGCGGCTCGCCACCCTGTTGTGGCAAAGCTCCCCCTGAACATTCAAACAATTGCGTCAACGGCAATTCCATAGCCCATAAAATCGGCCCCCGTGATCGGGGCCGATTTTATGGGCGGGCCAGATCCTATCGGACGGTCTCTCTGGCGATCATCAATTCTTCATTGGTGGGCACAACCGTGACGGCCACGCGGGAGTCCGGGGTGGTGATGATGCGCTCACCGGTGCCGTGCTCGTTGGCCTCGGGATCCAGTTTTACCCCCAGGAAGCCCAGCTTGCTGCAGACTTTGGCGCGGACAAACGTGCTGTGGGTACCGATGCCGGCCGTGAAGGTGATGGCGTCGATGCCGTCGAGGACGGTGGCATAGGCGCCAATGTACTGGCGCACGTTGTAGGTCAGGAGGTCCCGGGCCAGCCGGGCGCGGTCGTTGCCGCTATCGGCCGCCAGCTCGATCTCGCGGAAATCCGAAGACACGCCAGAGATGCCCAGCAGGCCCGATTTCTTGTTGAGCAGATCCGTAATGCCGTTGTAATCGAGGTGCTCATATTCCATGAGCATTTCCACCACGCTGGGGTCGATGGTGCCGCAGCGGGTGCCCATGATGACCCCCTGGAGCGGAGTCATGCCCATGCTGGTGTCCACGCTCTTGCCGTTGTTCACGGCACAGATGCTGGTGCCGTTGCCGATGTGGCAAGTGACAATCTTGAGGGCGCGCAGCGGGCGGCAGAGCAGGATGGCCGTGCGAGCGGCCACGAAGGCATGGCTGGAGCCATGGAAACCGTAACGACGGATGCCGTATTTCTGGCTCAGCTCGTAGGGGATGCCGTAGGTACGGGCGTGGTCCGGGATGTTGTGGTGGAAGGCAGTATCGAAGACGGCAACGTGAGGCACGTCTGGGAAGGTCTCCATGGCCACCCGGATGCCCATGGCATTGGCTGGGTTATGAAGCGGGGCGTACATCGCAAAGGTATCGATGTCGCGCAGCACCTCCTCAGTCACCAGGAGGGAATCCCCGTACTTCGGGCCGCCATGGACCACCCGGTGGCCCACGGCGTGGATGGGGGTGTCATGGAGGACCGTGGCCTTCAGTCGGTCCAGAATGGACTCCAGGGCTTCGCGGTGGGTGGGGATGGCCAGGATCTCTTTGTGCTTCTGGCCTTCGATGGTGCAGGCAAAGCTGGCATCGGCCAAACCGATGCGCTCCACCATTCCCTCGGCCAGGGAAACTTCTTTCCCCATGTCGAACAGATTGAATTTCAGGCTCGATGAGCCGGCATTCAGCACGAGCACTAGCACGGTATCCCCCATAACAGGGACAGTCTAACCCGTCGACTTCGTGATCGATGCCTCATTACAGATGCTAGGGTCATCATGCAATCCGGAACCGCCGGGTCAGGACTTGGAGCTGCTGGGCCAGGCTGGCCAGCTCCTCCGTGGTGCGGACCGTTTCCTGGACCGTGGCGGAGAGTTGGGTGGCGGCGGAAGCGTTACGTTCCACCATCTGGGTGGCCGACCCCATGGCCTGGACGACCTCTTCGCTGGCCCGCCCCTGCTCCTCCATCGCCGCGACGATCTCTTTCAGTCGGTTCGCGTTTTCCTTCACATTCCCGCCGATGCGCTCCAGGTTCCGGGCCGCCTCCTTGACGGACTCCGTACCGACTCCCACACGCTCGCCGCTTTCCTGGATGAGGGCCGTGATCTCCTTGGCTGCGGTTCCGCTACGTTCGGCCAGCTTCCGCACCTCTTCAGCCACCACGGCGAAGCCCTTGCCCATGGTCCCGGCCTTGGCGGCCTCGATGGCTGCGTTCAGGGAAAGCAGGTTGGTTTGGCGGGCGATGTCCGTGATGACGGTGATGATCCGGTTGACCTTGACGGAACTCTCTGCGATGGCCTCCATGGCCCTGCCAGTGTCCTGCACCGCCGCCAGCCCCTGGCGACCGTCCTCCTGGGAGCGGGAGGCCAGTTCCTCTGCGCGCTGGGCACTCTGCTTGACCTGCTGGATATTGGCGTTCATCTGCACCATGGCGGTGGAGGACCGCTCCATGGCCAACCGTTCCTGCTCGGTGCTTCGGCGCAATTCCTCCGTGGTCCGGTTCACCTGTTCCGTGGTCGCAGCGAGCTCGGTGGCGCTGGAGGCGGTTCCTTCTGCGGATTGGGAAATGGCCTGGATGTCATTCCGGAGCCCCTGAATCACCAGCCCAAGACCGGCGGCCACCTGGGCCAGCTCGTCCTTGCCTTGAACTTGCGGGGTCTTGGTCAGGTCTCCCTTGGCCACCGCGCCCATGATCGTTTCGATGTCCTGTGCTTTTCGGCCCACCCTGGCACCGACAACCCCGCTGAGCAGGGCTCCGGCGAGGATGGCGGCCAAGCTGACACCAACGATCCAGGCCTTTCCGTTGACGGCCTTCGCCTGATCGGACTTGATGGCCTTCTCCGCATTTGATTCGGCGGCTTTCTGGAGCTTCAGGAACTGGTCCCGGGCGACGCGCATCACCTCGACGTTGCCCTCCAGCAGTCGAGAGATTGTTTTGGGGGTGCGATCCGAACGGGCCTCGGTCAGAAGCGCGGGAAAGGCATTGTCGTACTTCTGGAAGGCTTGAACCCCCTCCTCGAGGAGAGTCTTCTCTTCCATGGGCCAGGGGAGGGCCTGGAGGGTGACCAGATCCTTCTGGAGGATGTCCGAGTATTCCTTAAGCCTGGCTTCGCGGATCGTGACGTAGTCCGGATCCCCGGCACCGCCGATCAGGCTGGTATGGATGGTGCGGAAGATGTTCATGTCATTCAAAACCCGAGACAGGGCGGCCGTCTTGCTCAGTTGGTTGGCGATGTCGCCTTGCCCCCGGTGCAGTTCGCCCACGGTCAACCAGCCCACTCCGCCCACCAGAACCAGGGCCAGAACCTGGATGGCCAGGATCAGGTTGAACTTCCCGCGCATCCGAAAGCTATCTGTGAATTTTACAATATTCATGGCCCACCCCGCATCCTTGTCTTATCGGGGTGGATGGTGGGAGGGTGAATCCGGTTGATCAGGAGGAAAAGACGCCCGGGGTGAGGGAGGCCGGTTCAGGCCAAGGAGCCTCGAGGGCGGCGTCGGCCGCGGTCAGGAGTTCCCTCTCCAGGCGGGCCGAGAGTCCGGGGTCCGGTTGCCAGCCCCGTTGAGTCATCCAGGCCTCGAAACGGGGCAGGGGATCCTTGGTGGCCCATTGGGCCAGGAGCTCCGGGTCCACGTAGCGCTGGTCGTCATGTTCCGCGTGGCCCTTCATGCGGAAGGTTTCGCACACCAGGAAGACCGGCCCCTTGCCTTCGAGGCAGCGCTGGCGGGCCTGGGCGGCGGCCTCGTAGACGGCGGGGGCATCGTTGCCATCCACGGTGAGGGTGAACGCCCCCTGGGACCGGAGGGACATCCGTCCCGCCATCTGCCGCTCCGGCGGGGTGGAAAAGGCGTAGCCGTTGGATTCGCCCACTACGATGAGGGGGAGTTTCTGGACCACGGCAAAGTTCAGCCCTTCGTAGAAAGCCCCCGTGGAGCTGCCGCCGTCGCCGATCCAGGTCATGGCCACCCGGCGCTCGCCCTTCTGCCGGAAGGAAAGGGCCACGCCTGCCATCACTGGGATGAGGGCGCCTAGCATGGAGGTGGGCGCGATGATGCCCCGGGCCACCGACCCAAAGTGATTGTTGTGCTCCCGGCCGCCGGTGGGGCCGCCCACTCGGCCCAGGTATTGGAGGAAGACTTCCAGCGGCGTCACGCCGCGCACCAGCGTGGAACCCAGGTTCCGAATCAAGGGGGCAATCATGTCGTCCGGGCCGAGGGCCATGGCGGTGGCGCAGGACGTGGCTTCCTGGCCCAGACTTCGGTAGACGCTGCCGAGGGTCTTCCCCTGGCGGAAGAGCTTCACCAGCCGTTCCTCGGTGAGGCGGGTGATGAGCATGGCCTCATGTAGGCCTAGGGCGGTTTCGCGGTCCATCGCGTTAGCATAAACCATGCTGACCCTTCGCCCCGCTGTTCCAGACGATGCGCCATTGATCCTCCAGTACATCTGCGAGCTCGCGGAGTACGAGCGGGAGCCGGAGGCCGCCATCGCCACAGAGGCGGACCTCCGCCGCCATGCGTTCTCTGAGCACCCGCTGGTGCATGTGACCATGGCCGAGTGGAAGGGCCAGCCCGCCGGCTTCGCCCTCTGGTTCCTGAACTTCAGCACCTGGGAGGGCAAGCCCGGCATCTACCTCGAGGACCTTTTCGTGCGCCCGGTCTATCGTGGGCATGGTCTCGGGAAGGCCCTGCTCAAGCATCTGGCCGCCCTCGCCGTGAAGGAGGGTTGGACCCGCTTTGTGTGGCAGGTGTTGGATTGGAACACCCCGGCCATCGAGTTCTACGAGGCGCACGGCGCCAAGGTCATGCGCCCCTGGCTCACCTGCCGGGTGGAGGGCGAGGCGCTGAAGCGGCTCGCCGGGGCGGCGGATTGACCTGGGCGCCGCTGCTCCGGCTGCAGGAGGCCCTGGGCCCCGACGCGGAGCTGGTACTGGTGGGGGGCGCCGTCCGAGACGAACTGCTGGGCCGGCCCCACGCCGACTGGGATCTCGCCACACGCCTGCTGCCCCAGACCGTGATGAGCCGGGCCCGGGCCGCGGCCATGAAGGTCATCCCCACCGGCCTCCAGCACGGCACGGTGACGGTGATCCTGGAGGGTCGGCCCGTGGAAGTGACCACTTTCCGCAGTGACGGGGATTATCTGGATGGCCGGCGGCCGGAATCGGTGGTTCTGGGGGTCAGTCTGGAGGTGGACCTCTCGCGCCGGGACTTCACCATCAACGCCATGGCGCTGCCCGTGGGCGGCGGCGACCTGGTGGACCCCTTTGGAGGGCAGAAAGATCTTGCCGCTCGGCTGATCCGGGCCGTGGGGGATCCGCTCCTGCGGTTCGCGGAGGACGGCCTGCGCCCCCTGCGGGCCTGCCGCTTCGCCGCCCAGCTGGGTTTCGAGGTGGAGGCCGCCACCCTCGCTGCCATCCCCGCCCGCCTGGAAGTGGCCCGAAAGGTCTCCGTGGAGCGGGTCTTCACGGAACTGGACAAACTGCTGCGGGGTGTGGAGCCGAACCGCGGGCTGACCCTGCTGGCAGAAAGCGGCCTCTTGGATCTCTGGCTGCCGGAGCTGCGCCCGATGATCGGGTGCGGCCAGAACCGCCACCATCGCCACGATGTCTGGGGACACACCCTTCAGGTGGTCCGTCTGGTTCCGGCGGAAGCCGGGCTGCGCTGGGCGGCCCTCCTGCATGACGGAGGCAAGCCGGGCACGCGGGCCCTCGGGCCAGAGGGCGAGGCCCATTTCCACGGCCACGAGGCCCGCTCCCTGGACCTTGCCGACGCCATCCTGGAGCGCCTGAAAGCCAGCCATGCTCTGCGGAAGGAGGTGGCCGCCCTCATCCGCCACCACGGTACCCATCCCACGGATGAATGGAGCGATGCCGCCTGCCGCAGGTTCCTGCGCAAGCTCGCCGAGGACGCCCTGCCACTCGACCGTTGGGCTGCCTTTCGCCTGGCCGATCAGCGGGGCAAGGGCCTGAACCTAGAAACGCGAGAACGGGAACACGCGGCGTTGATGGTACGGCTGACGCTCATGGCCGCCGGAGCACCGCCGCTATCGGTGCGGGAGCTGGCCCTGGATGGTGGAGCGCTCATGGCGCTGACTGGGCGCAGCGGCGGCCCTTGGCTGGGCGAGCTTCAGCGCCACCTGCTGGAGGCCGTGATCGAGGAGCCGGGTCTCAACCAGGCGGACACGCTTGCGGTACTAGCCTTGAAGTGGCTAGCTGGCAACCCGTAGAACCCAATCGGGTGGCGATTCAGCGCTTTATCGTAGGAATGCGAGGATGAAGAGGGGGATGCCTGAGAATCCCACGAGCATTGATCCCCACCAGACGGCGCGATTCCGGGTCAGGGCCGCGAGGGCGCCCAGGGCGATGGAGACCTGGAAGAGCGCCACGGCATTCGCAAACTGATGGTGCTTATGAAGGAGATGGTCGGCCTCAGCGGATTTCTCGTCCCGCTCCTTCTCCTTCTCTGCGGCGACTTTCTTGATCTCGGCCTGCTCTTCCGTGTAGCGCGCCGCCTGTTCATGCAGTTTCGCGGGGACGGACTTGCCAGCCGCTTCCCAGCTGGCCGCCGTGGCTTCCTGAACGGCAGCCTTCAAGCCCTTGGCCTGGTAGTAGGCCCACTGATCGGAGGCCTGAGCCTGGAGCCGCGTGGAATCGGTTTTCAGCAGGAGCGCTTCGTTCACAGTGGCCCCGGCCTTCAGGGCGGCGACTGCAGCGAAGGCGGCAAGGACCGCCGTGGTCAGGGCGATCCGCTTCAGGAAGCCACCACCCTCCTTTTCCATCTCCTCCAGGATGGCCTCATGCAGCTTCTCGGTTTCGATCTCTGGTCCTTCAGGCATGACATCCTCCAGTCCACAGGGTCATGAGATTGACGCATTCACAAGGGATGCGGGTGTTGACTCGAACATTGTTGATCCATGGCTCACCGGAAGTCCAAAAAAACGCCCGGCGGGTGCCGGGCGTTTCCTGGACCAGGTGGATTCAGCCTGCGCCGCCGCCGCCGAAGGTGGCGGGCCGGTAGGTGAGGCTGGCCTTCATGAAGTCGCGGTTCATGCGGGCGATGTTCTCCATCTTGATGCCCTTGGGGCAGGCGCTTTCGCACTCGCCATGGTTGGTGCAGGTGCCGAACTGCTCGGCATCCATTTGGGCGACCATATCGCGGACCCGGGTGTAGCGCTCGGGCTGGCCCTGGGGAAGCAGGCCCAGGTGGCTGACCTTGGCGGACAGGAACAGCATGGCGCTGGCATTGGGGCAGGCTGCCACACAGGCGCCGCAGCCGATGCAGGCGGCGGCATCCATGGAGAGCTCGGCCTTCTCCTTGGGAATCGGCAGGGCGTTGGCGTCCTGGGGGGATCCGGTGGGAACGCTGATGAAACCACCGACGGCAATGATGCGATCCAGGGCGCCGCGATCCACCATCAGATCCCGGACGATGGGGAAGGCTTCGGCCCGCCAGGGCTCGATGGTGATGCTTTCCCCATCCTTGAAGCTGCGCATGTGCAGCTGGCAGGCAGTGGTGCGTTCCTTGGGGCCATGGGCGCGCCCGTTGACCACCATGCCGCAGGCGCCGCAGATGCCTTCGCGGCAGTCGTGGTCAAAAGTGATTGGATCCTCACCCTTGCGGATGAGGCCTTCGTTCACGACGTCGAGCATTTCCAGGAAGGACATTTCGGGGCTGATGTCGGCGGCGGGGTATTCGACGAACTTGCCGTCGCACTGGGCGTTCTTCTGCCGCCACACGTGCAGGGTGAGATTGAGGTTTTTAGTCATGGCTCAGATCCTCACTTGTAGTTGCGGGTGGCGAGGTGGAGGCTCTCGAAGGAGAGCTGTTCGGTGTGACGGACGGGCGCCTTGCCGTCGCCCTGGTATTCCCAGGCGGCCACATGGCAGAAGTTCTCGTCGTCACGGACCGCTTCGCCTTCCTCGGTCTGCCACTCCTCGCGGAAGTGGGCCCCGCAAGATTCGCGGCGGTGGAGGGCATCGAGCACGAGCAGTTCGCCAAGCTCGAGGAAATCGGCCACGCGACCGGCCAGTTCCAGGGACTGGTTCAGCTCTTCGCCGGTTCCAGGAATCCGGAGGTTGTTCCAGAACTCCTCGCGGATCAGGGGGATCATTTCCAGGGCCTTCTTGAGCCCTGCCTCATTGCGGCCCATGCCGGAGTATTCCCACATGACCTTGCCCAGCTCGCGGTGGAAGTGGGTGGGGGTCTGCTTGCCGTTGATCGAAAGGAGCTTGTGGAGCCGATCGGTGACGGTCTGCTCCACCGCCTTGACCGCCGGGTCATCGGCCTTGCTGCGGGCCTCGGGCTTGACGGTGGCCAGGTAGCCACCAATGGTGTAGGGAAGCACGAAGTAGCCATCGGCCAGGCCCTGCATGAGGGCCGAAGCACCCAGGCGGTTGGCGCCGTGATCGGAGAAGTTGGCTTCGCCGAGCACAAAGAGCCCGGGGATGTTGCTCATGAGGTTGTAGTCCACCCAGAGCCCACCCATGGTGTAGTGCGAGGCGGGGTAGATGCGCATGGGCACCTTGTAAGGATTCTCGTCGGTGATGCGCTCGTACATCTCGAACAGGTTGCCGTAGCGTTCTTCGATCTTGTTCTGGCCCAGGCGCTTGATGGCGTCCTCGAAATCAAGGTAGACGCCCCGGCCCGTGCCACCGATGCCGCGGCCCTCATCGCAGGCCTGTTTCGCGGCCCGACTGGAGATATCGCGGGGGGCCAGGTTGCCGTAGGAGGGGTACTTGCGCTCCAGGTAATAGTCCCGGTCCTCTTCGGCGATCTGACTGGCGGGCTTGCCGCAGTCCTCCTTGCGCTTGGGTACCCAAATGCGGCCGTCATTGCGCAGCGATTCGGACATCAGGGTGAGCTTGCTCTGGTGATCGCCGGTGACGGGGATGCAGGTGGGATGGATCTGGGTGAAGCAGGGATTAGCAAAGGCCGCGCCTTGCTTGTAGGCGCGCCTGATGGCCGTGCCACTGCAGCCCTTGGCATTGGTGGACAGATAGAAGACATTGCCGTAGCCGCCCGTGCCGAGGCAGACCGCATCGGCCAAGTGGGACTTGATCTCACCCGTCACCATGTCGCGGGTGACGATGCCCTTGGCGACGCCATCCACCACGATCAATTCCAGCATCTCGTGCCGGGAGAACATCTTCACCTTGCCAAGGCCGATCTGGCGTTCCAGAGCCTGGTAGGCGCCGATGAGCAGCTGCTGTCCCGTCTGCCCCCGGGCGTAGAAGGTGCGGCTCACCTGGGCGCCACCGAAGCTGCGGTTGTCCAGCAGTCCCCCGTACTCCCGGGCGAAGGGTACCCCCTGGCCCACGCACTGATCGATGATGTTGTTGCTGACCTCGGCCAGGCGATGGACATTGGCTTCGCGAGCCCGGAAATCACCGCCCTTGACGGTGTCATAGAACAGGCGGCGGACGCTGTCGCCATCGTTCTGGAAATTCTTGGCGGCGTTGATGCCACCCTGGGCGGCGATGGAGTGGGCGCGGCGGGGGCTGTCCTGGTAGCAGTAGCACTCGACTTCGTAGCCCAGTTCGGCCAGGGAGGCGGCGGCGGCCCCGCCGGCCAGGCCGGAACCGACCACGATGACCTTGTACTTGCGCTTGTTGGAGGGGTTCACAAGCTTGAGGTCAAATTGATGCTTGCTCCACTTCTGCTCGAGCGGGCCGTCTGGGATATGGGAATTGAGTTCCATGGATGGCTCCTGGGATCAGCGGATGAAGCCGGTGAGGACGGCGATGGGGTAAGAGATGTTCACGCCGACGACGAGAATGGTCAGGCCGGTGGCAAAGCTGCGCCGCAGGCTGTCGTAGCGCGGGTGCGCCAGACCCAGAGTCTGGGTGCAGCTCCAGACGCCGTGCCACATGTGCAGCCCGAGGCAGAACTGGGCCACGATGTAGAATCCCGCGGCAGCCGGAACCTGGAAGCCCTTCACAAAGTTCGCGTACGGGTTGGCGTGGTCGAAGGCCGGGTGGACGTTGCCGATGGTCAGGTGCATCAGGTGATACACGATGAAGACGGCCAGGATGACGCCGCTCCAGCGCATGGTGCGGGAGGCCCAGGTGGAAGCGACATTCTCCTGGGCGCGGTAGCCCACGCGACGGGCCGCCCGGTTGTCCAGGGTGAGGCTCAGGGCGGCCCAGGTGTGGAGGCCGACGGCTGTCAGCAGCACGGCTCGGAAAATCCAGATGCCAGCGCCATGCACCATGGTCTTGAGGAACTCTGCGTAGTGGTTGAAGGGTTCCGCCCCCAGGTACGCCTGGGTGTTGCCAATCATGTGGACCGTGACGAACCCAAAGAGAATGATGCCAGTTAGGGCCATGATGATCTTTCGACCGACCGAGGACGCCAGGAAGCCGTGGCCGCGTGCTTCCGCGCCCGCGATGCTCTGTTCAGCAACGGACATAGGTGGACTCCTTGAAAAAGGCAATGAAGAGAAACAATGGTCCCGGGTGGGGCAGGGGACCTTCATTGAAGAGCGGCGTCATATGTGACCCGATTATCTTCCTGAGGCCAGGGAATCCCAAGCCCTCAAGAGTGGACGATGGTCACACCTGAGTCATTGGCACCCAGTGGGGTTGAATCTGACCTCTTCCATGGGGCTGGCCTTGCGGCAGGGGGTCATTCCGCGCTAAAGTTGCCCACGATCCATAGATGATTTTTGGTGGTGTGCCCCCGGGTGGGGGCTAGTTGCATACACGCAAGCCACAACCCGTTCGTACGGCCTTCAACCCTTCATTCAACTCCCCGAGTGCCCCCTTTCCTGAATCCTTCTGGAGGAACACCATGGCGACGATTAAACGCCTCCTTGACGCTCTGGCGTCAACCCGAATTTTCAAGGGGGCGATGACCGTGCTGTTCGCCCTTCTGCTCGCTCCCCCGGCCTTTGCCGGCGGCGAGTCGGACCTGAAGATCCCCGAATTGCAGGGCAGTTTCATGGGCATGACGGGCCACAACCTGCTCCTGATCGGGCTCGTCATCTGCCTGCTGGGCATCGCTTTTGGCCTCGTGCAGTACGGACAGATCCGGGATCTCCCGGTCCACAAGTCCATGCTTGAGATCTCCGAGCTCATTTATGAAACCTGCAAGACCTACCTGATCACCCAGATCAAGTTCATCGCCGTGCTTTGGGCCTTCATCGCCGTGATCATGGTGGCGTATTTCAGGTTCCTTGCCCAAACCCCCATGAGCTGGCCCCAGGTGATCGTGGTCCTGCTCTTCTCGGTCGTCGGTATCTTCGGCTCCGTGGCCGTCGCCTGGTTTGGCATCCGCATTAATACCTTTGCCAATTCCCGCACCGCTTTCGCCAGCCTGGGTGGGAAGCCCTACCCCACCATGGCCATCCCCATGAAGTCCGGCATGTCCATCGGCATGCTGCTCATCTCGGTCGAACTGTTCCTCATGCTGGCCATCCTGCTCTTCGTACCCGGCAACGCTGCGGGCCCCTGCTTCATCGGCTTCGCCATCGGCGAGTCCCTGGGCGCGGCTGCCCTCCGCATCGCGGGTGGCATCTTCACCAAGATCGCTGACATCGGCTCCGACCTGATGAAGATCGTGTTCAAGATCAAGGAAGACGACGCCCGCAATCCCGGCGTCATCGCCGACTGCACGGGCGACAACGCGGGCGATTCCGTGGGACCCACCGCGGATGGCTTCGAAACCTACGGCGTCACGGGCGTGGCGCTCATCACCTTCATCCTGCTGGCAGTACCCAGCCCCGCCATGCAGGTCTCCCTGCTGGTCTGGATCTTCGTCATGCGCGTGGGCATGATCGTGACTTCCGCCCTGTCCTACTGGTTGAACGCCGCGTGGGCCAAGGCCAAGTTCAAGGATTCGGCCAAGTTCAACTTCGAGGTCCCGCTCACCACCCTGGTGTGGCTGACGTCCATCCTCTCCATCGTGATGACCTATGTTCTTTCCAAGGTGCTCATCGGGGAGATTCCCAACGGCATGTGGTGGAAGCTCTCGACCATCATCACTTGCGGAACAGCCGCAGGCGCCCTGATCCCCGAACTGGTCAAGATATTCACCTCGACCAACTCCGGCCACGTCAAGGAAATCGTCACGGCTTCCAAGGAGGGCGGCGCCTCCCTCAACATCATCTCCGGCCTGGTGGCTGGTTACTTCTCCGCCTACTGGATGGGCCTCACCATTGTCGCCCTCATGGGGGCGGCCTATTTCGTCTCCCTCGGCATCCCGGTCGACGTGATGGCCAGTACCGCCTCACCCATCTTCGCTTTCGGCCTGGTGGCTTTCGGCTTCCTGGGCATGGGGCCCGTCACCATCGCGGTGGATTCCTACGGACCCGTGACGGACAACGCCCAGTCCGTCTATGAACTCTCCACCATCGAGACCCTGCCCGGCATCGAGCAGGAGATCAAGAAGGACTTCGGCTTCAAGCCCGACTTCGAGAACGCCAAGATGTACCTGGAAGAGAACGACGGTGCCGGCAACACCTTCAAGGCCACCGCCAAGCCCGTCCTCATTGGCACGGCGGTCGTGGGCGCCACCACCTTGATCTTTTCGATCATCCAGATGCTCAACAACAAGTTCGGCGTGGAAAATGTCTTTAAGGGGCTGTCCATCATCAACCCCCTGTTCCTGCTGGGCATCATCACCGGGGGCGCCATCATTTTCTGGTTCTCCGGGGCCGCCTGCCAGGCCGTCGCCACCGGTGCCTACCGCGCCGTCGAGTTCATCAAGCAGAACACCAACCTCGATGCGGGTGCCACCAAGGCCTCCGTCGAGGACTCCAAGAAGGTCGTGGAGATCTGCACCCTGTACGCCCAGAAGGGCATGTTCAACATCTTCCTGGCCGTCTTCTTCTCCACCCTGGCCTTCGCCTGCGCGAACCACTACTTCTTCATCGGCTACCTGATCTCCATCGCCGTCTTCGGGCTCTACCAGGCCATCTTTATGGCCAATGCCGGTGGCGCCTGGGACAACGCCAAGAAGCTGGTGGAGACCGAACTGAAGGCCAAGGGCACTCCCCTCCACGATGCCTGCGTTGTGGGCGATACCGTGGGCGATCCCTTCAAGGACACCTCCTCGGTGGCCATGAACCCGATCATCAAGTTCACGACCCTCTTCGGACTCCTGGCGGTGGAATTGGCCATCGGCCTCAATCCGGTCACCGCCCATATCTGGGCCCTGATCTTCTTCCTCGTCTCCACGGTCTTCGTGTGGCGTTCCTTCTATGGCATGCGCATCCCCACCGCCGAAGCGAAGTAGGCTTCACCACCAAAACCTGACAAAGAATTAACAAGGAGGCCCCTCAACCGAGGGGCCTGTTCGTTCGTGGTACGTTGGACGTCATGTCTTCCAGGAGCCTTGCATGTCTTCCCGTCCCCTCCGCCTAGCTGGCCTGGTGGCCCTCGTGAGCGCCACCCTGGGCCTCGCCGCCCAGACTCCCAC
>JANYAS010000078.1 GCA_025361205.1 Holophagaceae bacterium
CCTCTGGTGACCTCACCATGAGCGCGGCCACCAAGGTCACGCTGGCTGGCGGCGCCCAGGCGAAGAACATCGTCTGGCAGGTTGCGGGCAAGGCGAGTATCGGAACCGGCGCGCACTTTGAAGGCGTCATGCTCTGCAAGACCGACGTCACCCTGGTGACCGGCTCTTCGATGAACGGCAGGCTCCTGGCGCAGACCGCGGTCGCCGTGCAAAGCGCCACCGTGACGAAGCCTTAAGCCGTCGTAATAAAACAACCCTTCTCGAAAATGGCGAGAACGGCATAAGGGGCCGTAACGGAATGGCGAATTTAACCAAGGTTATTCCGTAACGGCCCCTAACCAGTTGCACGGAGTCACTGAAACCCGAGGGGACAGGTTCGCCAGGCCTGTCCCCTTGTCTTCTCTCTACGACCTCCATCCAGATCGTCGACAAACCCTAAGCACCTCAAGCACCCACTAAGGAGAAATGGAAATGAACCGACTCACGAATGACCCCAAGCGCTCCATGTTGGTTCTGAATGCCTTCCTGCTGGCCGCCGTGGTGACCGGATGCGGAGGTAGTGGTGATGGTGGCCGCTTCACGGGCCCAGCTGGCCCCACCCCTGGTGCAGGCTCCGGAGCGGGCTCTGGAGGCCACGGCCCCTCGCCTGTGGGCCTAGGCACCGCCGGCAACTACGTGGTTCTGGCGAAAGCAGCCGTCTCCACGGTTCCGACCTCCAAAGTGACCGGCAATATCGGGCTGAGTCCTGCCGCCGGCTCCTTCCTGACCGGCTGGTCGCTCGCCATGGATAGCACCAATGTCTTTTCGTCCTCCCCCCAGGTCACCGGCCAGCTCTTTGCCGCTGACTACACGGCTCCGACGCCGAGCAATCTGACCACGGCCGTCACCAACATGCTGACGGCCTACACCGACGCGGCCGGCCGGACCACGCCCGATCACACCGAACTGGGCGCCGGGGACATCAGCGGCATGACCCTCGCGGCCGGCCTCTACAAATGGGGTACCGGTGTTGCGATCAACACTGATGTCACCCTCAGCGGCGGCCCCAATGATGTCTGGATCTTCCAGGTCGCCGGAGGCATCACCCAGGCGGCCGGATCCCACGTTATTCTGAGCGGCGGCGCCCTGCCCAAGAACATCTTCTGGCAGACCGCAGGCGTGGCCTCGTTGGGAACGACCGCGCACTTCGAGGGAGTCATCCTGTCCCTCAGCTCCATTTCGCTGAACACGGGCGCGACCATGAACGGCCGACTGTTGGCCCAAACGGCAGTGTCCCTCAATGCCTCTACGCTGACCCAGCCCGCGCCCTAGTTCGAGGGCATTGAAGCGCGAGGGGATAGGTCACGGGGCCTGTCCCCTCGCTGCGTCAGACCGATAGGTTCAAGGTCTTGCTGTCGAATTGGACGGCAAATCCATTCAAAACGACCTCGTTCGTTAGGTGTATTCATGCATAAACATTTTTAATAATAAGGTTATCGATATGGCACAACAGATGCTTTTAACACTTGCGTCCTGAATTTTTGGGTAACCCGCCATCGGCGGAGCCCGCGAACGGCTACGCAAGCGTGGGAGTTCACCGCTCCCATAAGGAGTCCTGTCATGTCCGGTTCGATGGTTCACAAAAAAGGTAGAGATCTGGCCTGGGCCTCTTTTGGGGTGATCCTGTTGACCCTTGGCTTCACGGCCTGCGGATCGAGCGATTCCACTTGGAGATCTTCACCCAACTCGCCCTCCCCCTCCGTGACTGCGACTACGCCCCTGGACGTTGCCACCAACGTGGCCCTCAACACGAAGCCAACCGCTGTCTTCGACATGGCCATGGGCCCGCTCACTCCGACCACCTTCACCTTGTACCAGGGGACGACCCCGGTTCCGGGCTCCGTGACCACCAGCGCCGACGGCCTGACCGCAACTTTTTCCCCTTCGTCCAACCTGATGCCAAGTACCGTGTTCACCGCCACGATCACCACCGGAGCCATGTCCATGGCTGGTGGCGCCGTCATGGCGAATCACATGTGGCGCTTCACCACCACCGCCGCCGCGGCGGCGATCGCACCCGTGGTCACCTCGACGACCCCCGTCGCAAACGCCACCGGCGTGGCCCTCGGTTCTAATGTGGCGGCCATCTTCAGCAAGGCGATGGATCCCCTCACTCTCACGACCACTACTTTCACCCTGAAGCAGGGCAGTACTCCGGTGGTGGGCAGTGTGACCCAGGGTTCCGGGACCACTGCGACCTTCACGCCGACCAGCCCGCTGACCGCCAGTACCGTCTACACGGCCACCCTCAGCACTGGCATCAAGGACATGCAAGGCAATGCGTTGGCCACCACCTCCGTTTGGAGCTTCACCACCAGTGCAGTTGTTGTCACGCCGCCGGCGCCCTCCGTGAGCTCCACTTCGCCCGTGGATGCCGCCACGAACGTGGCGCTGAGCGCAAAGCCTTCGGCCCTCTTCGATATGGCGATGAGCCCCCTCAGCGCGACGACCTTCACCCTCAATCAGGGGACCACCCTCGTCCCGGGATCTGTGGCCACCAGCGCTGACGGCATGACCGCGACTTTTGCACCTTCGAGTGCCTTGACTCCGAATAGCGTTTTCACCGCCACGGTTACGACCGGAGCCATGTCCATGGCTGGTGGCGTCCTCATGGCGAAACACACCTGGAGCTTCACCACCACAGCGGCGGTTGTTGCACCTCTGGTCAGCTCGACGAGCCCTGCCGCGGGCGCCACTGGTGTGACCCTCAACTCGAAGGTGTCCGCCTCGTTCAGCAAGGCGATGGATCCGCTCACCCTCACGACCACTACTTTCACCCTAAAGCAGGGCAGCACGCCAGTGGTTGGCAGTGTGACCCTGGGTTCCGGAACCTCTGCGACCTTCACGCCCACCAGCCCGCTGACCGCCAGTACCCTCTATACGGCCACCCTCAGCACCGGCGCCAAGGATGTCCAAGGCAATGCTTTGACGGCCGCTTTTGTTTGGAACTTCACCACTGGTGCGGTCGTGGACACGACGCCGCCCGTGGTCAACTCAACGATCCCTGTCAATAGCGCCACCGGCGTGGCCGTTAATTCGATGGTCGCTGCCACCTTCAGCAAGGCCATGGACCCCACGACGATCAGTTCCACCAACTTCACCCTGAAGCAGGGTGTCATGCCAGTGATGGGCAACGTGGCTTACGCAGCGGGGAGCAATACCGCGACGTTCACGCCTACGAGCCCCCTGGTCGCCGGGACCCTCTACACCGCCGCCCTCACCACGGCCGTCAAAGACATGCAAGGCAATGCGCTGGCGCTCGCCTTCGGGTGGAGCTTCACCGTGGGCACCGCAGTTGCGATAGGACCTGCTCCCGTAGACCTCGGTATGGCGGGTAACTACGTCATCCTGGCCAAGACGGGCATCTCCACGGTTCCTACCTCGGCCATCACCGGCGACATCGCGGTCAGCCCAGCTGCTGCGACCTATTTGACCGGCTTTGCGCTGACCGCTGACGCCACGAACGTGTTCTCCACCTCGACCCAGATCGTCGGCAAGGCGTTCGCAGCCAACTATGCGGTGCCAACGCCCAGCAACTTGACCACCGCCGTCTCCAACATGGAGGCCGCTTACATCGATGCGGAGGGCCGGATCACCCCCGACTTCCTCGAACTGGGCACCGGCAACATCGGCGGCCTGACCCTCGCCCCTGGGCTCTACAAATGGACGAGCACGGTGACCATCCCCACGAACGTGACGATTTCAGGTGGGGCGAACGACACCTGGATCTTCCAGACCACCGGAGATCTGCTCATGAGCCCGGCCACGAAGGTCATCCTGGGTGGCGATGCCCAGGCGAAGAACATCGTCTGGCAGGTTGCGGGCCAGACGACGATCGGAACAGGGGCACACTTTGAAGGCATCCTGCTGGACAAGACCCAGGTCACAGTGCAGACCGGCGCATCGATGAACGGCCGGATCCTTGCCCAGACCCAGGTTGCCCTCCAGCAAGCGGCAGTGACCAAGCCTTAGACAACAGTAAGTCATCAACGAACCCGAGGGGACAGGTCACGCGGCCTGTCCCCTTGCTGCGTTGGACCGCCTGAATCCATCTGCCCGCCGTTGATCCGTTCGACCTCCACGCCCCTTGACCCCGGGAATGCCGCCCGTCCAACCCCTCGGAGGCTCCGCCCGGAGCAACCCCGCTCAACCCTGGGCGGGGTCCGGCGTAGACCTTCACTTCCCCCTCAATTTTCACGGAGTCCACCCATGAAAACGCGTTTGTTCTTATCCGGCCTTTTGCGGTCGGGTTTCGCCCTGGCCCTGGTGCTGCCCCTGGCCGCCGAGGGGGCCAAGGTCCCCGCCGCCGCCACCGGGAAGCGCCAGCTGCCGCCCCTGGTCGACCGGGACAAGTTCTTCGGGAACCCGGAGATTGCCGATGCCCAGCTATCGCCGGACGGCAAGTGGATCGCCTTCCTCAAGCCTTACAAGGAGACCCGCAACATCTGGGTAAAAAAAGTGGGCGAGCCCTACAGCAAGGGCCGTCTGATCACCGCAGACCCCAAGCGCCCCATCCCCGGATTCTTCTGGAGTCGGGACGGCAAGCAGATCCTCTTCGTGCAGGACAAGGATGGCGACGAGAACTTCAACGTATATGCCGTGGATCCTGCCGCGACGCCCGCTGCCGGCAAGGAGGTTGCCGAGGCGCGCAACCTGACTGCCGCCAAGGGTGTCCGGGCCGCGATCTACTCGGTGCCCAAGGCCGATCCGGACACGATCTACGTGGGCCTCAACGACCGAGATGCAGCCTGGCACGATGTCTACAAGGTGAAGATCTCCACCGGTGAGCGCACCCTTATCCGGAAGAACACCGAGCGCATCGCGGGCTGGGTATTCGACAAGCAGGCCAACCTCCGCCTCGCCCTGCGCACCACGGAGAAGGGTGACACCGATATCCTGCGGGTGGATCCGGGGGGGTTCACCAAGGTCTACGAATGCACCGTATTCGAGTCCGCCAGTCCGGTGAACTTCCACAAGGACGGCAAGCGGGTCTATATGGAAACCAACAAGGGGGCCCGGGATCTCGCGGAACTGGTGCTCTTCGATCCCGCCACCGGCCAAGCAGAAAAAATTGAATCCGACCCCAAGGGCCGCGTCGACTTCGGCAGCGCCCTCTTCTCCGACCTCACGGACCAGCTGATCGCCACCACCTATGAGGATGACCGCACCCGGATCTACTGGAAGGACAAGGCCTGGGAGGCGGACTACCAGCTGATCCAGAAGCAGCTGCCGGGCCGAGAGATCGGTCTGGGTTCCATGACCGCCGACGAGCAGCTGGTGATGGTGACCGCCTACAGCGATCGCGATCCTGGGTCCCGCTACCTCTACGACCGTCGCACCAAGAAGCTGAGCCTGGAATACATCTCGCGGGAGGACCTGTCCCGGGAGCACCTGGTCGCCATGCAGCCCATCCACTACACGTCCAGCGACGGGCTGGAGATTCCCGCCTACCTGAGCCTGCCCAAGGGCGTTCCCGCCAAGAACCTGCCCCTCATCGTCTTCCCCCACGGCGGGCCCTGGGCCCGGGATACCTGGGGCTTCAACAACTATGCGCAGTTCCTGGCCAACCGCGGCTACGCGGTGCTGTCCCCCAATTTCCGTGGCTCCACCGGGTACGGCAAGAAGTTCCTCAACGCCGGCAACAAGCAGTGGGGCGATCTCATGCAGGACGATCTCACCTGGGGCGTGAAGCATCTGGTGGCCCAGGGCATCGTCGATCCGAAGCGGGTCGGCATCATGGGCGGCTCCTACGGGGGCTACGCGACCCTGGCGGGTGTGGCCTTCACGCCCGACGTCTACGCTGCGGCGGTGTCCATCGTGGGCCCGTCCAACCTGCTCACCCTGTTGGAATCGATCCCGTCCTATTGGGAAAGCTTCCGCATCGTTTTCCACGCACGCATGGGCAATCCCAACACGCCCGAAGGCAAGAAACAGCTGGAGCGCCAGTCGCCGCTGAACAGCGCGGGCAAGATCAAGACCCCGCTCATGGTGGTTCAGGGGGCCAACGACCCACGGGTGAAGAAGGCCGAGAGCGAGCAGATCGTCATCGCCCTGCGGGACCGGGGCTTCCCGGTGGAGTACCTCTGCGCGCCGGATGAGGGCCATGGTTTTGCCCGCCCGGTGAACAACATGGCCATGATGGCGGCGACCGAGAAGTTCTTCGCCACCTACCTGAAGGCCCGCTATCAGGAAGATGGCAAGCCCGATGTCATGAAGCGGCTGCCGGAAATCACGGTCGATCCCAGAACCGTGGTGCTGGTGAAGAAGGCCGATGGCGGGGCGGTGGGCGTCCCCAAGCCCGTGGCCAAGCCCACGGTCGGCACATTTACCTACGCGGGCACCATCGCCATGGGGCCCCAGAACATGCCCATTTCCATGGTGCGGACAGTGAAGGAAGAAGGCGGATGCTGGGTGGTGACCGACGCCGCCAAGTTGCCGGGCGGGGAAGCCGTGGACACCACCACCATGGCCCATGACACGCTGCTGCCCCTGAAGCGCCAAGTGAAGCAGGGCCCCATCACCATCGAGATGGCCTTCGAGGGGACCAAGGCCAGCGGCACCATGGCCATGGGCGGCGAGCCCAAGCCCTTCAGCATTGAGCTGGGTGGCGGCGCCTTTGCCGATGGTTCCGGCGCCCAGGATGCCCTGGCTTGCCTGCCCCTGGCCGAGGGCTATACCGTCACCTTCCGCAACGTGGACCTCCAGCGCCAAAAGGTCCAGCTCAAGCAGGCCAAGGTAGTGGCTCAGGAAGACCTGAAAGTGCCCGCCGGCAGCTTCAAGGCCTGGAAGGTGGAGCTCACCTCCGCCGAGGGCGACCCGGGAAGCACCACGATGTGGGTGGACACCGCCACCCGTAAGGTGCTGAAGACCGTGGCCACCGGCCCCCAGATGGGGGGTGCCGTGGTCACCGTGGAATTGCAGAACTAAGCCCCTGCAGAACGATGAAGGGCCGGGCTTGCCCGGCCGTTTTCGATGTTGCCGACACTGGCAGAGCGAAGACCGACACGCGAACCTAGTGGCCGTGCGCGCCTTCGAGGCGGGGCGGGAACGCGGAGGCCCTATGAAGCTGGTGATGAAAGGGCGTTGGAATCGGCCCATGACCTACGCCATCGTTAAAACCCAAAAAAAGGAAAAATATTTGCCACCGATGAACACCGATAAAAGAATGATCTTGATCGGTGTTCATGGGTGTTCATCGGTGGTTAAAAAAGCAGTTCTCATCTTATCGGGTGGAACGCGTCGGAGCGGCCCGGAACACCTGAAGATGCGGCGGCCTTCCTCTGGAAGCTGAGGCCCGTCCCTTCAGCTCCCTTGCAGCTTCCGCCGGATCTTCCCGGCCAGCTCCCGCGCTTCGGGATGCCCGAGCCCTGCGGCGGCGAGGGCATAGAGGATGGCGCAGAGGGCCACCAGGGGCAGCAGCCGCAGGGCCAGGGTGGTTCGAATGAATCCATGGGGGGTGTCGAGCGCAAGGGCGTGGGCCCCGGCCCAGGCGAGGAGGCCCATGAGGGCGGCGGCGAGGAGGACCTTGCCGGTGTCCTTCAGAAGGGGGAGCAGGTCGAGGCCAGGCAGGCGGGGGCGCAGGCGCAGCAGCACGCCCAGCAGTCCCACGAAACTGGACAGCCCATTGGCCAGGGCCAGGCCGCCGGTGCCCAGGGGCTTGAGCAGGGCCAGGCTGAGGGCCACGTTCAGGACCAGGGTGCCACTGGCCAGGATCGCGGGTCCGCGGTAATCCTTCAGCGCATAGAGGGCCTGGTTGCCCAGGCGCTGGGTGGCCACGAAGACGAGGCCGACGCACTGGAAGACCAGCGTCAGGGCCGTCCAGTCCGAGGCGGCGGGCGTGTAGGCTCCGGTGCGGAAGAGCAGGGCGCAGATGGGCCGGGCCAGCACCGCGAGACCCACAGAGGCCGGCAGCACCAGCAGGGCCGAGGCGGAAAGGGTCTGGTTGAGGCTGTGGTTCACGCCCTCCCAGTTGCGGGCTTCAGCCTGACGCACCAGCACGGGCAGTCCGGCCGTGGCCAGGCTCATGGCGAAGAGACCCAGCACCATCTCGCCCATCATGCCGCTGTTGAACAAGACCGTCTGCGCGCCGTTCGGTAGCCGGGAGGCCAGCATGGTGCTGATGAGGGCATTGATGGGGTAGATGCCCACCGCCAACAGGCCCGGCCCCATGCGCTTGAGGGTCTTGAGCACCCAGGGATCCCGCAGGTGCAGGCCGAAAGCGAAGCCAAAGCCTTCCTTGCGCGCCGCAGGAATGATCACCAGCAGCTGCAGCACGCCCCCTGCCAGCACGGCGAAGGCGCAGACGATCGCGACAGTCTCGAAGGGCACCGGTCCGCCCCGCTTGAGCACCCATAGCGTGGTCCAGCCGAACGAGATGAAGGCCAAGTTCCAGAACACATTCAACGCGGCGGCCAGGGCGAAGCGATGGCGCAGGTTGAGTAGGCCCGCGAAACCCGCCGCCAGGCTCACCAGGGCCAAGTAGGGGAACATGATGCGGCCCAGCTTCGCCGTGAGCTCGCCCTGGGCTTCGGGTCGCCCCCCCATAAGCAGGCCGGCCAAGGGCCCCATGAAGAGCAGCACCAAAATGACGCCCAGCAACAGAATGGTCAGCAGTGTGCCCAGGAAGCGGGCGGCCACGGCCTTCATGGTGGCCTCACCTTCGGCCGCCTCAGCTTCCGCCAAGGTGGGCAGGAAGGCGGCGGTCATGGTGCCTTCGGCGGTGAAGCGACGCAGCAGGTTGGGCAGCCGGAAGGCCACGACATAGGCGTCGGCGGCGGCGCCTGCACCCAGCACATAGCTGAGGAAATAGGTCTGGGCAAGGCCCGTGAGCCGGCTCAGCAGCGTCATGAACGACACCACCGCGGCTGAGCGGAGCAGCGTCGGTGGACGGGGTGGGCCGCTCATGCCTTGAACAGCAGGTAGAGTCCCACCGCCACGTTGCCCACGCCCGACAGCGCGTAGAGGGTGCGGCGGAAGCGTGCCTGGGTGCCCATGCGCCCTGCCAGCCACCCGGACGCCGCACTGAGCAAGGTGAACATGGCCGTGATCCCCAGGCCGAACAGCAGCAGGGCTTCGATGAACTGGACTTGGCCCGAGCTGCCGGTGTTTCTCATGAGCGTGGTGAAGCCCCGCACCCCGCCCAGGCCAAAGAATGCCCCCAGCCAGGCCGCGCTGTGGTGGAAGGTGTGTGTCGAGATCCCGCTGATGGGGTGCATGGGCGCAGGGCGCGGGTGCGGGCGGGTGGGCAAAAGGGTAAGCCGTCGTCCATGAATAACCTGGTCATTCGTATGGCGGTCCGGCATAGAGGCTCCAGCTCTGCGAAGGCAATGAGCAGGAGGGCGCTCCGCGCCCGATAGCTGGAGGGGCTGTAGCAAAATAATCTGAACCGCACAGGTTAATTTGGAACGGCCCCTCACCCGACGGGGGGCTGACTGGGCAGGCCGAGTGCGGGGCCTGGTCGCGCGGTGCGCATGGGGGTGCGGATGGTCGTGCGTGAGGGGGCCGTGCTGGTGCGAGTGGCTGTGGGTGGCGATGGCGCGCAGGCCCAGGGCGGCGGCCAGGTTCCAGAGGCCCAGGGCGAGGACGAGGGTCCAAGCCAGGCGGTCCATCCACAGGAAGAAGCCGTCCCCCAGGAAGGCTTGGCCCAGGAAGGTGGCCGCCACGGCGAGGAGTGCCACCGCCAGCATGTGCGATGCGCCAAAGGCCAGGCCCACCTTCCAGGCCCCGCGCCGGTCGCCCGACAGCGACACCCCGGTCACGACCGCGATATGGTCCGGTTCGACGGCGTGCAGCACGCCTAGATACAGGGGCAGAAACATGGCCAGAGGATAGCGCGGAAGGCGGGATTCCAGACATGAGCAGGGGGGAAAGGGAAGGCGCTGCCGCGGCGCCAATGAGGCCGGTCCACAGGGCCTGTGGCAGCTCCCAGCGCCAGGTTGAATAGGCCAGGGGGGCCGGATCCAAAGCCCAGGGGTTCGCAGACCGACGCGAGACCTTGGGCTTAGTCCATGGACTTTTGCAAGAGCTGGGCCGCATCGGTGGCCAGGCCCTCAAGCAGGTCGATGGCGTCCGGCGTGATCAGGCCGGGCGTAGGATCGTTGCACTGGATCAGGCCGTAGGTCACGTTATTCAGCCTGATGGGGAATAGGCCCATGGTTTCGTTGCCCACCCGTTGGCAGCGCCGGGTGACCGTGGGACCGAAATTCCTATCGCGTGCGAGGAGGCTGTACTGGGTCTTGTCTTTGCCCCGTCGGTAGAGTTCCGCCACCAGGTGGCCATGCCGCTCCCCAATGACGCTGTGCACGTTGGTTTCCCCATTCATCATGCTGGTGAGCAGCGTGCGAAGACGTGCGGCGTCCAAACCTGACGTCGCTCATTCTTGACGGTCCCAGCCATCGTCGATGATGGTGGGGACGGCCAAGGGCGGGTCGGGCGTTTGCCCAACGAGGGGCAGCAACAGCCATGACAAGCAGGCGAGGCCTCGCAAAAACGCATAGACACCCCCCTGTCATCCGGGTGCGTTGTGAAGTCACAAAGGGTTCCGGAGTGAGTCGTGTTCCGACCTGGGGGTGGGATTGCGTGGCGATCATGGAATGCCATTGCCGTTCAATTAGAATGAAAGCATCCTTCATTCTGATACCCCACCCGCATTCAAAAGGACGTACTACATCTGAAGTGGTTTGGTTGATGCACTTTCCAGATTGGCGTGAATGCTGCTCACTCTACTTGCTGAAGTTTGAGCGGCTTGATGTACTCCCTTCCGTATTCCAAACTTCTTCTTGGAGGTGGTGATGGCATTCCTTCCCAAATGGCGAACCCTTGGGCTCCTGGCCAGTGCCCTCTTGATTGCCCTGGCACTCGCCTGCGGCGGGGGCGGGAGCAATCCTCCACCTCCACCACCTGAGGGCAGCCTGCGGGTCCACAACGACGGCAACCTCACCATGTGGACGCTCTATGTCACCCCCAGCACCAGTTCCTCGTGGGGGGTGGATCAGCTTGCCCCCAGTGTTCTGATACCTGGGGACTCCCTCACCCTGACCCGCCTGTCCCCAAACACCTACGATGTCCAGGCGCGCTTCTCTGACGGGAGCTTGGACAAGGTTTTCGATGTGCCCATTCAGGATGGGGTCACCACCGTCCTCGGCATGATGAACACTGGCAACGGCGCGGTGTCCGTATTCAACAACTCGGGCTTCACCATCAACGGAATCTATCTCACGCTATCCAGCGCCAGCACCTGGGGGCCCAATCAGGCGGATCTGCCGCTTTATACGGGTCAGACCCTGACCTTGACCGGAGTCTCTCCGGGCACCTACGACCTCAGGGTAACTTTCTCAAGCGGGAGCCCCACGGACTACCGGGGCTTCAGCGTGACCTCAGGGGTGGTTACCCCCATCCAAGTGAATTAGGAGCCGACCATGCGACGGATAGTGTACATGATTCCCATTTTAATACTGGCGACGGGCTTTCCGGCCTTCGCGGCCCAGCCCGTCTCACCCAAGGCAGGCGCCACCCACAGCATCCAGATCCTTCGGGCCGGAAAGGGCGAACCCCGTGTGCGGGAGGCGGCTGCCGCCCGGACGGCTTCTCCGCGCACGCCTGACCCAGCCGAAGGCACGGGACGCACCCGCCCCTATCAGGCCGCCAAGCCGGGAGAAGGTGAGCCCAAGCGCTGAGTTGCTCCAAGGGGGGACCTGCGGACGAGGTTTGCGGTGGCTTCGGTGGAGGCCGACCAGGAAGGCGTGATGTTCCCCGAAGTGCCCATCGAGAGGCCTCTGCCAGTTCCTCTCGTTTGCGCTTCGCCTTAGGTTGCCTTCGATTCCCAGTTCTCGACGTTCACGCCTTTACAAGAAGACAAAGGCAGAGTGATGCCTCCCCAACCAGGGCCGGAATTAAAAGGGCGGGGAACAGCCGATTTGCGAAGGCCGGGGCCAGAAGCAGTGCGAAGCAATTGATCCGATAGCGCATCCCGGCGATTTGCATCAGAACACCCACCGCCTTTGGAAGAAGGTCCGATCTGAAGCTCAGGTATCCCCGAAGGATGCACACTCAGGCGAAGAAGGTTAGACAGACGCCAAAGCCGTAGGCATGCGGTTTGAGCGACAAGCTCGTCAAGGCGTAGCGCTACTCTGGTGAAAATGGATGCATGTATGCAGTATTCCCAAGTGGAAACAACGCCCCGAGAAGATGGAATTGGATGGCTGTCGAGGGGCCCCGGCCCCTGCGAACTTCCCAAATCCCTTGCATGCAGCCGGTCCCTGCGGGTGGGGTGCAAATGATCCCCGCTATGTTGGGAGCCCACACTAGAATGGTGCATGTTTCCCCCAAATCGGGACAGCACCAGGTATTTGTGCTCCAGCGGACCCGGGCCAACCGGTGGGTCCATCCCGGCCCCGGGTGGGTCAAAACAGGCATCGCCAGAAAGAAGGCTCCAGTTCGCGACCGTGCTGATATTTTCGGGCCCCTTTCATCCCTCAGGCACTTCTGGGATAACCTTGGTTGAATTCGCGATTCCGTTTCGGCCTCTTATGCCGTTCTCGCCATTTGTGAGAAGGGTGGTTTTATACGCCGGCCTCTCCACACGAAGGGCCCTGCCTTGAGCATCCGCCACGAGAACCCCCGCATCCGGGCCGTAGGCCGGGCGCTGCCAGAGCACTATGCCGACCAGGAGGCGCTCATCGCCGCCTTCCGTGACGCGTGGGCCGGCGCCCACTTCAACGTCGAGCGGCTCGAGGAGTTGCATCGTGCCGTCCAGGTCACGGGGCGCTACCTGGCGCTGCCCCTCGCGGCGTACAAGGAGCTGACCTCGTTCGCGCGCAGGAACGAGGCGTGGACAACGGCCGCCGTCGATCTCGGCGAGGTGGCCGTGCGAGAAGGGCTGCGGCAGGCCGGCCTCGCCCCTGCCGAGGTCGACCACCTCTTCTTCGTCACCACGACAGGGATCGCCACGCCCAGCATCGACGCCCGGCTCATGAACCGCCTCGGGCTGCGACCCGAGGTGCGCCGCTCACCGCTGTTCGGCCTCGGCTGCGCGGGGGGGGCCGCGGGGATTGCACGGGCTGCGGACGTGCTGCGCGCCTATCCCAGCCAGGTCGCGGTCGTGCTAGCGGTCGAGTTGTGCTCGCTCACGCTCCAGCGCGACGACTTCTCGGTTTCCAACATCATCTCCTCGGGGTTGTTCGGCGATGGCGCGGCCGCCGTTGTGCTGGCGGGCGGGGCCCGCGCGGAGACAGAGTTGCCGTTCGGTCCCGCCGTGGTCGCGACCGGATCGGTGTTCTACCCGGATACCGAACGGGTGATGGGGTGGGACATCGTCGAGTCGGGGTTCAAGGTGGTCCTTTCCGCCGAAGTGCCCGAGGTTGTGCGCCGGCATGTGAGAGCGAACGTGGACGCGTTCCTCGCGGCCCACGACCTGGGGCGAGCCGATATCCGCCACTGGATCGCACACACCGGCGGCCCGAAAGTGCTCGAGGCCTTCGAGGACGCGCTCGAACTCCCCGCGGGCGCCCTCGCACGCTCATGGACTTCCCTGCGCGAGACCGGCAACCTCTCCTCTGCCGCAGTGCTTTTCGTCCTCAGCGACCTGCTCGCATCGGGCACACCGGAGGCCGGCGAGCACGGGCTCCTCCTGTCGATGGGACCGGGCTTCTGCTCCGAGTTGGTCCTCCTGCGGTGGTGACCTCCGTCGCGATCTACCTCGGCTTTCTCGGCGTGCTCACTGCCGAGCGCGGTGTCGAGCTTGCGCTGTCGCGACGCAACGCGCGGTTCGCGCTCGCGGCGGGGGGTACGGAGACCGGCCGTCGCCACTACAGCGTGATGGTCGTGGTGCATGCCATCTTTCCCATCGCCTGCGCGGCCGAGGTGCTGGGCCTGCACCGCGCCTTCCCAGGCACCGTCGGGTTCGCGGCCCTCGCTGTGGCGCTTGGCGCGCAGGCCTTGCGTTGGTGGGCGGTCGCGACACTGGGCCGTCGATGGAACACACGCATCGTGGTCGTCCCCGGCGCCGAGCCGGTGACCGGCGGCCCCTACCGGTTCGTGCGCCATCCCAACTATGTTGCGGTCTTGCTTGAGGCTGCGAGCGTGCCCCTGATCCATGGGGCGTGGATCTCGGCGCTGGTCTTCTTGGCGGCGAATGCGGCCCTGCTCGCCGTCCGCATTCCCGCGGAGGAGCGCGCCCTGGGTGCCGCCTACGCCCGCGCGTTCGCCGCCCGACCGCGGCTGCTGCCGGGGGC
>JANYAS010000108.1 GCA_025361205.1 Holophagaceae bacterium
GCAAAGGGCCCCCATGCTGCGTCACTGCGCCTGGCTCGGACCTGCGGCCCTCAGGGCTTCGCCCCCGCCATCGGCTGCGCCGATGCGGCCCTATCCGTTTCGCGGATGGTAAACGGTGAACCCGCACCGCCCCGCGCGCACTTCCTTACCTGGCGGCCCTTTGCCATCAATGCAGCCCCTATCGATTACTTGGACACGCTCCTAGACCCTCACTTGGCGTCAACCATCGTGCGGCCGGTGCAAAATGTGATGGGAATCCCATGGCTTTTTTTAAAGGCGACCCCATAGTCCTGTTTATTCTTACCTGAAGAGTCATCTTTATTTTCAAGGGGGAAGTCCCCCTTACTGGAAAGGAGACAGGGATGAATCAAAGACCCCGGTTCTTAGAGCAAGAGGGAGTTGTCGGCACGTAACAAATCACAACTTAGGAGGGGATATGCTCGCAAGAATTTTCATCGCCCTGCTTTTCATGGTCGCTTCCTTTGGGTGCAACGAAAAGAGCAGCCAATCCCGAATGTTGAATCCGCACCCAGCATGGACAGATTGGTTTTAGTCCCATCCGGTTGAATATGCGAAAAATTCAAACGGATGTGCGAGCTGTCATGGCTCAACCTCGGATCCCCTTAAATCCGGGGGAGCCGCTCAAACGAGTTGTTTCTCCAGCCACAATCACTCTGCGGGCGCACCCTGTGGGGACTGTCATCTGGTGCAACAAAACCTATGGGCAAATTCCAACAATTTACACTTTGCGTCTGCCGCAGATGTCCTGACAAATCCCGACCACAACAGCAGTGAAATATTAAACAACGACTGTCTTAAATGTCACTCGACATTCGAGTATCAACTTGGTGTGGCCCATTTTGTGACGCCCGTGAATCTGGTTGGCCAGCCGGTGGGAACATGGAGCACCCTGAACAGCGCCGATTGGCATGCCACAAAGTGCGAAGTGTGCCATGACCCGACCAGCTCCAACATCGATAAAATTGCGAAATATGGGTCCCTGCTGGATGGGCCATGGAAGGCTGGCTACACGAAGATTTCAGACCTTCCCTCCGCCTTCCAGACCGTCATCAACTCGACCGGCACTGTTTCAACTTTTACCTACGCGGATCAGACCACGTTGGCGGTCCAGGCGACCAAGCTCTGTAACTCTTGCCACGACCCGGCCGACCAGGGTGGCGACGATCCCATCTCGCTGGGTGGTATCGATTACGGCCCCCAGGGTGGGGACAGCCGTGCCTATGTAACGTCCAGCCACCAAGGCCTGGGTTGCATTGATTGCCATCCGACCCACGACTTCACACCAGTCAGTCCGGGAACAACTGCGTCCTGTGGTGGTTCCGCCTGTCATTCCAGTAGCAAGGCGGAGTCCCTGCCAGGAAAGGTCCATGTAAATCATCTGTAGTGGAAGGAGATCGACGACCTTGGTGACGATTCCCATGGGGGGTGCTCCGCGCCCCAGGGGCCGCTTCAAGGATCCATCCCTGCGGATTGCCTGGGGCAACGCGTACGTTGCCTCAGATCCAAGGGCGGACGGTAGACTTCCCCCATGCCCCACCTCGGCCCGCTGCCCACCTGGTCCTTTGCCCTCGGGGTGACGACCTCGCTGTTCTCCGTGCTGAATCCCATCAGTGCGGCGGCCATCTTCGCGGGTGCCACGGCGGGGATGGAGGTACCGGCCCTGCGGCGCAGCGCCAAGAAGGCCGCGCTCACGGCAGGGGCCGCCATGCTGGTCTTCGCCCTGGTGGGCCAGTTCATCTTCAGCCTCTTCGGCTTTACGGCGCTGGCCATGCGGTTCGTGGGCGGCGTGCTGGTGCTCTACCGGGCCATCTCAATGCTCTACGGCGAGGATCCCCGCGAGCGCAGTACGGCGGACGAGAAGGCCGAGGCCAGCCGGAAGCTGCCGGAGGATTTCGCCATCATCCCCTTTGGTATCCCACTCCTGGCGGGGCCGGGAACACTGTCCACGGTGATGGGCATGATCGCCGGCGTGACCTGGCTGGAATACGGCGTGGTGCTGCTGGCGATCCTCGCGAACGTGTGGGTGACCTACCTCTTTCTCC
Organism: Holophagaceae bacterium; assembly: GCA_025361205.1. GTDB lineage: Bacteria > Acidobacteriota > Holophagae > Holophagales > Holophagaceae > Geothrix. The sequence continues at coordinate 2,064 of JANYAS010000108.1, forward strand.
GCAAGGCACCGGCCGTCTTCGCCCGGCTGGGGGCCATCGGCACCAAGGTGATGAACAAGCTCATGGGCCTTATGCTGGCGGCCCTGGCCATGCAGTTCCTCATCAACGGCGTGAAGGCCCTCTACCTCGAGATCCAGCAGATGCCCCCGGCCGCGGTGGTCGCGCCCAAATAGGCTGGTGGCGGAAGGCTCGGAAGAGTCGCGGAAAGCGCGGGGAGAAGGGAAACCCTTTCCGTGTCTTTTGTGAGCCATTCTGCGTATTCCGCGACCCGCCTATTTCAGGGCCGCCTCAAGGGCGGCCTTCAACTCGGGGCTATCGGGGGCGACTTTGCTGGGAAAGGCCGCAAGCACCTTCCCGTCCTTGCCAACCAGGTACTTGTGGAAGTTCCAGGCGGGCTCGCCGAGGATGGCGGTGAGGAACTGGTACAGGGGTGCCTTGCCGGCGCCCTTGACGTCCAGTTTCTCGAAGAGCGGAAAGGTCACCCCGTAGTTCTTCTGGCAGAAGGTGTGGATCTGGTCCGCGCTGCCGGGCTCTTGCCCGCCGAACTGGTTGCAGGGGAAGCCGAGCACCACCACCCCCCGGTCCTTGTAGTCGGCATAGAGCTTCTGCAGCCCCGCGTACTGGGGGGTGTACCCGCATTCGCTGGCCACGTTCACGGCCAGCACGACCTTGCCCTTGTAGGCGGACAGGGATTGAGGCTGGCCGTCCAGGGTGTTGAGGGTGATCTCGTGGAGGGACATGGGGACCTTCCTTTCGACGGCAGGCAGGGATAGGCAGGTGAGGAGGGCGAGGGTGGCCAGGGTGGGGTCTGGGTACATGGGGGCTCCGGGATGACCTTTGGGTGCCGGCGGGGGGCCGCACGTTCCCGGGCAGCGGGCCACCCCGGTAGGCCGGGACGGAACCTAAGCCGCAGCGTCACACCGAAAAGCAAGGAACTGACGGGGCGCCCAGGAAATCATCCTTGGGCTAGGATCGTTCCTGGAACCCCAGCGACAACCCATGCCCGAGTCCATCCAGATCCATCCCAAAAAGTTGAGTTCCGCCACGACCGGAGCCCTCCGGGTGGCCGCCTTGTACGCCGGGTTCTCAGGGCTCTGGATCCTGCTGTCCGATCGGGTGGTGGAAAGCTTGGTGCGCGACCCGGCCACCATGACCCGGGTGAGCATCCTCAAGGGCTGGGCCTTCGTGGCCATCACTGCCGCGATGCTGTTCGTCATGGTGAAGCGGCTGGTGGCGGGGGTGGCGAGCCGGGAGGCCAAGTTACAGGCCCTCATTCACGCCATTCCAGACATGGTCTGGCTGAAGAGCCCCACAGGGATCTACCTGGGCTGCAACCGCTCCTTTGAGCGCTTCTTCGGGGCGAAGGAGGCCGAGATCATCGGCAAGGTAGACTACGACTTCGTGTCGAGGGAACAGGCGGACTTCTTCCAACAGAAGGACCAGGAAGCCATTGCGGCTGGTGCGGCGTGCCAGAACGAGGAATGGATCACGATGGCTGAGACGGGCCAGCAGGTCCTGCTGGAGACCCTCAAGACCCCCATGTACGAAGAATCCGGCGCCCTTATCGGCGTGCTGGGCATCGGGCGGGACAGCACCGAGCACCGCAAGCTCGTCGCCGAGCAGGGCCGGCTCGAGGCCCAGTTGCAACAGGCCCAGAAGATGGAACTGGTGGGCCGGTTCGCGGGCGGCGTGGCCCACGACTACAACAACATGCTGAGCGTCATCCTCGCGAACGCGGATCTCGCCCTGTCCGTGACGCCCCTGGACCGCCCGGAGCGCAAGCCCCTGGAGCAGATCCTGCGGGCGGCCCGACATTCGGCGGAGCTTACGCATCAGCTGCTGGCCTTCGCCCGCCAGCAGCCCATGCATCCGCGCCTGGTGGACCTCAACGTGGCCGTGGCCGCCATGCAGGACGTGCTCGGGCGGTTGGCGGGACCCGATATCCAGGTGATCTGGACGCCCGCGCCCGACCTTTGGATGGTGCAGGTGGATCCCACCCAGCTGGATCAGGTGCTGACCAACCTCGTGGTGAACGCCAGGGACGCCATCGCCGGACCGGGTCACATCGCCGTAGCCACCGGCAACCGGACCCTGACCGAGGCTCACTGCGCCGACCTGGTGGAAGTGACTCCGGGCGACTACGTCTGTCTCAGCATCACGGACGACGGCTGTGGCATGGCGCCTGACGTGGCGGCGCGGATCTTCGAGCCCTTCTTCACCACCAAGCCCACCGGCAAGGGCACCGGCCTGGGGCTGGCCATGGTCCACGGTGCCGTGAAGCAGAACCGGGGCGCCATCCAACTGAAGAGCGAGCCTGGCCGGGGCACCTGTTTCTGGATCTTTTTTCCGAAAGCGTGAAGGGGTTACTTCCGGAGCTTTAACAGGTCCATGAAGATCACCAGGGCCATGAGGGAGGCCAGCAGCAGGAAGCCGCCAGTGAGGATCTTTTCCTTCAGCTCGACGGTAAGGTCCTTGCGGCGCAGCTTCTCGAAGGTCAGCAGGGCCATGTGGCCGCCGTCGAGGGCGGGGATGGGCAGGGCGTTGATGAGGGCCAGCTGCAGGCTGATGGCGCCACACATGAAGAGGAAGACCTCCCAGCCGGTCTTGGCGGCTTGGCTGCCGGCGCGGATGATGCCGATGGGGCCGGCCACCTCGGCGCTCTTGGCCTGGAGAGTGACGAGTTTCTTCAGGAAGCCGAACACCTGGCCGCTCATGCGCCAGGAGGTGGTCAGGGCGAAGCGGCCGCCGTCGAGGAAGTCGCCCGGGCGGAAAGCGCGGCGTTGGACATCATAGAGGATGGGACCCGCTGACAGGCCGATGCGGCCGGTTCCACCCTCGGTTGAAGGCGTGACCGAAAGGTTGAGCACCTTGCCGTCCCGGAGGACCTCAAGAGAAAGAGGCTGCCCCGGATGCGCCTGGATGTGGGCGACGGCGTCCTCCCAACGTCCCGTGGGAAAGTCGATGGGACCCAGGCGCCGCAGTTCGTCCCCCGCCTGGAGCCCGGCCGCCTCGGCGGGTTGCCCCTTGATCACATGATCCACCATCAGGGCGGACCCAGGTCGGGGAACGGCCTTGACGACCCGTGCTTGATCGGCGCCCACGAAGGTGAACAGGACCAGGGTGGTCAGCAGGTTGGCCAGGATCCCGCCGCTGTAGAAGAGCATCCGCTTGCTGTAGGGCTGCTTAAGGAAGCCATAGGGGTCCTCCGCGCCGGGATCCTCGGGGTTGAAACCCGCCAGCTTCACGTAGCCGCCCAGGGGCAGAAGGGAAAGCCGCACGTCGGTCTCGCGCCATTGGAAGCCGAGGACGCGGGGACCGGCGCCCAGGGAGAACACTTCCACCGGCATGCCCATGTACTTGGCCGTCAGGAAATGGCCGCCCTCATGCAGGAAGATGAGGCCGCCGAGCATGAGGATGGGGCCCCAGAACCCCACCCCGGGCCACTTGATGGCCAGGACGGACAGTGTGACGCAGGCAAAGGCGAAGGAAAGGGAGGGCCGAAAGCGGTTCATGGACACCCAAAGGATCGGGCCCGGGTTCGGACCCATCCTTCAGCATGACGCCTCGCGGCCCGGTCCGCATCCAGCACTTGTTCGAGGGACCCCAGGGGCCCGGCGGGGATCCGGGCCAGGGTGTCCCGGTTGCAGGCCTGGATGTCCCAGAAGGGGAGGCGTCCTTGGAGAAAAGCGGCGACGGCCACCTCGTTGGCGGCGTTGAGCAGAGCCGGGGCCGTGCCGCCGGTGCGGAGGGCCTCGAAGGCCAGCTCCAGGCAGGGAAAGCGCTCCAGATCCGGGGCCTCGAAGGTCCAGGCGCGGGCCTGGTCCCAGGAATAGGGGGCCACGGGGCCGGGCTGCTGGTCCGGGTAGAGCAGGCAGTACTGGATGGGTAGCTTCATGTCGTTGGCGCAGACCTGCAGTTGGTAGGTGCCGTCGCGGAAGCCCACCATGGCGTGGACCTGGCTCTGGGGATGCACGGTGACGGCCACTTGATCGGCGCTGAGACCGAAGAGCACCGAGGCTTCGATGACTTCCAGGCCCTTGTTCATAAGCGTGGCGGAATCGATGGTGATCTTGGGGCCCATCTTCCAGGTGGGATGGTTGAGGGCCTCGGCGATGGTGGCTCGGCGGATGCGGTCCAGGGGCCAGTCGCGGAAGGGGCCGCCGCTGGCGGTGATGCGCACCTCGCGAATCGTGGCAGGGGCGCGGCCATCCAGCAACTGGTGCAGGGCCGCGTGTTCACTGTCCACGGGCAGCAGCTGGCCGCCGCCCGCGCGGGCTGCCTCGTGCATAAGGGCGCCCCCCACCACCAGGGATTCCTTGTTGGCCACGCAGACCCGCCGCCCGGCCCGCAGCGCGGCCTCGGTGCTGGCCAGGCCGGCGCTGCCCACGATGGCCGCCAGCACCGTGTCGACCTCCGGGTGCAGGGCGCAGGCCAAGAGGCCTTCGTCCCCCCAGTGCAAGTCAGGGCGGTACGGGAGGTTCGAGCGCAGCCAGTCTGCGTCCGCCTTGGATCCCACGGACACGCAACGGGGTCGGAAGACCTCGCACTGGGCCTTCAGCAGCTCCCGGTTCCGGCCCGCCGCCAGCGCCGCCACCGACAGCCGCTCTGGATGGGCCAGTACGACATCCAGTGTGGAAGTGCCAATGCTCCCGGTGGAGCCAAGGATGGCGAGGTGGCGCAATTCAGTTGAATCCGTGGACAAAGTGCACGTAGGCATAGAGCACCGGGGCGGCGAAGGCCAGGCTGTCCACCCGGTCCAGCATACCGCCATGGCCGGGGATGCTGACGCCGCCCATGTTGGAATCCTTCACGCCGGCACTGCGCTTCCAGGTGCTCTCCACCAGGTCGCCCAGCTGGCCTACGGTGCCCAGGAGCAGGGCTAAGGCCACCACATCCACCAGGGTCCACTCGGAGCAGACCGTCACCTTCATGAGCAAAGCCCCCAGCAGGTTGCCGCCGAAGTTGCCCAGGGCGCCCTCCCAGCTCTTCTTGGGACTCACCCGGGGGGCCAGCTTGTGGCGTCCGAAGTAGCTACCCACGAAGTAGGCGGCGGTGTCGCCGAACCACGTGATGATGAACAGGGAGAGGATGAGTCGGCTGCCGGTCCGGGGCAGGCTGCCCTGGAGCAGGAACAGCTTCAGCTGGAAGCCCAGGCCGATCCCCATGTAGAGGGCCCCGAGCCAGGTGATGGCCTGGCTCGGCAGGGCTTCGTCCAGCTTTGGATCAAAGAACAGGGCCCCGAAGTGGATGACGAGGGCCGCTCCGGTGAACACCAGCCAGAGGGGCAATGGATCCTGGTTCCCGGTGGCCAGGAAGAAGTGGGCGAGGAGGGCCCAGGCCACCAGCACGCCAGCCGCCAGGGAGGGGTTGAAGCCCCGCACCCGGGCAATGAGGGTCATCTCGCGCACCCCCATGAGCATGGCACCTGCCATGACCACGAGGTATGTCCACGGGGCCCAAGGGCGGTCGCCGAACCAGAGGAGGCTGAAGAAGCAGACCCCGAAGACCAGCGCCGTGGTCACGCGCTTGGTCATGTTGCGGGTGTCCACCTTGGGTGTGGTCCGTTCCATCAGATCCCCCCAAAGCGCCGTTCGCGCTGGGCATAGTCCTCGAGTGCTGCCTTCAGCTCCGGCGGGCCGAAATCGGGCCACAGGAGGTCCGTCATGTACAGCTCGGCGTAGGCGGACTGCCAGAGCAGGAAGTTGGAAATGCGGTGTTCGCCGCTGGTGCGGATGAGCAGATCGACATCGGGAACCCCGGCCGTCCAGAGACGAGCATCAAGGGCAGCTTCGTCCACCTGGTCCGGGCGGAGGCCGTCCTCCACGCAGCGCCGGGCCGCATGGGCCAACTCCAGCCGGGAGCCGTAGTTCACGGCCAGATGGAAGGTCATGCCCGTGTTAGCGGCAGTGACTTCTTCCAGGGCCTTGATGTCGGCCTGGATCCCTATGGGCATGCCTTCGAGGGCCCCCAGGTGGTAGAAGCGGGTGCCCTTACGGGCCAGTTGATGGACGAACATCCGGAGGTACATGCGGAGGAGGGCCATGAGGGCCGCCACTTCCAGGGCCGGTCGCTTCCAGTTCTCCGTGGAGAAGGCGTAGAGGCTCAGGTGCTGGATGCCCTCATCTGCGGCGGCTTCCAGGATCCGCTCCACGGCCTGAACTCCGGCCTTGTGGCCCTTGATGCGGGGCCATCCCCGCTGCGCCGCCCAGCGACCATTGCCGTCCATGATGATGGCTACGTGGGTCGGCACCGTCATCGCGTGCCCCGACGGTCCGTATATCCCCCAGGACCCGCGTGGCCGGCCTCGCGTATGCCCGCAGGGCATACTGAGATGATGATGGCTACGTGCGTCGGGACGGTCATCGCGCCAGAAACCTCGGAAGTCTAAAAAAGGTCATGCTAGCACAGGGCCTGCCGCAGAGACGGGAGAGCCGGCTTGCCTCCGATCCCCCGTGGTAGGCTTGATTCCACAATTTTACTGGCGAACCCATGGTTCAGTTCAATACCCGTGCAAATGAGATCCTGCTCAAACTGGTCTATTACGGGCCGGGTCTATCCGGGAAAACCACCAATCTGCAGTCGCTGCACGCCATGTGTTCGGACACCCAGCGGGGTGAGATGTTTTCGGTCAACACCCAAGAGGACCGAACCCTCTTCTTCGACCTGCTCCCCATCAACCTTGGCTACATCTACGGCAATGCCATCCATCTTCAGATCTACACGGTGCCGGGTCAGGTGCAGTACGACGCCAGCCGCCGGGTGGTGCTGGGCGGGGCCGATGGCGTGGTCTTCGTGGCGGACTCCAGTGAATCCAAGATGCAGGACAACGTGGATTCGCTATCCAACCTCTACCACAACCTCAATGCGAACCGCCTGAACATCAAGCAGATCCCCTTTGTGCTTCAGTACAACAAACGCGATCTGCCAGACGCCATGGCCGTGGGGGTCATGAACCGGCGCCTGAATTTCCGGAGCGTGCCCTATTTCGAATCCGTGGCCAACCGCGGCACGGGTGTCCTGGACACCTTCTTGGCCATCACCCGCGAGACCGTCGGCTACACCTTCAAGAAGTACCACCTTGATAAAAAGATCAAGGACTTCGACGAGATGCTGACTCTCATCGAATCCAACGTGCGCACCAGCATGCGGGAGTTCCCGGCGCCCCAGGATTCACCCTCCGTGCCCTCCATCGAGACCACGGTGCTGCGGCACAGCAACGTGAGCGTGGCCGACCTGGTGCCGGGCAAGGTCGCGGACGCCCAGGACCTGCTGGAGGACGCCCTCAAATCCAATATGGAGACCGCCCGGCTCTATTCCGAGCTGAAGCAGGTCAAGGACTCGTTGGAGAAGAAGAACGAAGAGATGAGCCAGCTCTATACCCAGCTGGATCGGGCCAACCAGGACAACCTCAAGACCCGCAGGTACCTCGAAGGCCTCGTGCAGAACATCGGCGAAGCCATCATCTCCTACTCGCCGGATGGGAAGATCCTCACCTGGAACATGGCGGCGGAACGCATTTTCGGCTACTCCCGACCCGAGATTGTGGGCCGGAGCATGGCCCAGCTGACCCCCGACAACCTGCTGGGCGAGTTGGAGCAGGTGGCCCAGCAGGTGGGCCGGGGCCAGATTATTCGGGACATGCTCACCACCCGGCTGCGCAAGGGTGGCGTGGCCTTCCCGGTCAATATCACCCTGGCGCCGGTCCGGGGTAGCGACGATCGGGTGCTGGCCTACTCGGCCCTGGTGCGGGACCTGAGCGAACAGAAAGACCTGCAGGACCTGCTGGTTCACGCCCAGAAAAACGAGACCCTGGGACGACTGGTCCCCACCCTCTTTCACGAGGTCGCCAACCGGCTCACCCCGGTGCTCCTGGAATCCCGCCTGATCGCGGAATCCGCCATGGATTCCCATCAGGCCGAGCAGGCCGCCCGCCTGGTGAAGGCCGTGGACGCCATCCACAGCCTGCTGCATCCCTTGCAGACCGTATTGAACCCGCCCACCCCTCACCGGGCACCGGTTCAATTGAACCAGCTGGTCCAGGAGGCCGTCTCCCTGGTGGGCGCCAACGCCCGTCGCATGGGCGTCACCATCGAAGAAAACCTCGATCCAGCCTTGCCCGAGACCGCCCTCGATCCCGGACTGATGCTTCAGGCCCTCACCAACCTTTTGATGAACAGCCTTGAGACCATGGCCCTGGCCCCCATGAAGCGGCTCCGCGTCGCCACGCGGATCTCCGGGGACAGCCTGCAGGTGGTGGTCCAGGATTCCGGCGCAGCCTATTCCGAGGCCTGTCAGGCCAAACTCTTCGATCCGGCGGGCGCCTCCACCACCGAAGGCTTGGCGCTGCCCATCGCGCACATCATCGCCAAGCAGCACGGCGGTCACCTGGGCGTCCGCAGCCAGGAGGGGTTGGGCAACGCCTTTCTCCTTGAACTTCCGCACACGGTCCCTGTGCCTGCGCCGACTCCCGCGACCGGGGGGCTCAAGGGTCTTCGGGCCCTGGTGGTGGACGATGAGCCCTTCCTGCTGGAGTGCCTCGTGGACGCGCTTGGCGCCTGGGGCCTGGAAGTCACTTCCAGCACCCGGGGTGACGAGGCCATCCAGAAGCTGGAAGTCGGGGCCTTCGACCTGATCGTGTCAGACATTCGCATGCCGGGCCTTTCGGGGATTGACCTGTACGACTGGCTGAAGGTCCAGCGCCCGGCCATGACCAAACGGACCCTCTACACCACCGGGGATTCCTTCGATGCCAAGACTCGGAGCTTCCTGGACATCAACCAGGTGCCCTATCTGGGTAAGCCTTTCGATCTAAAGCAACTCAAACAAAGTCTGGAGCGATTGGTAGAGACTCCGGCGGAGGCATGAAGTTGGTCCCTGCGCCATAATGGGGACTTCTAACAGCACCATTTCCGAGGAGTTTCCGATGCAGCGAAGCTGGGTTGTGGCCATCCTTGTGGCCTCGGGCCTTCTGGCCCAGGCGCCCCCCCCCGAACCACCTCCCGTCCCCACCCAGGAACCCGCGCCCGAGCCCAAACCGGCTGAAGCAAAGCCTGACGAGCCGGTCGCCCCGCAGGCCGAAGTCGCGAAGGTTGAGGCAGCCAAGCCATTCGACCAGCTGCGGCCCACCCAGCGAAAACTGATCTACACCTTGCACCGGGCCGCCCTGTCCGCCCACGAGCTGGGCACCTACCGCAGCCATCCCCGGGCCATCGAGGTGCGGGACGCCCTCGAGGCACTGGTCACAGCCAAGACGGACCTTCCCGAAAAGGCCCAGGCGGCCCTGCCGTCGGTCGAGGCCTACCTAGCCAAGTTCCGCGCCAACCACGGACTCTACGACGCCGACGGGAAGAAGCTGCTCCTGGAAGGAACCACCTGGAAGGACCTCCTGACCGCGGCCCGGGCCGCGGCCAAGACTGGCCCCAAGGGCCTGGAGCCGAGACTGCAGAGGGTCAAGGGCCTGCTCTTCGATGCCAAGGTGGATGCCACCGCCCCCACCTGGGCCGCGTCCGAAACGGCCCCCAAGGGCAAGAAGGCCAAGGCCGCCAAGGGACCGATGGCGCCCGACGGCTTCTCGAACCAGAAAGCCATCACCGGCCTGTGGGTGAAGCGCGCCCAGGCCTGGATCGAGAACACCCCCCAGGAGGTGGAGGTCAAGGGTGAGAAGAAGACCCGGCGCGTTCCGGATCCCGTCCAGACCAAGGCCCTGAATGGCCTGCTCATCTGGTTGGAGAATGAGGATCTCGATCTGCTGCGCGATCCTGGCTTTGGCTGGCTGGACCTGCGCCGCTTAGGCGCCGAGCCCGGCGTGGGTCTTCTGGCCCGAGCCGATGACATCGCCAGGGCCAAGGGCCCCGAAGGGGCCGCCGGCGAGCTGCCGCTGCTGCCCACCTTTGAGCCCGTGCTGGGCGAGAGCAAGTTCAACAAGGGTGACGAGAAGCGCTTCGTGCTCACCGACGTGAAGCAGGGCGCCCCCGCCACCAGCCTGGCGGAACAGATGGTGGCCTTCGAGAAACTGGGCCGGAGCCGTGAGCTCGACACCAAGTAGGCTTCCTCGCCAAAAAAAACGGGGCGCGTTGCGCCCCGTTTTTTATTCCTCGCCCTTCCGCTGCCGGCCCTCGGGATCGAACTGGTAGCCCACGCTCCGAATGGTGTGGACCCAGCGCGGGTGGTGGGGATCCTGCTCCATCACCCGCCGGATGCGGACGATGAAGTTGTCCACGGTGCGGCTGGTGGGGTAGGCGTCCTCGCCCCAGACCTTGTCCAGGATGTCCGTGCGGCTCACCACCTGGCCCGGCCGCTCCATGAGCAGCTTGAGGATCATGGACTCCTTCACCCCCAGCTGGAAGGGGCCGCCGGGCCCCTCGCCACAGAAGTTATCGAAGTCGACCCAGTGCAGGCCGAAGGCCTGGCGGCTGTCGATCTCGCGATCCTTGTACCAGGATTCGCGGCGCAGTATGGCCCGCACCCGCAGTAGCAGTTCCCGGACCTGGAAGGGCTTGCCCAGGTAGTCGTCCGCGCCGGTCTCAAAGCCGTGCACGCGGTCGTCATCCGTGTTCTTGGCCGTGAGGAACAGGATGGGCGTGTGGTTCTTGGCTTCGCGCACTTTTTCGCAAATGGTGAAACCATCCAGGCCCGGCAACATCACGTCGAGGATCACCAGGTCGTAGGTTTCCGCCAGGATCTCCTTCAGGGCCTGGTCCCCCCTTGGGATCCAGGTGCAGGCGAAGCCCTCGAGCTCGAGGTTGAGCTTGATGCCCTCCGCGAGACTGAGCTCGTCTTCCACCAGCAGGATCTTGGGTTCGGGCATGGAAACTCCGGTGCTGCCTTTGATTCTACTAGAATGAGGCCTCGGAGCACCCATGGACGCGTACCTCAGCATCGTCATTCCCATCTACAACGAGGAGGAGAACATCACGGCCCTCTGGGAGCGCCTGTCCAAGGTGCTGGCCGAGCATTTCGCGGATCCCGCCAAGCCCTGGGAGATAATCTTCACGGACGACGGCAGTCGGGACCGCAGCCTGCCCATGCTCATGGACATCGCCAGGGCCGAGCCGCGGGTGAAGGTGGTGGAGTTCAACCGGAACTATGGTCAGCACAGCGCCATCTTCGGGGCCTTCGCTGAGGTGACGGGACGCATGGTCGTCACCCTGGACGCGGACCTCCAGAACCCCCCCGAGGAGATCCCCAAGCTCGTGGCCAAGGTGGAGGAGGGTTATGACGTGGTGGGCGGGTGGCGCCAGGGCCGGCAGGAGAACGATAGCTTTTTCCGCACCATGCCCAGCAAGATCGTTAACGCCATCACGCGCAAGACCACGGGCGTGAAGCTCCACGACTATGGCTGCATGTTGCGGGCCTACAGCCGAGAGGTGGTGGACGCCATGCTGCTCTGCAAGGAACGCTCGAGTTTCATCCCGGCCCTGGCCAACAGCTTTGCCAAGCGCGTGACCGAGGTGCCCGTGGCCCACGCCGAGCGGGCCGCAGGGGAAAGCAAGTACGGCCTCTGGAAGCTCATCAACCTCCAGTTCGACCTGCTCACCAGCTTCAGCCTGCTGCCCCTCCAGATGCTCAGCGTCTTTGGGGTGGTGACCGCGGGAGTGGGCTTCCTGCTCTTTCTGGGCCTGGTGATCTACCGGTTCATGCACCCCGAGGGCACGGCCCAGGGCGTGTTCACCCTGTTCGCCATCCTCTTCTTCTTCGTGGGCTGCCAGTTCGTGGCCTTCGGCCTGCTGGGCGAGTACATCGGCCGCATCTACCAGGAAGTGCGCGACCGGCCCCGGTACATGGTGAAAAAGGTGCACCAGGCGAAGTAGGTCAGCCCTCCGGCCCTTCATCGCTCCAGCCTTCGCCGTCCTCTTCTTGGGGCTTCTCGGGAACGCGGTAGCTTTCGCTGGACCAGGCGCCCAGGTCCTGGATCTGGCAGCGCTCTGAGCAAAAGGGCTTGAAGGGATTGTTCTCCCAGGGGGTGGGCTTGCGGCAGACGGGGCAGGGACGAAGGACCATGGATGTTAGGCTATCCACTTTGGGTGCGGGAACAACAAAGAAGAAAATATGAGTCATATAATGAAGATTCTCTTGACAGGGAATTGCCATCCCCTATCCTCAGATATCCAGAGCGGGTGAACGCCGGCCTGGACCCTAGGAGGAACGACCATGGGCAAGATCATCGGCATTGACCTCGGCACCACCAACAGCTGCGTCTCCGTCATGGAGGGCGGGCTGCCTAAGGTGATACCAAACCCCGAGGGCTCGAACACGACGCCTTCGGTGGTGGGATTCAACCCCAAGACCACGGAACGCCTCGTGGGTGTTTCCGCCAAGCGCCAGGCCGTCGCCCAACCCAAGATCACCATCTATTCCATCAAGCGGTTCATGGGGCTGCCCTTCGCGGACTCCGAGAAGGAGCAGAAGCTGGTGCCCTACCTTGTGGAGCGCTCCGACAAGGGCGGCTGCGTGGTGGACGTGCTGGGCAAGAAGCTGAGCCCCGAGGAGCTCAGCGCGGCCATCCTCACCAAGATGAAGGAGGCCGCCGAAGCCTACCTGGGCGAGAAGGTCACCGAGGCCGTCATCACCGTGCCCGCCTACTTCAACGACGCCCAGCGGCAGGCCACCAAGGACGCCGGGGCCATCGCCGGGCTGGACGTGAAGCGCATCGTCAATGAACCCACGGCCGCGGCCCTTGCCTACGGTCTCGACAAGAAGAAGGACGGCACCATTGCCGTCTTCGACTTCGGCGGCGGCACCTTCGACATCAGCATCCTCGAGGTGTCCGAGGGCGTGGTGGAAGTGAAGTCCACCAATGGCGACACCCACCTGGGCGGCGACAACATCGACCAGGCCATCATCGACTGGCTGGCCGACGAGTTCAAAAAGACCGAGGGCGTGGACCTCCGCAAGCAGGCGGACGCCATGCAGCGGCTGAAGGAGGCTGCGGAAAAGGCCAAGATCGAACTGTCCAGCACCACCCAGACCGACATCAGCCTGCCCTTCATCACCGCCGATGCCAGCGGTCCCAAGCACCTGACCCAGACCCTCAGCCGGGCCAAGTTCGAGTCCATGATCGAACCCATCCTCCAGAAGCTCAAAGGGCCCTGCGAGAACGCGGTGAAGGACTCCAAGATGGCCCACCACGAGATCGACGAAGTGGTCCTGGTAGGCGGCTCCACCCGCATCCCCCGGGTGCAGGAGCTGGTGAAGCAGAACTTCGGCAAGGAGCCCAACAAGAGCGTGAACCCCGACGAAGTGGTGGCCGTGGGCGCCGCCGTGCAGGCCGGCGTGCTGTCCGGCGACGTGAAGGGCGTGCTGCTCCTGGACGTGACGCCCCTCAGCCTGGGCATCAACGCCAACAGCGGGCAGATGAGCGTCATCATCCCCCGCAACACCACCATCCCCACCAAGCGGTCGGAGATCTACACCACCGCCGTGGACAACCAGCCCGGCGTGGACATCGAAGTCTTCCAGGGCGAGCGTCCCGTCGTGGAGGGCAACAAGCTGTTGGGCCAGTTCCATCTGGGGAACATCGCCCCTGCGCCCCGCAGCCTGCCCCAGATCGAGGTGACTTTCGACATCGACGCCAACGGCATCGTCCACGTCACCGCCAAGGACAAGGGCACGGGCAAGGATGCCAGCATCACGCTCACCGGCAGCACCGGCCTCTCCAAGGATGAGATCGAAGCCAAGGTGCAGGACGCCGAGGCCCACAAGGCCGAGGATGAGGAGCGCAAGGGCCTGCTGGAAGAAAAGAACCACCTCGACCAGATGGTCTACCAGGTGGAAAAGCTCCTGAAGGACAGCGCTGAAAAGCTGCCCGAAGACGACAAGAAGGAGGCCGAGGAGGCCGTCGCCGAGGCCAAGGCCGCCCTGGCCAGCCTGGACAAGGACCGCATCAAGAAGGCCCTGGAAACCCTCACGGCCAAGAGCCACAAGCTGGCGGAGAGCCTCTACAAGCAAGAGCCCCCCCCGGGTGACGGCCCGGCTCCAGGTGCGCCTGGCGCCCAAGGAGAGAAGAAGGCCGATGACAACGTGATCGATGCGGAAGTCGTCAGTTAATTCTGTCCGGGGGTTCCTCGCTCACGCGAGCACCCCCGGGCCCCTGCGCCGAGCGCCGGCCAAGCCGGCGCTCGGCTTTTTTCTTCCCGTGTGAAATATGAGTGCATTAGGCTAAAGCCATGCCCCACCCCGACTACTACAAAATCCTGGGCGTGTCCCGGACGGCTTCGGACGATGACATCAAGAAGGCGTATCGCAAGCTGGCCCGCAAGCACCACCCGGACCTGAACCCGGGCGATGCCAAGGCCGAGACGGAGTTCAAGAAACTGTCCGAAGCCAACGCCGTCCTGTCGGATCCCGAGAGGCGGAAGAACTACGACACCCACGGCGATCCGAATGGACCCGGGGCGCAAGTACCGCCAGGCTTCCACCAGGGAGGGGAGCCTTTTTCCTTCGAGGATGTCTTCGCGGGCTTCGGCGGCCGTCCGGTTCGCCACGGGCCCGAACGCGGCGAGGACCTGCTCCACGCCGTGCGCCTGGGCTTCAAGGAGGCCTTCGAGGGCAAACGACTCAGCCTGCGGGTGAATCGCTCCGAACCCTGCCTGGTCTGCCACGGCAGCGGCGAGGGCAACAAGAAACAAGAGATGTGCCGCGCCTGCCAGGGGAAGGGCAAGGTGGGAGGAGCCTCCAGCTTCCTCTCCTTCGGCCGCACCTGTCCGGACTGCGGGGGCCGCGGCACCAAGGCGCCGCCCTGCCCGGAGTGCAAGGGGGCCGGGCGCCATGGCCGGCAAGAGGCCGTGGCCATCGCCATCCCCGCCGGGGTGGAGGACGGCGCACGACTGCGCGTGGCGGGCAAGGGCGAGGCGGGGCGGCGCGGCGGGGGGCCCGGCGACCTCTTCCTGCAGATCAGCATCGAGCCGGACGCGCGCTTTGACCGCAAGGGGCCCAACCTCTACGTGCGCCTGCCCATCAGCTTTTCCGAGGCGGCCCTGGGGGCCAAGGTGGAGGTGCCGACCCCCGAAGGCCACCAGACCATCAAGGTCCCGCCGGGCACCCAGACCGGCGCCCGGCTTAGGCTCAAGGGCCAGGGCATGCCCATCCCGAGGGGGAGCCAGCGGGGCGATCTCATCGCCGAGGTGGCCCTGGTAACGCCCCTCATCCAGGACGAGCGGAGCAAGGAAATCCTGAGAGAGCTGGCGGACCTGAACGACGCCAGCGTCAAACAGCAGCGGAGTACCCATGGCTGAGAGCTCATATCGCCTCCCTACGGCGCCGCGCGAGGACCGCCGGGCGCCCCGCGGCGTCAGGACCCTTGAACAACGAACCACGTTGCCCTGCGGGACCTTCCTTGCGACGCATCCCGGCTGGCCGACATCGCGGCGCCGTAGAGAGGCGATATGAGCTCTCGAGATCCCCGCATGGGCGCCTACATGATCGGCGTGGTGTCGATGCGATACAGCGTCCACCCCCAGACCCTTCGCCTCTACGAGCGCGAGGGCCTGCTGGCGCCCAGCCGCACCGAGGGGAAAACGCGCCTCTACAGCGACGAGGATCTGGAGCGCCTGGAGTTCATCCTGAACCTCACCCGCGACCTGGGCGTGAACCTGGCCGGGGTGGAAGTGGTGCTGGGCCTGCGCGAACGGCTGAACCGGATGCAGGAAGACCTCGAGCGGTTGGCCCAGGCCCTGGGATCCGCCGGACTGAAGGATGTGCCCCGGCCCGCTTCCACCACCGGCCTGGTGAAGCTGACCGTCCAGGGCCTGCGAAAACGCGAACGTTAATACCGATCTGCTTGGGGCGAAGCTCGCTTGGTATGCTGTTTCCTCCCCCAAGGAGTCATGTGCCCCTCCGGCATCTCGAAGAGCGCTCGCTCGATAAATATTTCGATTCGATCCGGCACCTGCCTCTGCTGACGGCGGAGGAGGAGAAGATCAACGGGCGCCTGTGGCAGAACGAGCGGAATCCCGAGGGACTGCGCCGCCTGGTGGAGGGGAACTTGCGCTTCGTGGTGAAGGAGGCGCGCAAGTTCGAAGGCATGGGCCTCGACCTGCTGGACCTCATCAGCGAAGGCAACCTGGGCCTCATCGAGGCGGCGAAGCGCTTCGATCCCGAGCGGCTGAACAAGTTCCTCACCTATGCGTCCTGGTGGGTGCGGCAGTCCATCTTCCACGCCCTGGCCGAGCACGGGAACAAGATCCGCCTGCCCCAGAAGGTGGCGGGCCACCTGGTGCAGCTCAACCGCGTGACCCAGAAGCTCAGCCAATCCCTGGGCCGCCCGCCCCTGCAGCAGGAGATCGCGGAGGTCGCCGGACTGACCATCGAGGAGGTCGAGCGCCTCCAGCTGCTGCAGCAGACCACCTCGACGGTGTCCACCGAGCAGGGCCTGGGGGATTCGGATCTCACGGTGGGCGACAGCCTGGAGCAGGAGGTGGAACCCTCCGCCATGCACACGCTGGACCAGGAGGCCTTCCTGGAGCAGATCGAGGCCAGCCTGGCCTCCCTCAGCGACAAGGAACGCACCATCATCTCGCTGCATTTCGGCATCGGCGGGGAGGACCCGCTGACCCTCGAGCAGATCGGCAAGCGCTTCGACCCGCCCATCTCCCGAGAGCGCGTCCGCCAGCTGGAGGAGCGGGCTTTCTCCCGCATTCGCGAGCGCCGGCGCGAGGTGCTCGGCGGCTTCCTGCGCGGCGGGGACGGGCCATGAAGGGGCGTCCCGACTGCCCTCGCTGCCAGGGCCAGGGCTTGGTCTTTGATTCGAACCCGCTGAAGCCGGTGCTGGTCTGTGGTTGCACGGCGGATGTGGCGCCGGACGCCGAGACCCTGGGCCTACCCGGACGCTACCGCGAGGCGGATTTCACCCGCTTCTGGAAGTGGTGGAACAACTCCCAGGCCAGCAGCGCCCGGGCCCTCCTGGACCGGGTGGCGGAACTCGAAGATCTGCTGACCCGCCCCGTGGATGAGGTCGGCGAGCTGGAGGGCCGGGAGGACCTCGTGAAGCTGCTGGCGGCCCTCCGCAAGCGGCCGGAGCAAGGCATTCGCCCAGCCGGGGCCGAGGGGCTGGCCCAGTGGGCCACCAATGGGAAGCACCGGTTCCGCCATGGCTGGGAGCTGTGGTGGCTCCATGGCCCCGCCCAGAGCGGACGCAGCACCCTGGCGGCGGCGGCGCTGCGGGCCTGGACCGAACGCACGGGCCGGGGCGGGCGCTTTGTGTCGGTTCGCACCCTCAGCCAGACCATCAAGGATGCCTATTACGACGTGCGCAGCTTCCAGAACCAGGGCTTCCAGAGCGTGCGCGACCTGATCGAGCCGCTCCAGGCACCGCCCCTGCTGGTGCTGGACGACTGGGACCGCATGGATTCGGACATCCGGGTCGCCGCGGCCCTGGCCCAGCTGCTGGATCACCGCTACAGCGAGGAGCTGCCCACCATCCTCACGGCCGCCGGTCCCCCCGAGGCCCAGGATCGCAAGGAGAACCATCCGCTGGCCCGCCTGGAGGACGGCAGCCTCCTGGAGCGCCTGCGGGGCGCCGAGCGCGTGGAGATGGTCCCCGCCCTCCGGCCCTGGATCGACCGCATCGAGCGCGGTTAGGCGCATGCAAGCCCTGTTGCGCGGCCTGCTTCGTCTGCACCTTGCCAAGTCCCGGGGGCTCTGGTTCCTGGTGGCGGGCCTGACGCTCCTGTTGGGTTGGGGCACACTGCGGGTGGAGCGCGCCCTCGACCTCATGAGCCTGCTGCCCTCCGAGCATCCCGCGGTGCGCGCCAACCTGGAGGCGGGCGTGGGGCAGCAGGAGCTGCTCTGGCTGGTGGCCGAAGGGACCGAGGCGGATCTCGAGGCCCGGCGCGCCTGGGCCGAGGGGCTGGTGGACCAGCTCCTCACGGCGGGGAGTCTGCCCCTGAACGGTCTAGCTGCCGAGGGCCGCCTTTCGGAGTCCATTCCGGTGCCGGGCCCCGGCGGGGTGAGTCCCTGGCCCGCGCTGCTGGCGGTGGGGGCCATTGCGGAAGGGGATGCCGCCGTGAGCCGCCTCACCACCGAAACCCTCTACACCCTGGCGCCCGCCTGGCTGGGGGACCGCCTCGCGGCGCTACGGGACCCGGCCTCGCTCCAGCGCCGCCTGCAGGCCACCGCCAAGGCCCTGGCGTCCCCCGAGCCCCTGCCGGCGGCCCTGGCCCGGCTCGACCCGCTGGGTCTGCGGGATCTCACTCCCCAGACCGGGGAGGGCATGGCCAAGGCCACGGAACTGGGTCGAGCCTTCACCCTGCGGGTGCGCACCGGGTACTTCGAAACCAAGGATGGCCGGTTCGTGCTGCTGCCCCTGGTGGCTGGCTTTGCCCCCACAGACGCCAAGGCCACCACCCGGGCCATCGTCTGGCTCGGCCGCGGGGCGCGGGGTCCCCTGCCCGCCGCCGCCAGCCTCCGGGAGGCCGAAGGGGCGCTGGCGCCGGGCGGGGGCCGGGCCTTTCCCCTCCAGATCACGGGCGCCCATGCCATCACGGCCTGGGAATCCCATCGCCTCACCGTCGAAGTGCTCATCAGCCTCGGCCTCAGTTTTATCCTCATCGGGCTCGTCTACTGGCTGGGCTTCCGCACCCTGGCGGGCTACGGCTTCGTCATGGTACCGCTCCTCGTCGGCATGTTCTGGGCCCTGGGCCTCACGGGCTGGGTGCTGGGGCGGGTGAACCTCATGGCCGCTGGCTTCGGCGCCGTGCTGCTGGGCGTGGGCGACGATGTGGGCATCCTGCTCTTCAGCCGTTACCGGGATGAGCGCCGGGCCCGACGGACCAAGGCCCATGCCTTGCGCGCGGCCCTCCTGGGCACGGGGCCGGGCGTGGTGGCGGGGGCCCTGGCCACGGCCGTGGCCTTCCTGGCCCTCGCGCTGGCGCCCTTTCCGGGCATCCGGGACCTGGGTCTCACCACCGGCCTCGGCCTGCTGGCCTGCCTCGTCGCCACCTTCCTGGTGCTGCCGGCGCTGCTGCTGGGGCTGGATCGCGGGACGGGCACCTTTGCGCCGGGGCCGGACCTACCGCTTGCCCCGAGGCGCCGCTGGGCCCCCTGGGCGGCCCTGGCCATGCTGATCCTGGCCCTCATCGGCGCCCCCCGCACCCGCTGGGAGGAAGACCTGCGGCGCTTCCGGGCCCAGGGCAACCCCGCCCTCACCCTGCAGGAGCGTCTGGCTCGCAACCTGGGCGCCAGCATCCAGCCCTTGGCCATCCAGATTCCGCTGGAGGATCCCGACCGCCTGCCCGCCAGGTGGAACAAGGTGAGCCCCATCCTTCGCGAGGCGGGCCTGCCCGTGCCCGACTGGAAGCGCCTCGACCCTGAACTCCGCCACGCCCTGGGTTCCGAAACCTGGCGCCGGCAGGTGCTGGAAGCCGCAGCCCAGGCCGGGCTCGATCCGGCGGGCCTCGAAGGCCCCCTCTCGGCGCTGGCCGCGGCGGCCTCCGATCCGGCCCTGCCCGTGCGTGCCCTGCAGTCCCTCCTGCCCCGCACCACCCAGCCCGAGGACCACCGTCCGTGGAACCTCTGGGAGGGTTTCCGCCGGGGCCGGCAGCTCCCGCCGCTGGACCCGGCCCTCACGGTACCTGTGCGTCTCGACGACGCGGTCCTGGCCCGGCTGACCCCCCTGGTCGAAGCAGCCGGGGGGCGGTTCGTGGGGACCCAGCCCCTCTTCCGGGTGGTGAAGGGCATCGCCAAGGAAGCCGTGCAGCAGGCCGTGCTGCTGGCCCTGGCGGGCATCTTCGGGGTCGTCGCCTTTTTTGGCCGCAGCCTGCGCTTCGCCCTGTTCGCGCTGGTCCCACTCCTGGCCAGCCAGGCCGGGGCCCTGGGCGCGCTGGGCTGGGGCGGCGAGCCCCTGACCTTTCTGTCCCTCATGGCCCTGCCCATCGCCCTGGGCGTCAGCGTGGACACCGCCTTCAACCTGCTGCACCGCGCCCGGAGCGAGGCCGACGCGCCCCGCCGGGTGGCCCGGGTGAATGCCGTCTGCGCGGGCACCACCCTGGCGGGCTTCGGCGGCATGGTCTTCAGCGGCTACCGCGGCCTGCGGGGCCTCGGCCTCGCCTGCCTGGGCGGCGTGGCCCTGGCCCTCCTGCTCACCCAATGGTTGCTGCCCGTGCTGCTGGAGAAGTGGCCGTTGGAGCAGAAGTGAATCCATTGAACGACCTCCTCCAGTCCCTGGTCGCGGAAGGCCCCATCCCCGCCGCTGAAGTGATGGCCCTGGGTCTCTATCATCCGGAGCACGGCTACTACCGGCGTAAGGAGGGCCCCTGGGGTTTCGACGGCAAGGACTACTACACGGCCCTGGACCTGGGGCCCCTGCTGGGCCAGACGTTGGCCCTACGGCTGGAGGCGGCCTGGGAGCGTCTGGGGCGGCCCCCGCGGTTCACCGCCCTGGAGCCCGGCGCCGGCCGTGGGTGGCTGGGGCGGGATGTGCTGAACGCCGTCAGCGGTCCCTTCTCAGAGGCCCTGGTCTACGTCCATCGCGACGACAACCCGGCGGCGCGGCAGGCAGCGGAAATCGCGCTGGCTCCTTTCCTAGCGGCAAACCGTGCGCAGTTTGCCGCCGAATCGGAACCCCTGGAGCCCTTCACCGGCGCCATCTTCAGCAACGAACTCTTCGACGCCCTGCCCGCCCAGCCCTGGCGTTGGGACGGCCAGCGTTGGACGCGGGAGGTGCTGACCTCAAGGGGTCCCGAGTGGCAGGCGGGGGAGCCCGGCGCAGCCGGCGCCTGGTTCGCCGCTCAGACCGATGGCCTGGAGCCGCAGGATGGCAGCATCTGGTGCGAAGCCCTGCCCGGCCTGGTGCAGGAGCTGGCCTCGGCCCTGGAGGCGGGCCTGTTCCTGGCCGTGGACTACGGCGAGTCCGCCGGTCGGCTGCTGGCCAAGGGGGCCGACCTCCGCCGCTTCAAGGCCCACAGCGTGGACGGGAAGTGGCACGATGACCTGGGCGAGGCCGACCTGACAGCCGATGTCGATTTCACCCGATTGGCCACCCTGCTGGAAGGCGAGGGCCTGGCGGAGCTCTCCCAGGTGGAACTGAGCAAGTGGATCCGCACCCACGCCCCCCTGAACCAGTGGGGCGCCCAGTGGATGGCCCTGCCGGACCCCGAGCGCAGGTCCCGCACCGAGAACCTCCTGCAACTCACCCTGCCCAACATGATGGGCAGCCGGTTTCGGGTGCTGGAGGGGTGGAAGGGAAAGAAAGCTTAGCCACCGATGAACACCGATAAAAGCGGATGAATACCGAAAAATGAATAAATTCCGTGGCCCAAGCCTTCGACCCCACCCGGTTCAGGAGGCCTATTTCGAGGTCAGATCGAATTGGGGCATTTGAATTCCCTATCCACCGGTCGTACCAGCCCATGTGCGCTCGACCACAGCAGCCGCAGAGCGTTTTTTTGAGCGCCGGACAAGGGTGATGACACGCGCCTTCGGGTCGCCGAAGACCCCGCGCACCGTGGGCTGCGGACGGAACCCGGGGAACGAA
>JANYAS010000175.1 GCA_025361205.1 Holophagaceae bacterium
CCCATCATCCTCGACATCCAGGAACTGGAAGGCCTCTGCGCCTTCCTGGAAGAGCAGCACCCCTGGCGCAATGATGCCCTCGGCAAGCTGCGAGCGTCCCTCCTCCGGCCCCAGCTCCTGGATGCCACCATCACCCAGGCCTACACCCTGGAACGGGAACGGATGGTCCGGGAGGTGTTCCCCTATCTGGAATTCCTGGGGGAACCCGCGGCCCGCTACCTGGTGGGCCGGCTGGGTGAGGAGAATGACCGGGCGCGCCGGGGCCGCCTGGTGGAAGCGGTCCGGAGCATGGGACCCGCCTCCCTGCCCGCCCTCCTGGAAGCCCTCGAATCGCCTGCCTGGTACCTGGTGCGCAATGCCCTGACCATCCTGCCGGATCTGGGTGACGCGGGTTGCGTGCCGGCCATCCTGCCCCTGCTCCGCCACCCCGAGCCCCGGGTGCGCCGCACCGCCGTCCGGGCCCTCTGGAAGCTGGGTGGCCCCGCCGCCGAGCCCTACCTCCTGGCCCAGATGAAGGACACGGACGCGGAAACCATGAAGGAGATCCTGTTCGCCCTGGGCCAGCTGCGCTCCGAGGCCGGCCTGCCCCAGGTGGCGGAACTGGCCCAGGACAAGCGCGTACTGGAACAGATCCGCATCCAGGCCCTGGACACCCTCGGCCACATCGCCTCGCCCAGGGCCGTACCAATCCTCGTGGAGTGCCTGCGCCGGCGGGGCTTCTTCGGGACCTCGGAACCTCCGGTCATCCGGCTGGCCGCCGCTCGGGCCCTGATGGCCCTCGATGCCCCGGAAGCCATCAACGCCCTGCAACGGGTGGCAGATAGCGAACCCAAGGGGGAGGAGCGGGAAACCTTCCGGCGCCTGCTTGAACCCCCGGTGCAGCCGTGACGGAGCGCCGGACCCATCCCGACCCCCGGCAACTGCTGGAGGCCTTCGAGGCCTTCACGGCGGCCTCGGAACACCTGCAGACCCGCTACGAGGCCCTGCAGACGCAGCTCGGCCAGTTGCAGGGCGAACTACAGACCGTCCTTGAGGCCGTCCCCTTCGCCATCTGGGTGCTGGCCGAGGATGGCTCGCTGCGTTTCACCAACCGCCCCCAGGGGCTCGACGGCCGCTTCAGCCAGGATCCGGCCCCCTGGGAATCCGGCAGCCCCGGCGGCCAGCGCCGCTTCCAGACCGCCGAGGGCCGGGAGGTGATCTTTGAGGAGGAGCGCCGCTCCGCCCCCCATGGTGGGATCATCGTCACCCTTCGCGATGTCACGGAGGCGGTGCTTCGCGCCCAGCAGGCCACCCGCGAGGATCGCCTCGCGGCCATGGGACGCATGGCCGCGGAGCTGGCCCACGAAATCCGGAACCCCCTGGGCAGCCTGGCCCTCTTTTCGGGAATGCTCGTGGAGGATCTCGCGGAACAAGCCGGTCCCCTGGAACTCGCTCGCAAACTGCAGGAAAACGTCGGCCGCCTGAACCGCGTGGTCGGCAACACCCTGGCCTTCAGCCGGGATCTCCAACCCAAGGACGGCGCCGTGACCCTGCGCCCCTTCTGGGAAGAAGCCCTGCGCAGCACCACCCTGGCGGATGCGGTCCCCTGGGACAACCAGATTCCCGAAGGGGCTACCTGGCAGGGTGATCCCGATCTGCTGCGCCAGGTCGCCCAGAACCTCATCCAGAACGCCACCCGGGCCACCGAGGACATGGCCTCGCCCCGCCTTGTCCTCGCGGCCACGGAGGAGCGCCTCGAGGACCGGCCCTGCTGGCACCTCACCCTGGCCGACAACGGCTGCGGCATCCCCCAGGAGGCGCTGGCGAAGGTGTTCGATCCCTTCTTCAGCACCTTCGGCGGGGGCACCGGGCTCGGTCTCGCGGTCTGCCATCGCATCATCGTGGCCCATGGCGGACTGCTCTTCATCGAAAGCCAGGTGGGCCGGGGCACCACGGTGCATCTTCGGCTGACGGCGGCCGCGAGCGCGTGACGGCCATCACAGACCATGCGAAAATCGATGCCTTTGCGGAGCGCCCATGTCACTGATCAACCTTGATCCTGGGAAACAGGCGCCCGAGACCGTCAACGCCATCATCGAGATCCCCACGGGATCGCGCATCAAATACGAGATCGATCACCACACGGGCCTGGTGCATGTGGACCGTGTGCTGTTCTCGCCCTTTCACTACCCCGCCGAGTACGGCTTCATTCCCGGCACCCTGGCCGAGGATGGCGACCCGGCGGACATCCTCGTCCTCATCAATGGTTCCACCTATCCCGGCGTGGTGATCCGCGCCCGCCCCATCGCCCTCCTGCGCATGACGGACGAAAAGGGACCTGATGCCAAGATCCTCGCCGTGGCCACGGACGACCCGAGCTACGCCCATGTGACCTCCCGCACCTACCTGCCCCCGCACTTCCTCCTTGAAGTGGAGCACTTCTTCCTCACCTACAAGGATCTGGAGCGGAAGACCGTCTCCAGCGATGGCTGGGGCGGCAAGACCGAGGCCCACGACTTTGTGCGGGCCTCCATCGCAGCCCACAACAAGCAGAAGAAGTAGCGGCCGATGGTGGCCCCCGGGCTGGTCTGTTTCGACCTGGACGGGACCCTGGTGGATCCCCTGCTGGGCGTGCGGAACTGCCTGAGGAAGACCTGCGGAACCTTCGATCTGGACATGCCGGACGAAGCCACTGTCCGGAACTGGATCGGCTTCGGCATGCGGGAATCCCTGGCCACCCTCAAGGGCTTGGAGGATCCGGCGCGGCTGGAGGCCGCCCTCGAATTCTATTGGGAGCGTTACCGCGAAGACGGCGTCTTCGAACACGAACTGTACCCCGGCGCCTTCCATCTGCTCCATCGTCTGAAACGCCAGGGTCACCGCCTATACATCGTTTCCGCCAAGCCCAGCCTCTTCGCCCGTCGCATCGCCTATCAGTTCGACCTGAACCTGATCTTCGACGACATCTTCGGCAGCGCACTGAAAGGCCGCTGGCAATCCAAGACCGAGGTGCTGGCGCGCCTGGCAAAGCAGGGCACCATCTGGCCCGGCGGGGTGTTCATCGGCGACCGGGGCGTGGACATGACCGCCGCCCGCGCTCACGGTCTGGAGGCCGTGGGTGTGGGCTGGGGCTACGGCAGCCGCGAGGAACTCGCTGCTGCGGGCGCGGAGCACCTATTCGACACAGTGCCAGAACTCGCTGACTGGCTGCGCATCCGCTTTCCGCAACCCGAACGGTTCGACGCCTTCAGCCGTTCGGAGTAGACCAGCGGGTGCCTGCGGGGACCTGGAACCGGAACGTGCCCGGCGCCAAGGTGACCGGCGATTTGG
>JANYAS010000180.1 GCA_025361205.1 Holophagaceae bacterium
CTTCTTTTTTGGGTTTTTTCCCGGCGGCGATGGATTGGCCCGGAACGCGGCCTGCCCCATGCTGGAATGAACCTTTCCCGGGAGTCCCATGACACTCGCGCTATTGGCAGACCTGGCTCAGATCCTCGCGGAGGTCTTCCTTGAGCCCGATGCGGACCTGAAGGAGGATCTGGCCCAGCTTCTCGACGGCTGCGCCAATCCCACCCTCACGGAACCCCTAAGCCGCATGGTACGGAACAGCCTCGATGCCGAGGCCCAACCCGTGGAATACGCCCGCCTGTTTTTGCACGCCAAGGACACGGACACCGTTCACCTGTTCGAATCGGTCCAGGCCCGGGGGCACCACCTGGCCCCCGAGGTGCTGGGCCCGCTCAAGGCCATCTACGACGAGGCCGATATCAGCCTCCAGGAGGATCTGGCCGTCCCGCCGGATCATCTGGGCCTGGAACTCGCCTGCCTGAGCTACCTGCTGGGGCAGGCGATCGAGGGGGATCCGGCCGAGCGGTCCCCGGTGGTTGAGCTGGCCCAGCGACTCGTCCGCCAGCACCTGCGGCCCTTCACGGCCCTGGTGGTGGAGCAGCTCCCCCTGGTGCAGGCGCATCCCTACTACCGCGCCGCGGCGGAACTGGCCTCGGCCCTGCTGCCCGCTGCCGAGAAGGCGCTGGTAGAATTATAGGCAACCGCCTGCTGGACAAAGGCTTGTCGGGCACCCAGCATGGATCCATGCGCCCCCCCACGACCATCCTCCTGGTGGACGACGAGCCGGGCATCCGGCGGTCCCTTGGCGAAGCCCTGAAGGATGAGGGCTACCAGGTGGTGAAAGCCGAGCGCGGCGAACAGGCCATCGACCTGCTGCACAACCCAGACAGTGAAGGCCTTCAGCTCATGCTGCTGGACGTGTGGCTGCCAGGGCTGGATGGCCTGGAGACCCTGAAACAGGCCAAGCAGATTCGGCCCGATCTGCCCGTGATCATGATTTCCGGCCACGGCAGCTTCGACACGGCCCTGCAGGCCACCAAACTCGGCGCCTTCGACTTCCTTGAGAAGCCCATCGACCTCGACCGGCTGCTCCTGGTGGTGGGCAACGCCCTGCGCCAGTCGCAACTGGAACATGAAAACCAGCGCCTCCTGGCCGCAGTCGAAGGCGGCCGGTTCTTCCTCGCGGACAGCCCTGCCATGAGGAGGCTCATGGCCGACGTGGCCCTGGTGGCGCCCACGGAAGGCCGCGTGCTGCTCACGGGCGAGAACGGCAGCGGCAAGGAGGAGGTGGCCCGCCTGATCCACCTGCAGAGCCCCCGCAAGGATGCCCCCTTCATCGAGGTGAACTGCGCGGCCATCCCCGAAGAGCTCATCGAGAGCGAGCTGTTCGGCCACCAGAAAG
Source organism: Holophagaceae bacterium (assembly GCA_025361205.1). Taxonomy (GTDB): domain Bacteria; phylum Acidobacteriota; class Holophagae; order Holophagales; family Holophagaceae; genus Geothrix. Next base: position 1,382 of record JANYAS010000180.1, read on the forward strand.
GGGCCTTCACGGGCGCCGTCCGCGATCAGAAGGGCAAGTTCCGCGAGGCCGATGGCGGTACGTTGTTTCTCGATGAAGTGGGCGACATGTCGCTCAAGACCCAGGCCAAGGTGCTGCGGGCCCTCCAGGAGGGTCGCGTGGAACCCGTGGGCGGGGGCGGCGCCATGGGGGTGGACGTGCGCGTGATCGCCGCCACCAACAAGGATCTGGCCGACGAAATCACCCGCGGGCGGTTCCGCGAGGACCTCTACTTCCGCCTCGCGGTGGTGCCCCTCCGCATCCCGGCCTTACGCGAGCGCCCCGAGGACATCCTGCCCCTGGCCGAAGCCTTCATCTCCCGCATCGCCCGCCAATACGGCCGATCTCCCCGGCACCTCGGCCCCGAGGCCAAGGACACCCTCCTGCGCCACGACTGGCCTGGCAACGTGCGCGAATTGAAGAACCTCATAGAGCGCGCCGTCATCCTGGGCCGGGGCAGCGAGATCGGCCCCGGGGACCTGGGCCCCCTGGCCACCCGCCACCTGGCCGAGCAGGATCCGTTCTCCTTCCCCGAGTTCGCCAGCTTGAAGGATGCCAAGGACTGGTTCGAGGCCCAGTACCTTCAGCGGGAGATGAAGTTCCAGAGCGGCAACATGACCCGCGTCGCCGAGCGCGTGGGCATGGACCGGTCCAACCTCTACAAACGCCTCAAAGCCCTGGGCATCGAGCCCAGGGAGAGTTAAGCCGTGGCTGACCGCAAGGGGTTCAAAATTGGAGAGGCCGCGACCATGTGGGTCGCGGAGCAGGCTCCGGGGGAGCCTGTGAAGCGGGGCCCCACAGGGAGCGAATCACGACCGGCGGAGGCAGGCCGTGAGTGACAAAAAGTGGTTCAAGATCGGAGAGGCTGCCCAACTCGTGGGCGTGGGGCCCAAGGATCTGCGCTACTGGGAAGACGTCATTCCTGACATCAAGCCCCGGCGCAGCAAGGGCAACCTGCGCTACTACCACGTGGACGAACTGCCGCGCCTGCGACGCATCAAAGCCTGGCTGGCCGAAGGCCTCACCGTGGCCGACTGCGCCGAGCTCCTGGCCCACGGTCACCTCGTGCAGCGCCTCGACCTCGGCCTCGAGGCCGACGAACTACCCGCCCCGCCCACCCAGAGACCCAAGTCCGCCTTTCCGAGGCTCCTTCGCACCAGCACCGACCTCCACCCCATCCTCAAGTCCGTGCGCGCCCTCTACGAACGCCTGTCGGCACCACCCAAGCCTTGACGCAGGCCCCCGCCCGTTCTACAGTCAAAGGTTCACGGCGCGTGGCGCAGCCTGGTAGCGCACTACCTTGGGGTGGTAGGGGTCGGAGGTTCGAATCCTCTCGCGCCGACCAA
>JANYAS010000185.1 GCA_025361205.1 Holophagaceae bacterium
AGCACGCAGCCCACCACGGGGCCGTCCGCGTCCCACAGGGCCACGGAGACGCACCAGTGGGGAAAGCCCTGGACGAAGTTCAGGGTGCCGTCCAGGGGATCCACGATCCAGCGGCAAGAGGCATCACCCGAGGCGCCACCTTCTTCGCCCACGAAACCGTACTGCGGAAAGCGGGCGTCTACTTCCGCACGAATGACAGCCTCGGCGGCGCGATCGGCCTCGCTCACAAAGTCGTGCTTGGTCTTTTCCGTGATGGTGGCTGGATCAAGTCTGCGGAAGTAACCCAGCAGCACCTTGCCTCCGGCCTGAGCTGCAGCTACACAGACCTCGCGTTGCAAATCGAACATGGTCACCGTCCTCTCTCGGATTCTCCCATGGCGGCTTCGGCCCGACGCTTCAGGGTGCGGATCATGACCGGGAAGACAAAGATGTGAAAGGGCAGTGATGCATACCAGTACAGCAAGCCAAACAGGCCCCGGGGCTCGAAGAAGGCGGTCTGCTCCAGCCGCGAGCCCGGCCCTTCTGGACGCACCGTGAACTGGAGCCAGGCGCGGCCGTCCAGCCTCATCTCGGAACGAAGACGCAGCAGGTGATCCGGCTCCAGAGCCTCCACCCGCCAGAAATCCACCGGGTCACCGACCCGGAGTTCTCTCAGATGCCTTCTTTTCCGGCGCATTCCCTTCCCGCCCACCATTCGATCCAGCAGCCCCCGCACCTGCCACAACCAGTTCCCTGCGGGCCAGCCCGCCGCTCCCCCCAACGCGCAGAAAGTTTGGAACACGGTGTGGGGCGAGGCTTTGACGTGACGGGCATGGCGCTCCAGCAGCATGCCTTCGTGCGAACCCAGCGCACTCCCCTCGGGCGCCCCGGCGAGGCTGGAGGCCCAGGTGGTCTCCACCGCGTCCTCGTCGAGGCGCTGCAGGGCCAGCGCCAGGGCCTCCCGGTAGGCCATGGGCTGCACCCGGAAGACCTCCAGGGCGCGCGGATCCTGGACCACCACTTCCGTGCCCATGCCTTCCACCAGCGGCCCCGCCAAGGCCAGGGGAATGGGCGTGACCAGATCCACCCAGAGCACCGACAGGATCGGGAGCGGGACCTTCATGGGGATGATGAGGCGGCGCAGGCCCCGAGCTTCGGCATAGGCCAGCATCATGTCCCGGTAGTCGAGGATGTCCTTGCCTCCAATCTCAAAGATTCCCGCCACCTCGGGATGCTCAAGGGCCTCGATGAGGTAGGCCAGCACGTCGCGGACGCCGATGGGCTGGCAGCGCGTGGTCACCCAGCGCGGGGTGATCATGATGGGCAGGCGCTCCGTCAGATGGCGCAGCATCTCGAAGCTGGCGCTGCCGCTGCCCACGATCACGGCGGCCCTGAATTCCAGCACCGGGACCCCGGAGGAGCCCAAGGCGACTCCCACTTCCTGGCGGCTGGCCAGATGATCGCTGCGGTGGCGCGTGGGATCTCCCAGCCCTCCCAGGTAGATGATCCGACGCACCCCGGCCTGCTTGCAGGCCTGGGCGAAGGTAAGGGCTTGGCGCAGGTCCCTCCCGCGGAAATCCGGGCTGTCCTCCCCCATGGCGTGGACCAGATAGTAGGCCTGCGTCACGCCCCGGAGGGCGGATTCCATGGACACGGCGTCGGATACGTCACCCTTGACCACCTCCACCCCAGGCCAGTGCCGGCCTGCCAGGCGATCCGGGTTGCGGGCGAGGCATCTCACCCGATGGCCCGCCGCCAGCAACTGCGGCACCAGGCGACCCCCGAGGTAGCCAGTGGCCCCGGTCACCAGGATGAGCGGCCTTTCCGGCGCCAACAGGAAGGCCCCTTCGGGCCTCAATGGGCTCATGCGGACACCAGGTCCGCAAAGACGAACCCGTCGCGCGTGACGACCTCGCCCCGGCGCACGGGAATGGGATGGCGGAACATGGGCCCATCCCAGGCGAAGGTGTGGAATTCGCCCCGCTCACCACAGGGATCCACAGAAAGCGGCAACTCTGCCAGCAGCGCCTCATCGAATTCGCGGCCCGCGAGGCCCGCGTCCAGGGCCCGCGGATCCACGCAGGCCAAGGTGGCCCTCAGGCCCGCCGCCACCATCTCCCGGGCCAACCCGGCGGTATCCGGGTTCCAGATGGGAAAGAGCGGTCTTAGCCCCGTCCCGGCCAGCTTCTGGATGCGGTAGTCCCGGACCTCCTCCAGGAAGAGGTCGCCGAAGGCCATGACCCCCATGCCCTTAGCCACGGCCTCCAAGCAGACCTGGGCCATCCGTGACTCGTAGGCCTCGTTAGAGCAGGGCCAGGGCAGAGGCACCTTCCAGAGAGGGAGGCCCGTGGCCACGGCCTGGGCCTCCAGCAGCGATTCCCGCACCCCGTGCATGGCCACCCGGTCGAAGGCGGCGTTGGTGGTGGTGAGGAGCCCGACGACGTCCACTTCCGCTGTCTGTCGGAGCACATGCAGCGCCCAGGCGGAATCCTTGCCGCTGGACCAGCTCAGCAGGGCTTTCGGTCGGATCATGGGATCTCCTATTTGAGTATGGGGTTTTGCGGCCTTCTCACAGAGCCCTCCCAAATCTTGACGAATTTGGTAAACTTTAACGGGAGCCCTCCATGCCCAAGGTCATCAACATCGAACCCACCCCCAATCCCGACGCCCTGAAATTCCTGGTGCATCCGGCCATCCTCAAAGCGGGATCGCGATCCTTCAAAGATTTCGGGGCCGCCGTGGGCGACCCCCTGGGGTCCTGCCTCTTCGGCCTGGGGAAAGTCACCTCCGTGTTCTACATGGACCGCTTCGTCACGGTGAACAAGGAGCCCTCGGCGGAGTGGAGCGACCTCATCGACCCGATCTGCGAGGCCATCGAGGATCTGAAGCTGCCGGAGAATGACACCGGCGACGCCGCGGGCCAGGCGCCGGGTGGGGATGCCGACGCCACTCTGGAACGCATCAACCTCCTGCTGGACTCCCGCATTCGCCCGGGGCTTGCCGGAGACGGCGGGGGCTTGGAGGTCATCTCCTTCGACGGCCAGACGCTCCAGATCAGCTACCACGGCGCCTGCGGTTCCTGCCCCTCCTCCACCAGCGGCACCCTGCGTTACATCGAGGGGCTCTTGCAGGAGGAAATAAGTCCCAGCATCCGCGTGGTCAGCTGGTAGGGCGAATATCGGAGGCTCGGCCCGTCTCACCGTGCGGCATTCGTACCTGGTGAACTGGTAGGGCTTGCGGATCAAGAAAATCCAGGCACCCTAGAGCCGCAACCGGAGATCCGAGTGGTGGTGGCCAAGTCCGTCAAGCGTCGCACCGGCATTTCAGACCATCTGGCTGCGCTGTCTGATCTTCTCCAGGACAGCCGCACGAATTCCGCTCGGCTCTTCGAGCACGGGTTGGCCCTGCTGGTGCAGGCCCTCGGTGTGGATCGTGCCCTGCTCACCCGCGTCACCGGCCTGGGCCATGAAGTGTTCTGGTGGGCGGTGGCCCCGCGGGCCAACATGTTGGGCATCTTCGAGGCACCCGAGAAGGGGTTCTGTCCTTTCCTGCTCGCCCACCCGGATCGCCCCCTCATGATCAAGGACGCGACGGCAGATCCCCGTTGGCGCCAGAGCCCCGCCTACCAGGAACTCGGCATCCGGGCCTATGCCGGCGTGGCCCTGAAGGTGGGCGACGGTGTTCTTGGGACTCTGTGTGTGCAGCATCATGCGTCCCGCGCCTTCACTCGGGCGCAGATGTCCCTCCTGACGACCATGGGCCTCCTCATGGCCCGAACCCTGGAGTCCGAGAACCTCAAGGAGGAACTGCGGGCCGCCCTCGACGCCCTCGAACTCAGCAGCGCCATCGTGGAAGACAGCGCGCTGCAAAGCCCGCGCTCGGGCCTGCCCAACCGACACTATCTCGAGATCTGGCTGCGAGCCTCACTATTCATGGCCCGACGCCGCAAGGAGCCCATGGTCCTTGCGCTGTGGTCGCAGCCCATGACTCCCGGCGTCAAGGGTCGTCTAGCCACCGCCTCGGGACACCTGCGGGGCGAGGATCTCCTGGTGGAACTTTCCGCCGACCAGTACCTGCTGCTCCTCCCCCACACCACCGACTCGGGCGCAGAGGTGCTGCTGGCGCGCCTTCGTGAAACCATGGGCAGCCATCCCACGGGCGCCACCCTCTGGCTTCCCGATGGTAAGGACATGACCCTCAAGTCCGCTTTGAAGCGTGTCGCCAAAGCCTTCACCGACGCTAATCACGAGCGTTCCTCACTCGTGTGGAACCGCGGCTGAGGCAGCCTCTCCAGACGCATTCCTGGCCCCGCTGGCGGGTCCATGGGATGATGCAAAGCTCTGGCACAGCCGGTGAGAACCCGGCCCTTTGGAGGTGAATGTTGGACACACCGACCCTGGTGAATGCGGCCTTGAACGCGTTGGAGGGCGACACCGGTCCCAGCCGCGAGGATCTCTGCCACTGGTATGAATTGATGCACCTGGGACGACTGCTGGACGACAAGGCACCGAACTACCTCAAGCAGGCCATCGGCTGGTCGTACCACGCGCCCTGCGCGGGACATGAAGGCATCCAGCTCGCCGCAGGATTGGCTTTTCGGCCCGGGCGCGACTTCCTGTTTCCCTACTACCGGGACCTGATGACCTGCCTCGCGGCGGGCATCACCCCCGAAGAGCTCATCCTCAATGGGATCTCCAAGGCCACCGATGTGGCCAGCGGTGGGCGGCACATGAGCAACCACTTCGCCAAGCCGTCCATCGGCATCCAGAACGTGTCGAGCCTCACCGGCAACCACACCCAGCACGCCGTGGGCCTTGCTCGCGCGGTCAAAACCTACGGACGGGACAGCATCGTCTTCAGTAGCCAGGGCGAGTCCTCTCTCTCCGAGGGCTACTGCTTCGAGAGCATCAACGGCGCCGACCGCGAGAAGCTGCCCGTGGTGTTCGTCGTCCAGGACAACGGCTATGGCATTTCCGTGCCCAAGAGCGACCAGAGCACCAACGTGGACATCTGCGACAACTTCAGCGGCTTCCCGAACCTAAAGATCATCAAGTGCAACGGCCTCGATTTCCCGGATTCCATGCGGGCCATGGAAGAGGCCCTGGCCTACGTCCGGACTGGCAACGGCCCCGCCATGGTCTATGCCTTCTGCGTGCGCATCGGAAGCCACTCCAACTCCGACCGCCACGATCTCTACCGTGACGATGCGGAGCGGGCCGAGGCCAAGGCCAAAGACCCTCTGCCCAAGTTCCGCTCCTACTGCCTGGAACAGGGTCTGAGCGAGGACGAGATCAAGGCCATCGAGACCGACAACCAGGCTCGCTACCTGGCCGCCCACGACAAAGCCATGGCCGCGCCGAACCCTGATCCGGCCAGCATCCACGACTTCGTCATCCCCGAGGGCTGGGTGTCCGGGCAGTACCCGGACGGCACCCATCAGGCCACGGGCGAGACCATGAGCGTCATCGCGTCCCTGAACCTGACCCTCAAAGAGGAATTTCGGCACAACCCCGACACCTTCATCTGGGGCCAGGACATGGCCAACAAGGAGAAGGGCGGCATTTTCAACGTGTCGAAGGGCCTGCAACAGGAGTTCGGTGAAAAGCGCGTCTTCAACGCCCCCATAGCCGAGGACTACATCGTCGGCACCGCCAACGGCTTCTCGCGCCTGGACGATAAGATCCGCGTGGTGGTGGAAGGCGCTGAATTCGCCGACTACGTCTGGCCTGCCGCCGAGCAGATCGTGGAGTGCAGCCACGAATACTGGCGCAGCAATGGCCAGTTCTCGCCCAACCTCACCATCCGCCTCGCCTCCGGCGGCTACATCGGCGGCGGCCTCTATCACTCGCAGAACGTGGAAGGCTGGCTCACCACCCTGCCCGGCATCCGCGTGGTGGTGCCCGCCTTCGCCGACGACGCCGCGGGCCTGCTTCGCACCGCCATGCGCAGCCGCGGAACCACCCTCTACCTCGAGCCGAAGTTCCTCTACAACGCGAAGATGGCCTACGCCGTCGTGCCGCGGGACTTCGCTGTACCCTTCGGCAAGGCCCGCGTCCGCCGGGCAGGCACCGACCTCACCATCCTTGCCTATGGCACACCGGTCCACTTTGCCCTGGAGGCGGCCGCCAAGCTGGAGAAGGAAGGCAAATCAGTGGAAGTGATCGACCTCCGCAGCCTGAGCCCCCTGGACACGGACGCGATCATCACGTCGGTGAAGAAGACCCACCGCGTGCTCATCGCCCATGAGGACAAAGTCTTCGGCGGTTTCGGCGGCGAGCTGGCGGCCATTGTCGCCTCCGAGGGTTTCCCCTGGCTGGATGCCCCGGTGGAGCGCGTGGGTTCGGAATTCACGCCCGTGGGCTTCAGCCGCATCCTCGAACGCGCCATCCTGCCCAACACCGACAAGGTGCTGACCGCAGCGCGCAAGGTCCTCACTTTTTAAAGAGACCTTTGTTTATTAACCGCAGATGTCGCAGATGGCCGCAGACAAGGATTTTGATTTCATCTGCGCCAATCTGCGACATCTGCGGTTAGATTCTTTTCCCTTGCTTCCCGGTTCCAAATTTCCACCACAGGAGCACTCATGCAGTTCGGTCCCTGGGATGTCCAGATCGTCAGCGGCGGCACCTTCCGCCTGGATGGTGGCGCCATGTTCGGCACGGTGCCGAAGGTGGTGTGGCACAAGGTCTACCCTGCCGACGAGGACAACCAGATCCTCATGGCCACCAACTGCCTGCTCATCCGCGGCGAAGTGGACGGGAAGAAGCACGTCATCCTTGTGGACAACGGTAACGGTGACAAGGAGAGCGATGACTTCATGGCCCGCTTCAAGTTCGAGGGCCGGGGCGTGCTCGACGCGAGCCTCGCGAAGCACGGCGTGCAGCCCGGGGACATCACGCTCTGCATCCTCACCCACCTGCACTTCGATCACGCCGGCGGCAGCACGCGCCTTGGCGCGGGCGGAAAACCCGTCCCCAGCTTCCCCAACGCCCGCTACGTGGTGCCGGCGAAGGATCTGGCCGACGCCAGGCGTCCCCACCTGCGCGTGAGGGCCAGCTACCTGCCCCAGAACTGGGAACCGCTGGAAGCCGCAGGCATTCTTGAAACCGTTGAGGGCACCACCGAAATCCTGCCCGGCATCTCCGTGCGCCCCGCCCCGGGCCACATCGAGGGCCTGCAGAACGTGGTGGTCGAGGGAGGCGGTCGGCGCCTCATCTACCTCGCCGATCTCATCCCCACCGCCCGCCACATCCAGCCCGCGTGGGTCATGGGCTACGATCTGGATGTCGTCACGTGCGTGAATGAACGCCAGAAGGTCCTTGACGAGGTGGCCGGCACCGGCACCATCTGCGTCTTCGAGCATGATCCGGAGATTCCCTCTGGCACCGTGAGCCGGGATGCCAAGGGGCGATACCTGGTCGCACCAGTGGCTCTTTAGTCTGGAGTCCGGTCCCAGACCTGCAACCTGCCTCCGCGTTAGACTGGAACCCACAGCCCAGGAGCACCATGGCCTTTACCCCAGGATCCAGGCGCGGCGCGATGGCCGACATCAACATGGTGCCCCTCATCGACGTGATGCTGGTGCTGCTGATCATTTTTATGATCGCGGCGCCCATGATGACCACGGGCGTGGATGTGAAGTTGCCGGAAAGCCGCACGGGACGCAACCTGGAGAGCGAAGCCCTCACCGTCAGTGTCACTTTTGACGGGCGCCTGCAGTTCGACAAGGCCTTCGTGGCCCTGCCCGTGCTAGCCAACCAGCTGAAGGCCAAGGCCCAGAGCGGCGGCAAGCGCCCCGTCCTGGTGCGGGCCGACCACAACGTGCCCTACGGCCGAGTCATTCAGGTGGTGGACGCCATCCGCGAAGCGGGCTTCACCCAGGTGGGCTTCGTCACCGCTGCCGCACCCATCGCACCGCCTACTGATTTGAAATGAGCCAGGACCTCCAGGCCTACCTCCGCAGCCGCACCCATGTGGGCGAATTGGACTGGTCCCGGGGCATCGCCCTGAGCCTGGGTCTGCACCTGCTGGTGGGCGTCGCCTTCTTCTGGCCCCGAGGGGGCCCCTCGGATAAGGCGGAAGAGGTGAAGGTCACCTGGGTGAACCTTCCCGCAGCCATGGCCGGCACCTCCGGTGGTTCGGAGGCCATGGAGGTCGGCAAATCCGGCGAGCGCCTAAGGCGCGTGGAGGAGGTCGCACCGATCCGTGGGACGGCCCCCTCAGCCACCGCACCAGATCCCTTCGCCACGAAGACCACCAAAGCCGCCGCCCGGGGTGACAACAAGGACGCGGTGAGCCAGGGCACCGGCACCACGGCCGCCAAGGGCAAGACGGCCGCGGCCAACCCCGTGGCCGGCGCCGTGGGAACGGGCAACGGGGCGGCTTTCGGTGCTGGCAGCGGCGTTCCCGGCCTGAATCCCACCTCCGGCGTCCAGGGGGGCGTGGGCCTGGTGGGAGGCGTGGATGGCGACTTCCCCTATGTCTGGTACCTGCAGCAGGTGCAGACCCGCATCACCACGAACTGGAATCGGGTCTCCAACACCCAGGGTCGCGTGCAGATCTACTTCCGGATCGCCAAGGATGGAAGTCTCGACCGCGTACGCGTGGAGATCCCCAGCGGCAATGCCGCCCTGGACGAAAGCGCCCGCATGGCCGTGCTGCGTTCCGCCCCCCTCCAGCGCCTGCCGGAAGGCTACGAAGGCCAGTACCTCGGCGTGCGATTCTGGTTCACGTATCTGGGGAACTGAGGGAGCGGGGGTTGGTGGGGCCAAGCGGGCGCGGTTTCTTGGGTGGGCCGCCCTCTATTACACTCTGGGGATGGTCCCCATCCTCGCCCTGATCGCGCCGCTGCTTTTGATTCAGTCGCAGGCACCCTGCACCTTGACGGTCGAGCCCCGCGAAGTCCGCCCCGGCGATTCCACCCTGCTGACCTGGGCCTGCCCCCGGGTTCCGCGAATCCGCCTGGAACCCGGCGGCATGATCCTTCCCGGCCGTGCGCAGGTGACGCTGCGGCCCAGCTACACCACGATCTACCGGGTCTTCGACGCGGCCCCCGGCGGGCCGGAACTGGGCCAGGCCGAGGTGCGCGTCACGCCGGGCCTGCCCCTGGGCGACCCCGCCCGCATCTGCGCCTTCGATGCCAGCGCCAAGGCCGTGCTGCCGGGCGAGCCCGTAATGCTGCGCTGGGAATGCGCGGGGAGCGCCAAGGTGCGGCTGGAACCCGGCGGCCTCGAACTGGACGGCAAGAGCGAAGTCACGGTTACCCCATTGGAAAGCACGCGCTACACCGTCACCGCCAACAACGCAGCGGGGGGCCAGAGCCGCACCCTGGAGGTTGCTGTGCTCGGGCGAGCGGCGGCGGCCCTGCCAGCCGCTACTGCCATCGTCTGCACCTTCAACGCCAGCCGCCCGGTGGTCAAGCCCGGCGAGCAGGTGGAATTGCGCTGGGTCTGCCAGGGGGATGCCAAGGTGCGGCTCGAGCCCGGCGGCCTCGAATTGGATGGCCAGTCCAGCATCGCGGTGGTACCCGACAAGACCACGGTCTACACCCTGAGCGTGAGCAACCTCCTGGGCGGCACCTCGCGCAGTGTGGAAGTGCGCGTGGAGGTCCCCCGGCGCGTGCTGACGGAAAAGGACCTGGTGGATCCGGAAGAGGCCAGCAAGCCCCTGGATCACATGGACCTGCCCGAGGCCCTGCACCGCGGTGCGACGCTGAGGGCCGCCGCGCCCGAGGGGTCCTGGACGATGCGGCTGGTGGTATCTGGACGTGCGGACGGCCTCAAGCAGGTGGCCCGGGCGGCGGGTCCCAAGGCCGCAGAGATCCTGATCCTGCCCTTCATGCGGAAGGACGGATTCCGCTTCTGGCAAGCCTGCTATGGAACGCTCCCGAGTCGCAGCAAAGTGATGAAGGCGTGGCTTCGCGCACCGGAGGGTCTCAGAAGAGCTTTCTCCGACGCGATCCCGTTGCGCCTGGCCAGGCTGCCCGGTGATCCGCCGACTGAGGCCTTGGACCCACCCTGATGGACCGGGGCGAACGGCCCAGAGAAGCAGGGTTCGGCGGGGGCCGGTCTGGTCCTCATCGTTTTTCGATTCCTGTCCCCTTGGGTAACCGTAATTCCCAGGCCAGCGACAGTCCCAGCCTGCGCTGCCTCCCCCCGCGGAGGCAGGTTGCCGTGGTCCGACGCATGCGGGGTGGGCAATTCCAACCCGCAGGAATACTTGGCTGCAGGCCTGCGGGAGTCGATTCACCTTGATTCTGGGTGCGGGAAGACGCTATTGAATGAATCACGGCATCCCCAAGCGAGTGCCACCATGCCTCCTTCCGGGGGGATCGACCCGCACGCGAAGCCTTCCGCCTCAACCCATTCCATCCCGCCTCCTCCTGGGGACAGGCCCTTCACGGCACCATTCAACGAGGCGAAGACACGATGAACCTCCAAGGCCTGCTCGGCAGCATCTCCCTCTCGGAAGTGGTGCAGCTCCTCCATGCCGGCAAGAAAATGGGTGAGCTGCGCGTTTGGAACGGCGGTGTACAGGGCGTACTGTACCTCCACGCCGGCGAGGTGGTTCGGGCGGAACTCGGGCGGAGCACCGGGGAATCAGCCGCATTTCAGGCCCTGGAGTGGGAGAGTGGCGAATTTGAATTCGTCGCGACGCAGGTGAAACCCGGCGGCAACATCCGGCGCTCGGTGCCTGACCTGCTCATGGAATCGGCCCGGACCCTGGACACCCGCCGTCGCATGAGAACCTTCTTCCCCGACCTCAGCGCCGTGCCCTGGACCTTTCTCCCGGAACCGGTCCTGACCCACGGGCTGAACCTTTCCGCCGACGACCGGATGATCATTCCCCATTTCGACGGCTATAAGGATTTCCGGCAGGTCCTCGCTCACTCGATGCAGAGCGAGCTGCCGGTGCTTCAGGTGGCGCACACCCTGCTGGAAGCGGGACGCCTCCAGCTCTTCGAACCGGCCGTGGTCGCCAGGGTGGTGCCCATGAAGACCGGGATGTTCAAGAAGGGTGATCACGTGGAAATGAACAAGACCAGTGAATCGCGGTGGCGGGGCCTCCAGCCTTACAGCCACGGGCAGATCGCGCGGGTATTGATCCAGTGGGTCGACGGCGAGGTGCGGGAACCCATCCAGTTCAACTCGGCCATGGAGGATGGCGTCATCGCCGTTCCCAGCGAATTCATGGCCGCCTGGACCCTCGGGGGCTCCGACGCCGTGGTGGTTCGCCCCGCTCCATGATGCAAGCCCTGCCGAGGGGTCTTGGCAGCCCCTCGGTGCCGCCCCAACGTATGAAAAAAACGTACATTTCTGGTCCTGTGCCGGAGCCCTCCTGCCCACGCAAGCCTAACAATGGCGGGCGTTTCCGGCTGTCACTGGTATGCTCACGAGATCAACCCATAAAAGAGACAACCATGGTCACGACCATCGCCGACCTTTTCTATCAAGCCTGTGCCCACCAGTCCCCGGATGCGCTGGCGCACAAGAAGGGCGGGGCCTACGTGCCCATTTCCCATAAGGATCTCCAAGCCCGCGTCGAGCGCCTGGCCCTTGCCATGCAGGCCCGCGGCCTTCGGCCGGGAGACCATCTCGCTCTCATCAGCGAAAACCGGCCCGAGTGGGCCTACGTGGACTACGCCTGCGCCATCGCCGGCATTCCCACCATCCCGGTCTACCCCACCCTGACCGGCCCCCAGACGGCGTTCGTCGTCCGCCACTCCGAAGCCCGCTGGGCGATCTGCTCCACCGCTGAACATGTGCGAAAAATCATGGAGGAGTGTAAGGGTGGCGCCAGGCTTGAGTTGGTGATCCAGATGGATGGTCCCCCGGCGGCGCCCGGGGTGATCTCCTTCGCCACCCTGCTCGCGGAAGGCGAGGCGCTGGAAGCGCATCGTTCCGAGGTTCACACCTGGGCGGGCCAGCGCCGCGCCGAGGATCTGTTGACCATCATCTACACCTCCGGCACCACGGGGGATCCCAAGGGCGCGATGCTCACCCACGGGAACCTCATCTCGAACGTGGAGCGCACCCTCGAACTCCTGCAGCTCCGCAAGGGCGACCGGTGCCTGTCCTTCCTGCCCCTGTCCCACATCCTCGAGCGGATGGCGGGCCACTACTCCACCATGAGGATCGGCGCGAGCATCTACTACGCCGAGAGCATTGCCACGGTGAGCGATGACCTCCAGGCCACCCGGCCCACCATCATCATCAGCGTGCCGCGCATCTACGAAAAGATCTACGCCCGGGTCCGGGAGAATGTGGCCGCCAGCAGCCTCATCAAGCGCTTCATCTTCCACTGGGCCATGTTCGCCGGGGCCATGTCCGTGCCTTATCTCTACCGAAAGGGCCGCACTCCGCTCTGGATCCGCTTCCAGCTGTGGTGGAGCCGCCACCTGGTCTTCCACAAGATCCTGGCCAAGACCGGCGGCAATATCCGCTTCGCCATCAGCGGAGGCGCCCCGCTCGCGCCCAAGGTGATGGAGTTCTTCTGGAGCATCGGGCTTCCAGTCACCGAGGGCTACGGACTCACGGAAACCAGCCCCGTGCTGTCCTTCAATCGCTTCGGGGAGGTGGCGCCGGGCAAGGTCGGCAGACCCATCTACGACGCCTGGGAAGGTCGCCCCTACGTCAAGATTGCCCCGGATGGCGAGATCCTCGTCCAGGGGCCGAACGTCATGACGGGCTACTGGAAGAACCCGGAGGCCACGGCGGAAGCCACGGATCCGGACGGCTACTTCCGCACGGGCGACATCGGTGAACTGGACGCCCAGGGCCTGCTCAAGATCACCGACCGGAAGAAGGAGATCATCGTCACCAGCGGTGGCAAGAAGGTGGCCCCGCAGCCCATCGAAGAGCTCCTGAAGACCGACAAGTTCATCACTCAGGCGGTGCTGATCGGCGATAAGCGAAACTTCATCTCCGCCCTCATCATTCCCAACTTCGACAGCCTCCACCGCTGGGCCGCCCAGAAGAAGATCGCCTATGCCAACAACCGGCAGCTGGTGTCCTTGCCTGACACCCACGAGATGCTGATGGAGCGGGTGAACCTGATCAACGCAACCCTGTCGAACTTCGAGCGCGTGAAGAAGATCGCCATTCTGGATCACGAACTGAGCCTGGAAGCGGGCCAACTCACGCCCAGCCTGAAGGTCAAGCGCCGCGTGGTGAACGAGATGTACGGAACCCTGATCGAATCCCTGTACCATGAGCGCTAAGCCGTCGTCATAAAACAACCCTTCTCATAAGGGCGAGAACGGCAGAACACATCATGCCCCTGCGGGGCTCCACGTGGCATGAAAGCCCGAGGGGCATTCATGTCAGGGGAACAACCACGATCGATGGGTTCATATGCACCTCCGACCGTCAGATGCCGCAAAGGGCCCGTGGGTTGAATCAGAGTTTCCCCAAAAGGTCTTCCGCCACCCGGCCGGCGGCCCCCGGTTCGCCCAGATGCCAGCGTACTTCACCTAACCCGGCGCGAAGTCGCCGGGCCTCTTCGGGCTCCAACAGCCGAGTCAATTCACGCCCCAACCGTTCCGGGTTCACTTCCCCTTGCAGCAGTTCCGGGGCTACTTCGCGGCGGGCCACCACGTTGGCGAGGCCGAAAAAGGGCACCTTCACCATGCGCTTAGCGATCTGGTAGGTGAGGGCGTTCAGCTTGTAAACGATGGCAAAAGGGGTGCCGAGCAGGGCCGTCTCCAGGGTGGCCGTGCCCGAGGCCACCAGGGCCGCGTCTGCCTGGGCCCGGGCCGCGTAGGTGCGACCCTCCACCAGGGTCACCGGGGCCTCGCCAAGGTGGGCGCGGACGAAGGCCGGGTCCAGGGTCGGCGCCACCGGCAGCACCCACTGCACTTCGGGGCGGACCCTGCGCCAACGGTGCGCCAGCTCCGCCATGGGCGGCAGCAGCCGCTGGATCTCGCCCTTGCGGCTGCCGGGCAGCAGGGCCACCAGGGGCCGGGTTGGATCCAGGCCGGTCTCCGCGAAGAAGGCCTTTCGGTCGCACTCGGGCTTCACCAATTCCACCAGTGGATGGCCCACGAAGCGGGCGTCCACGGGATAGCCCCGGAACAGCTCCGGCTCGAAATCGAAGAGGCAGTAGAGGGTGTCCAGCACCGTCCCCAACTCGGGGATGCGGCCCTGCTTCCACGCCCATACCTGGGGACACACGTACTGGTGCAGGGTCACCTTGGGCAATTCATCCCGCAGGGCCTTGGCCAGCCGTAGGTTGAAGCCTGGGTAGTCGATGAGCAGGGCACCGGTGACCGATTCCTCCTGCGCGGCCGCCAGGATGGCCTTGAACAGTCGGTTCAGCCTCGGCAGGTGCCGGATGACCTCGACGAAGCCCACCACGGCGAGGTCCTTCACATCCGCCAGCTTGCGATCCAGCAGCGGGGACATGCGGGGTCCGCCCACGCCGATGATCCGCAGGTTTGGGTCACGCGCCTTCAACTCGCGCAGCAGCTCCGCGCCATGCAGGTCGCCGGAATCCTCGCCGGCGACGACGAGCAGCGTTCGGCTCACCGGTGATCCTCCGCCCGGTCTCCGTTAGTCCCAGACAGCAGGTGGCTGCCGAAGACCACGTTAGCGTCCGGGACCACGGGGCGACCGAGGGCCGTGGTGGGCATCACGGCGGGAAACAGCACGGCCGGATGGGCGGCTTCAAGGATGGTGGCCTGGGTTCGAAAGAGGGCTGGATCCTCCGCAGCCAAGGCCATGTCCCAGCGGTAGCCCAGGGCCTGCAGGGGGCGCAGGTCCGTCCCGGGCGCGCAGATGCCACACCACAGGCGGTCTGCCAGCGGCTCGGCATCCCGGATGCCCGGATGCCAGCAAAAGCCCACGGCGTCACCATGGGCCCCCCGGAGCAAGTCGAGGACCGCAGACTCGGCGCCCGCCTCCAGCCGCAGGGCCAGCTTCACCCCCCGCCCCGAGGTGGCCTCCAGCAGGGATTCGAGGTGCCCCAGCAGGCGGAACCCGGCCTCGCGTGAATTGGGACGGCAGACGGGGATCACCAGGAAATCCGCACCGAGGCCATGGCGCAGGACCTCCAGGGCCTCCTCCACCGGGCGCTCGCCCGGCAGGTGCACCGCATGGACGGCCAGCCCGCGCCTCACGGCCTGGGGCCATCCCCCATGCAGGCCGCCGTCCCACTGGACCATCAGGGGCGCCAGGGACAGCCAAGGGGCGGGATCAGAACTGGACGAAATCAGGGCAACGAACCGCATGGGCTTATCATGAAGTATCGGAGGTGCCATGGGCCGCATTTTCACCCTAGAGGAAGCCAAGGCCTTGATGCCGCAAGTGAAGGCTGTTACTGAGCCTGTCTTCTCCCTGGCCGCCAGTCTGGCGGAGGAGCTGACCCAGGCGGAGGAGGCCCAGGACGAAGCCCGCGCCGAGGCCCTGAGGGAGCGTTTGCAGACTCTGGTGCAGAGTTGGCAGCAGAGCATGCAGGATTTCGAGGCCGAAGTGAAGGGTCTTTGGCTGGTCGATTTCGATTCGGGCGACGGCTACTGGTGCTGGGCCTACCCCGAGACCGAACTGGGACACTGGCACAGCTACGAGGGCGGTTTCCGCACCCGCGTGGCCGCCGATCAGCGGCCGGGCGTCCAGGCCTAGATGCCCAGGCTCAGGCCCCTCAACCGCACCGAACCCGCAGCACCGCCCGCAGACTTCCGCAGCATCGTCCTGGCCGTGGTGGCGCAGATCCCCAAGGGGAAAGTGGCATCCTATGGGCAGGTGGCGGCGCTGGCCGGTTTCCCCCAGCGCCCCCGGCAGGTCGGCATGGTGCTGTCGGGCCTGCCGGAGGGCACTCCCCTGCCCTGGCACCGCGTGGTGAATACCCGGGGGTACGTGCCCAGCCGGGGACGCTGGTGGGGGGCCTTCGAGCAGATCGGGCGACTGCGGGACGAAGGCATCGAGGTGGATGACCTGGGCAATCTGGACCTTGAAACCCACCGATGGGATGAGAGCAGCGGGAAACCGAAAAGGTCCCGGAAGAACTGATCCGCCCCTGGGAAGCCCGTCTTGGGCGACGCCCGGCCACGCTAGACTGGAGGCCGGAGGGCCCCATGAAGGTGCGTGTGTCGGTGCAGTTGAAGCCCGGGATCCTGGATCCCCAGGGCAAGGCGGTGGAAGGGGGGCTTCATGGGTTCGGCTTCGAGGTGGAGCATGTCCGCATCGGCCGACTGATCGATATGGATGTGCCGGGGACCGATCCCGAGGAAGTGAAAGCCAAGGCCCTGGCCATGTGCGAGAAGCTCCTGGTGAATCCTGTGATGGAGAAGGCTTCCATCGAGGTGCTGTGATGCGCGTGGCGGTCCCGATCTTCCCGGGTTCCAACTGCGATCACGATGCTTTGCACGCCTGCGGCACGGTGCTGGGCTGGGACACGATTCCCGTCTGGCACCAGGAGACGCGCCTGCCCGAAAACACCGAGCTGGTCTTCGTTCCCGGCGGCTTTAGCTACGGCGACTACCTGCGTTGCGGTGCCATTGCCGCGCTGGCTCCCATCATGGCGGATGTCAAGCGCCACGCCGACAGCGGTGGCCTGGTGCTGGGGGTGTGCAACGGCTTCCAGATTCTCTGCGAGGCCCACCTGCTTCCGGGTGCCCTGCTCCGCAACGAATCCCTGCGCTTCATTCATGCGGATGTCCACCTTCGCGTCGAACGCGCCGACCTGCCCTTCACCCGGGCCATGAAGGCCGGCGAAGTATTCCAGGTCCCCATCGCCCATGCCGAAGGCAACTTCACCCTCGATCCCGCGGATCTGGTGGATCTGGAAGCCCGGGGTGGGGTGGCCTTCCGCTACTGTTCCCGGGCGGGGGAGATCGGTGCGGCCCATGTGCCCAACGGCGCGATGAACGGCATCGCCGGCATCGTGAACCTCCGAGGCAATGTGCTGGGCATGATGCCCCACCCCGAGCGGGCCGTGGACCCAAAGCTCGGGCCCACCGGCGGGTTGGGCGTGTTCAGGAGCCTGGCAGAAGCCTTCGCCCACGCCTGACAACGGTCACAAATCGCAAGAGTGTGAAAATTCCAGGCACTCAAGAAATTTTTTCCTGTCATCCTTCCGGAACGCCTCGATAGGCATGCCTGTTTCTTCATGAGCCCATGAGCGAACCCGAAGCCAAAAACCTCCAAATTTTCACCAGCGGACCGCTCCGCTTGGCCCAGCTGAAGCGCGACCCCGTCCCGGGGAAGCTCCTTCCGGCCCGGGATGCCTGGACGCTGCTGCAGCCCACCCACGCGGTGCGCGTCTGCACCGGCGAGGACCGCGAAGAGGGGGTTATCCGCTCGGGCGATCTGGCCCTGCTACTGCCCGGCTTCGGGCACACGCTGAAGCGCCACCACGCCAACACGCCCTTCGGCTTCACGGCGCTGTTCATGGAAGGTCCCTTCCCCGAGCCGCTGCTGTCAGCGCTGCAGCACCCGCCCCGCAAGTGGCAGGAATCCAGTTTCGCCGTGCTGCGCAGCCTCAGCCTGAAACAGCTCTTCAGCATCTTTACCCAGGAGCTGGCCCATCCCGAGGGCGTTCAGCTCATGACCCGCGAGCTCTTCCTGATTCTGCTGGGCGCGGAGTTGTCGCGCCTGACGGAGAAAGAGGACCGGGGTCGCTTCCCCTACCGCCTGAACCGCTCCACCCTGCAGTTGGTGCTGGACCACATGGAGGTCCACCTCGGCGCCAAGAACAGCGTGCCCGAGCTGGCCACCATGGCCCGCTGCACCCCGGACCACTTCATCCGGCTCTTCCGTGAGGCCACCAGCACCACGCCCCACCAGTACCTCATCGAACGCCGCCTCCAGCGCGCCGTGACCTTGCTGGCCAACGGCGAGCGTCCCAGCGACGTGGCGAAACTCCTCGGCTTCTACGATGCCAGCGCCTTCACGCGCGCCTTCAAGCGCCGTTTCGGGATGCCTCCCAGCGAATACGCCCAGGAAGCCTACGACCGGCAGTTCCCGAAGAAATCGTGAACCTCCGGAATCAAAACAAAGGGCGCCGATGGGCGCCCTTTGTTTTGATTCCGGAAGCAACTGCTTGGGCACACTCAGGTCTGAACCCTGTCCGTCAGGGTTTACAAACCTTGCAGGGCTTGTAGCCGGCCTTCTGGGCTTCGGCGGCAGAGGCGAAGGGCATTTTGTGGACCTCCTTCATCTTGCCGACGCTCTTGCAGTCGGCGCGGTGGAAGATCTTGGAGTCCTTGTTGGCGACGATGGCACTGGCGGGTGCGGGGGCCGCCTTCGCGGCCGCGGCCAGGGCTGGAGCGGGCTTGGCGGAAGGCTTCACCTTGGGATCCTGGGCCACGACCACCAGGGAGGCGGCCATGAGGAGGGCAAACAGGGCTCGTTTCATTGGTTCTCCTTATAGGGTAGGCCAGCTTGAATCTCTCTTGGTTCCCTGTCAACGGGGTACATCGCAGGTTCCCGCGAACCGGGGCGCCCGGCGGGCATGGGTGGCCTGTTCGAACGCGTAGGCCAGTTTCAGCAACGGGCCTTCCTGCCAGGGACCGCCCACGAAGGAGAGCCCCACGGGCATGCCGAAGGCGAACCCGGCCGGCACCGTGATGTGCGGACAGCCGGCCACCGCCGCGGGGCTGGAGAAGCTCAGGCTCGAACTATCGCCGTTCAGGTGGTCGATGAGCCAGGCCGGTCCGCCGGTGGGTGCCACGAGGGCCTGCAGCTGGTGCTTCTCCAACAGGCCCGTGATATCGCGCCGGGCCTGGGCGCAGGTCTCCAGGGCCTTCAGGTAGGCGGGCTCCGTCAGCGGGCCCTTGGCCTCGGCCTGCTTCAGCAGTTCCTGGCCGAAGAAGGGCAGCTCGTCCGCCTGCCGGGCCTCGTTGAAGGCCATGAGGGCGGCTAGATCTTTCACGGCGCCTCCCCGCCCACCGAGGTAGACGTTCAGGTCGGCCTTGAACTCATAGAGCAGCACCTCGAACTCCGCGTCATCGTAGGTCGCCGACTTCAATTCCACCTCCACCAGCGTGGCCCCTCCGGCCTTCAGCGCGGCCAGGGCGGGTCGAATGACCGCATCCACGTGGGCGTGGACCCCCAGTTGGTTCTTCACCACACCCAGGCGCGCGCCCTTCAGCCCCCCTACATCGAGAAAGCGCGTGTAGTCTCCGGAGCCCTGGGCACCGGCGGTGGCGGGATCCCGCGGATCCATGCCGACCATGGCGCCCAGCAGGAGGGCTGCGTCGCGCACCGTGCGCGCCATGGGGCCGGCCGTGTCCTGGGTGTGCGAAATGGGGATGATCCCGCTTCGACTCACCAGACCCACAGTGGGCTTCAGCCCCACCAGACCATTGGCGTTGGCAGGGCTCACCACGGAACCGTCCGTCTCGGTACCCACCGCCACGGCGCAGAGGCTGGCGGCCGTCGCCGTGCCGGACCCTGAGCTCGAACCGCTGGGACTCCGGTCCAGGGCATAGGGGTTCCGCGTTTGCCCGCCGCGCCCGCTCCAGCCACTGCTGCTGCGGGTGGAGCGGAGGTTCGCCCACTCGCTGAGGTTCGTCTTGCCCAGGATCACGGCCCCGGCCGCTCGGAGCTGCTTCACGACGAAGGCGTCCTCCTTCGGCGTGGGCGCATCCACCAAGGCCAGGGAGCCCGCCGTGGTCTTCATGGCGTCGGCGGTATCGATGTTGTCCTTGATGAGCACCGGAATGCCATGGAGCGGCCCCCGCACCTTCCCCGCCCTCCGTTCGGCATCCAGGGCCTTGGCGATGGCCAGGGCTTCGGGATTCAGTTCAATCACCGCGTTGAGCTTGGGCCCAGCCTGATCCAGGGCCCGGATGCGAGCCCGGTACTTCAGCACCAGTTCCGCCGAGGTCCACCGGCCCGCGACCAGGCCGGCCTGGAGCCCATCCACCGTGGCCTCTTCCAGCACCAGGCCCTTAACTGCGGGGGCCTTCTGCAGGTCCCCTCCGAGGAGCGCCGCCGTGCCGGTGGCCAGCCCCACACCCAGGAAGGCGCGGCGATCGAGGGTCAGGAAATCGTCGTTCCAGGACATGAAGGCTCCAGCGAATGGGGATGAGTGGATCATACCTCCGGCGGCCCACCGGTTCCCAGGACGCGTTCGAGCCTGTCCCAAAACCCCCGTGCGCCGCGCTGGGAGCGCCGGGGGGTGTCCCGCCAGAAAGGCGAGATGAACATAGTGGGTCTACGTGATTCGAGCCTGACGCCCCCGGGAACGCATGCGTTCCCAGGGATCGTACGTCGGCGAACATGAGGCAGGGTTGAGCCAGATCACAACCTTTGATGATTCTAAGGTCTAGAAT
>JANYAS010000186.1 GCA_025361205.1 Holophagaceae bacterium
CGAGATCGCCATCGAAGTGGATCCAACTTTTCTCGAACCCGACCAGCTGCCGGCGCTGCGCGAGATGGGCTTCAACCGCGTCTCCTTCGGGGTGCAGGATCTGGACGAGAACGTGCAGGCCCTCATCACCCGCGGCCAGACCTGGGACCACACCCTCACGGCCATGCGCCAGTGCCGGGAGCTGGGCTTTGAAGGGGTGAACCTGGACCTGGTCTATGGCCTGCCTGGCCAAACCATGGACACCTTCCGCCGCACCCTGGAGGCCACCCTGGAGCTCTCGCCAGACCGTATGGCCATCTACGGGTTTGCCTACCTGCCCAGCATCATGCCCTTCCAGCGCAGCATCCCGGCGGAGACCCTGCCCACGCCGGAAATCAGGTTGGACCTCCTGCTGATGGCCTCGGACATCCTGGAGAAGGCGGGCTATCTGGCCATCGGCATGGATCATTTCGCCCACCCGAACGATCCCCTGGCCAAGGCTGTGCAGGAGGGTCGTCTCATTCGCAACTTCATGGGCTACGCTGTGGCGGCGGGCACGGACCTGGTGGGCTTCGGCCCCAGCGCCATCTCCAACGTGGCCGGCGTCTATTCCCAGAACGAGAAAATCCTGGCCAAGTGGGAGCGCAGCATCACCGAGGGCCATCTTGCGATCCACAAGGGCCATCGCCTGTCCGAGGATGATGAGCTGCGCCGTTGGGTGATCCACCACCTCATGGGCCACTTCGAGCTGCGTTGGGCTGAGCTTCGCGAGAAGTTCGGCGTGGACGGCCCCGTCCTCTTTGCCGATGCCGTGGCCCAGTTGCAGGAGGAGGTGCCCCAGGGCACGGTGGAGATCCGCCCAGAGGGCATCTTCATCACTCAACTCGGGCGGCGGTTCGTCCGCAACCTGGTGCAGCCCTTCGACGCCTACCTGGCCAAACTCAGTGACAAGACGCCCTTCTCGCGCACGGTTTAACCTCATCCATTGAATAGCTGACCGAAAGGCCTACATTAGGGACTGTGGAGACCCGCCCGCTGGGGCCCAGGGTCCTTCCGGTGGTCTCCGCGTACCTGTCTGGTGATCCAGGCAATGTCGCGGAGGGTTCCATGTCTCGGATGGTATTCCTGCTGCTCCCGGTCCTGATGCTTCAGGCCCAGGAGACGACCATTCCCGGCGCCGTAGAGGTGCGCCCCGGCATTTTCATCTTACGGGGGGTGCCCAATGAGGGCACCTGTGCGGCGGCCAAGAAGCAGCGCATCACCCACGTGATTGATCTGCGGCGGGATGGTGAACCCAACCTGAACTGCGAGTCGGAATCGGTTCGCATGCAGGAATTGGGTGTCCAGTATCTCCGCTACGCCGTCACCAAGAACCCACCGGCAGGGGATTTCGACTTCCTTCGTTCGTTCTTGAAGGACCTGCCCAAGGGCTCCAGGGTGCTGCTCCACTGCAGCAACGGTAACCGGGCCGCCGCAGTCGTCATCCCCTGGCTGGTGCTTGACAAGGGCCTGCCAGTGGAGGAGGCGCTGCGGATCGGCAGGATGGCTGGGCTCCAGCTTCCACAGACCGAGGAGGCCGTGCGGCGCTACCTTGGCAGCAAGGGCAGAGCCTAGCGTTTCAACCCTTGGGTTCGCTGTACATCTCTTCAATCTGGGCGGCGTACAACTGGCTAACGACCCGACGCTTCACTTTGAGGGAAGGGGTCAGCTGGCCCCCTTCCAGGGTCATCTCCTGGTCGAGTAGGACCATCTTCTTGATGCGCTCGTAGTTCGATAGGTGCTCGTTGACCCGCGCCACTCGGCTCCCCACCTTGTCAATGACGAGGGGATTCTTCAGGAGTTCGGCATGGGAGGTGTAGTGGATCTTTTTGTAGCCAGCCCAGCGGACCAGTCCGTCGAAGTTGGGGACGATGATCACGCTGATGAAGTTCCGCTGGTCGCCGATGAGGACGGCTTGCGAGATGTACTTGTCTTCCTTGAGGAGGTTCTCGATGGGCTGCGGCGCCACTTTTTTTCCGCTGCTGGTAATCAGCAGTTCCTTCTTGCGGTCGGTGATGTAGAGCCGACCCTGGTCGTCGAGGTGGCCGATGTCGCCCGTGTGGAAGTACCCATCGGCATCAATCGCTTCGCGGGTGGCGGTCTCGTTGTTCCAATAGCCGATCATGATGTTCGGCCCCTGGCAGAGGATCTCGCCGTCCTCGGCAATCTTCACGAAGGGGCGTCCATCCCAGTCCTTGTAGAGGGGACGTCCCACGCATCCAGGCACCACTTCGCCGAGGCGGTTGATGGTGATGACCGGGCTGGTTTCCGTCAGGCCGTAGCCTTCGAGAATAGGCAGGCCGACGATCCAGAAAAACTCCATGATTTTCCCGCCGAGGGGCGCGCCGCCGCTCACGGCGAGTTGGAGGCGCCCGCCGAGCCTTTGGGCGATCTTGTCGAAGACCAGCTTCCGGGCGATGGCGTAGCAGAAGCCATTCCAGCCACTGGGGGCGTGACCCAAATAGAGCTGAGGTGCCACCCGGCGGCCCGCCACCATGGACCAGTGGAAGATCAGCCGTTTAACCAGGCTGGCCGAAGCCACGCTGTCGTAGATGCGGCTGAAGATCTTCTCGTAGATGCGGGGAACCGAGGCGATGACGGTAGGTTTCACTTCCATCATGTCTGCGGCGACAGTATTCACGCTCTCGGCGTAGTAGATGGAGGCGCCGATGTGGACCATGAGGAAGTGGCCGGCCATGCGTTCGAAAATATGGGTGAGAGGAAGGAAGCTCAGGCAGCGGTGGCCCTCCTCCATCCTCACGGCCTCGATGGCGCTGATGACGTTGGACACCAGATTGCCGTGGGTGAGCATGGCACCCTTGGGATCGCCGGTCGTGCCGGAAGTGTAGATGAGCGTGAGCAGGTCCGAAGCCTTGCGCTGATCGCCCCAGCCGTGCACTTCTGGACGGCGTGCCTCCATGGCCTGGCCTTCCTCCAGGAGCGTGGACCAATGGATCAAGGTGCGCCCCGTGTCTTCGGGAAGCTCACCGTCGATGAGCACAGCCGCCTCCAGTCCGGGCAGTTGTTCCCAGTGGGCAAGCACCTTGTCCAATTGAACCCGATCAGAGCAGAGCACCCAGAGCGACTGACTGTCTTTGAGGATGTAGGCCGACTGGGGGGCGTTCAGGGTGCAGTAGATGGTGACGTCCGGCAGGCCCAGGATCGCGCAGGCGAAATCGGCGATGGCCCATTCCGGGCGGTTCTCGGACATGAGCGCGAACCGGTCCCCGGTCTTGAGGCCACGGGCATTCAGGGCCAGCGCCAGTCGCTCGACTTGGGCCACAAATTCGACGTGGGAAATGGGTTTGTAGACCCCGTTCTTCCGGGCCGCAAGCGCGTCCGGAAGGTTGAACTGGGCGGCCTGATAGAAAAGCTGGGCAATGGTTTCGATGGGCTGCGCCACAATGACTCCAGACATTCGGGGATGTGACGAAATGGTAACAGGGAAGGGCGCGCCGACGCTGGGCGAGGGGGTCCAGGCCTTCCAGCTTGAGCAGCGTGCGCGCGGGGTATCGCCGCACACGGCACGGGCCCAAACGGGCGACCTGGGGAAACTCCTCGATCATGCCGCGCGCGCGCGCTGGGACACCTGGGAAGTCAGTCCCCGCACCCTGAGGGGCTTTGCCTTGGAACTGGGCGATCGGGGTCTGGATCCTGCCAGTCAGGCCCGGATCCTGTCCACGGTCCGCGGTTTCTTTAAGTGGCTGTGGGAGACGCGGCGGGTCGCCAGCAATCCGGCTTCGGGCCTGCGGAACCCCAAGCAACCCAAGCGGTTGCCGGCCTTCCTCACGGAGGGCGAAAGCCAGGCCCTGCTGGATCTTCCGCCGCCCATCGACTTCCCGTCCGCCCGTCTCGCCTGCCTGCTGGAACTGCTCTACGCCTCAGGACTGCGCGTCTCCGAACTGGTCGGTCTGAATTTCCAGGACGTGCTCGCCGAGCAACGGACCCTGCGCGTGATGGGCAAGGGGCGGAAGGAACGCATGGTGCCGTACCACGTCCAGGCAGCCGCGGTCCTGCAGACCTACCTCGGCTTTCGAGCAGCCTTTCTTGAGGCCAGGACGCTGCCACCCAGTCCGGCGATCTTCCTGAACCAGCGGGGCGGCCGGCTTACGCCCACCAGCGTTCGGACCCTTCTGCACCGAGCGCTGGAGTCGGCGGCCGTCCGCTCCAGGGTGAGCCCCCACGCGCTGCGACACAGCTTCGCCACCCACCTGCTCAACCGCGGCATGGACCTGCGGGCCATCCAGGAACTGCTCGGACACGCGAGCCTCAGCACGACCCAGCGCTACACTCATCTGGGGCTGGAGGAATTGGCCCGGACCTACGAAAAGGCCCACCCTAGGGCCAAACTTTCAAAGCCGTCGTCATAAAACCACCCTTCTCAAAAATGGCGAGAACGGCATAAGGGGCCGTAACGGAATAGTGAATTCAACCAAGGTCATTCCGTAACGGCCCCTAAGCCCTGAACCACCGGAGCCCATCCATGGAAACGGTCATTCCTATCCCTGCCACGCCCACCCTTCCAGTCCAC
This sequence comes from Holophagaceae bacterium, assembly GCA_025361205.1. Taxonomy (GTDB): domain Bacteria; phylum Acidobacteriota; class Holophagae; order Holophagales; family Holophagaceae; genus Geothrix. The sequence continues at coordinate 4,550 of JANYAS010000186.1, forward strand.
GGTTCCACCGCGGTGTTCCCCGTTCGCCGAATCTACTGTGTGGGACGCAACTACGCCGAACACGTCCGCGAAATGGGCGGCGATCCGGACCGCGAACCTCCCTTCTTTTTCGGGAAGCCCCAAGACACGGTGGTACCGGGCGGCGGTGCCATCGCCTATCCGCCCGCCACGTCGAACCTTCACTACGAGGTAGAACTGGTGGTGGCCCTATCCAAGGGCGGCCAGGACATCCCGGTGGCCGAGGCCCTGGGCTGCGTCTACGGCTACGCCGTGGGCATCGACCTCACCCGCCGCGACCTGCAGGCCCGCTCCAAGGAGAAGGGCCAGCCCTGGGATACGGCCAAGGGCTTTGACCAGTCCGCGCCGGTGTCACCGATCACGCCCGTCTCCCTCGGTGGCCATCCAGAGTCGGCGGCCATTTGGCTATCGGTGAACGGTACCGAGAAGCAGCGGGGGAACCTGGCCCAGATGACCTGGCGCGTGCCCGAGGTGATTGCGCACATCTCCCGTTTCGTTTCCCTGGCTCCGGGCGACCTCATCTTCACGGGAACACCCTCGGGCGTTGGCCCCATCATCCCGGGCGACCGGGTGCGCTGCGGCATCGATGGACTAGGCGAGCTGGAGATCGTGCTGGTCTAGCTGCCGCCCTTTTTGAATTGGGCAATGATGTCGTCGACGCTGTCCTTCTTGCTGTCGGCTTCCAGGCTGGTTTCGAAGATGTGGTCCTGGGTGGCGACCTTGCGCTCCGCAAAGCCCTGACCACCGAGGTTGACCCCCCCAATGTTGAAGATCACAAGGAGCCGGTGCAGGCCGCTCTGGAACTGCTTGAGAAGGGTCACGACCTTTTCGATCTTCTGGCGGGTGATATCCTGGAACTGGAGGATGTTCAGAATCTCGAAGGCTTCGTCGCTGACCTTCTGGAGGAGATCCTTGGCAGGCGCGAGGTCCACATCCACGACCGGGGTGGCCACCTGGTGGGCGAACAGGAATTCCAGCACCTCCTGGGCCAAGGCATTCTGGTCTTCTCCGGCCACGGCGCGGTCGAGGAATCCTGCCACGGCCGCGTGCAGGTCGGCCAAGTGCTCCTTCTGCCGGCCGATGCCGTCCTGGCAGGTCTGGATGGTCCGGGTGGCGTCGTCGGTAGCCGCCATCAGGGAATCCAGACGGTTCATGACGCCCTGGGTCGCCTCCTCGGTGTCCGTGGTGATGGCATCCAGCTGGGAAGCCAGTTCAGGCACCTGGGTGCTCTGCTGCTTCACGGAGGCATCCAGCTGCTGGAGGTTCAGCAAGGTCTGGTTGATGCTTGAGACCAGGGCACCGAGCTCCCCTTTGGCCTCGATGTCGATCTTCTGGTAGACCCGTCCGTTGGCCATGTCCTGGGCTGCTTCGGCTAGGCGGTGCAGGCTGGCCTGGGAATCCCCCTGAAGTTCGTTGCGGAGATCCGCGATGAGCTGCTCGAGGCTGCCCAGACGCTGGTCCAGGCGCTCCCTGCGCGCCTGGAATTCCGTCACCAGGCTGTCAGGGCTGTCGAGCTGGCTTTCATGGCTCCCGCCGAGGGGCTGATCTTCGGGGGCTGCTGTCATAGATACTCCGATACTCCTGGGGCGCCATCAGGGTGCGGGCCTCACCTTCACATGGGATCCTTCGGTCAGCCCCCAAGCCTGCATGAGTTCCCGCGGGATGGCCAACTGATGGTCGGTGATGCCTGACACGAACTCCACCCGCTCCACAGCTGGTCCCTTAGGCCAGATGACCCGCAGGTTCCGGATGCCCTGGCGGTAGGGGCCGAGCACGGTCCACCAACCCTCCAAGGCCTTGGCAAGTTCCAGGTGGCCGCTTTTCTTGAAAAGGCCGGATTTCAGGAGGACCACCGTGACATGGGCATCGGGTTCCAAAATGTCCAGCCGGCCCGCGTCCCGGAGGATGGCTGCCGCCTGACGGACGGCAACATCATTCTGCCCCGAGGCATCCATCACGTCCTGGAAGTCCCGGTAGCCATCGAAGAAGGGCAGGATCCGCCGCTCTTCGGCAAACATTTTGAGGCCCTCCAGCAGTTGCGGTGGGGGGACGGTGGGCCAGGGCACGGCCGTCAGCCGGGGAAAGATCGTGTCCAGACGCCTGCGACTGTCTTGAAGCCGAGCCGAATCCATGAGCAGGTCAGGCACCGTGCGCCGGATGGTGGCAGGGATCTGCACTTGAGTGGTCAGGAACTCGAACTGGCCCGACACCCATTCCAGGATCTCGAAGGCCGCCATTTCTCCCCGCCCCGACTTGGTCTCCGCATGGATGATCTCTCCGCTGGAGAAATACAACACACCGCTGACCTTGCCGGAGTTCACCTGGAGCATGCCGGTCTTGCGGTTGACGTGCAGCAGCTGCGCCACATCCGTGAGAGAGATGCTTTCCAGGCTGCCACTGAGGTTGCTCATGCAGGGTCCCCGCCCGGGACGAGCAACTCTTTGAGAAGAACCCGAACCCGCTCCCTGTTCACAGGCTTCACGGCAAAGATGTCGGCGCCACTGCGGAGCCCCTGGAGCCAAGCCCTCTCGCCGTCGTAGCCGGTCAGTAACACCACCTTGATGTCATGGCACTCCGGGTCGTCCTTGATGGAATGGCAGAGAGAGGCCCCGCTCTCACCGGGCATCAGGACGTCCAAGAAGATGAGGTCCACGCTGTTCTGGGCCAGTGCCTGCCGGGCGAAGGTCGCATCGGCCGCTTCGATTACCTGGTGCCCCTCCAATTCAATGAATTCCCGCAGGATCTCCCGCACACCCGGATCATCGTCCACCACCAGCACGGTACTCATGGTTGGGCCTCCCCCATGGCTGCGAGCATCTCCTGAACAGCTCGTTCCAGGCCCACGAGCAAGGCCCTTCCGATGAGGCTGTGGCCGATGTTCAGTTCTTCGATCTCGGGGATGGCGGCCACCGGGCCGACATTCTGCAGGGTCAGCCCATGCCCGGCGAGCACCCTCAGGCCCAGGCGGTTGGCCAGCCGGGCTGCATCACGGAGGCGTCCCAGTTCGGGCGTGGCATCGGAATCCATGGCGAGGTCGCTGTAGGTGCCGGTGTTCAGTTCCACCGCGTCAGCCTCCAACTTGGCGGCCATCTTGACCTGATCCAGCAGGGGATCCACGAACAGGCTGACCCGCACGCCCGCGCTGCGCAGCTCTCTCACGACCGGTTTGAGCATGCCCTGTAGGAAGATGACGTCCAGCCCACCTTGCGTGGTGAGTTCCTCCCGGTTCTCCGGGACCAACGTCACCCAGGAGGGTCTGACGGGGATGACGACCTCAAGAGCTTCCGGGGTCGCTGCGCATTCCACGTTCAGCGGCACAGCAAGAACTTCTTTCAAGACCCGGAGATCCCGCTCCTGGATGTGTCGACGGTCGCCGCGGAGGTGGACTGTGATGCCGTGGGCGCCGGCGCTCTGGGCCAGCAGGGCCGCAGCCACGGGCTCTGGCTCATGCCCCCCGCGGGCTTGCCTGAGGGTGGCCACATGGTCGACATTCACACCAAGCCTGAGGTTCAACGCGGGCTCCCGGGACTGATCCACCTTAGCTTACCCCCTGCTGGACCCCATTGGCAGATAGGAAGGGAAAGGCCAAACTCAAAAAAGAGTTGAAACACGTATTATGAAAAGGGAGGATGGTTCTATGGATAGCCTGGAGTCCCTCCCCGCCCTGTATCTCGCCCACGGATCCCCCATGCTCGGCTTGGATGGGGGAGCCTGGGGTGAAGCAGTCTCGGCCTTCGGCCAGCGGTTGCCGCCCCTACGCGCCATCCTGGTTTGTTCGGCCCACTGGGAGGCACCAGGTCCGTTCCGGCTCTCCTCGGCCGAAGCCCCGGGGGTCATGCACGATTTCGGGGGTTTCCCGGAGGCCCTGTACGCCCTGGATTATCCAGCACCGGGAGCCCCGACCGTGGCCGCCGAGGCTGCGGCACTGCTGCTCGAAGCGGGAAGGGAAGCCACGCTGGACCCAGACTGCGCCCTCGACCACGGGGCCTGGGTGCCCCTGCGCTACCTGGCGCCCGAGGCGAAGGTGCCGGTGGTGCAGCTATCGCTGCCTCGCTCCCGGACGCCGGAACTTCTGCTGGCAGCAGGGCGGGCCTTGGCACCCCTGCGTCGGCAGGGCGTGCTGATCCTCGGCAGCGGCGGCGTGGTGCACAACTTCCGCCGCCTCGACTGGGAAGGCGCTTCGGGGCCTCAACCCTGGGCCTCCGCGTTCGAGGGCTGGGTCCGGGAACGGCTGGCGGTGGGTGACACGAAGGCCCTGGTGGACTGGCGGACGGCGCCCGGCGCGGCGGAAGCCGTCCCCACCTCCGAGCACCTGGATCCCCTCTTCGTGGCCCTGGGCGCGGGGGACGGGGCGCCGGAGATCCTCTTCGATGGCTGGCAGCTCGGAAACCTCAGTTTGGCGAGTTACGTCTTTCCCTAATCATCAGACCATGGTCTTCCTGAACCGTCCGGCGGCGAGGATCAGCATGGTGCTTCCAAGGACGGCCAGGGCCAGCATCTGGGGCCAGAGCACCTGGAGATCCAGGCCTTTCAGATACACGCCACGGATGATCACGAGGTAGTAGCGCAGGGGGTTCAGGTAGGTGAGCACCTGCACCACCCTGGGCATGTTGGCGATGGGATAGACAAATCCCGACAGCATGAAGGCCGGGAGCATGAAGAAGAAGGCCGTCATCATGGCCTGCTGCTGGGTGGAACTCACGGTGGAGATGAAGAGGCCCACGCCGAGGGTGCTCAGCAGGTACAGCCCTGTGCCGAGAAACAGGATCAACGGGTTGCCCAGGAGGGGCACCCGGAACCAGAAGACCGCGATGAGGGTAATGAGGGCCACATCGATAAAGCCAATGGCTGCGAAGGGGATGGTCTTGCCCAGGATGAACTCCAGCCGACCGATGGGCGTGACCATGATCTGCTCCATGGTGCCGATCTCCCGCTCCCGCACGATGGACATGCTGGACAGGATGATCGTGAGTACGGCCACCAGCATGGCCAGAACCCCGGGCACAAAGAAATTGCGGCTATCCAGGTTGGCGTTGAACCAGGCCCGGGAGACCAGCGTGACGGGGTCGGCCTCCAGTCGCAGGCCCGCCGTTCGCGAAAAGCGCTGTGCCAGGACAGCACGGTTGAAGTCCGCGGAGATCTTGGAGGCGTAGGTCAGCACGACGCTGGCCGTGTTGGAATCCGAGCCGTCCAGGAGGAGCTGGGCCTGGGCGGTGCGGCCTCCTGCCAAATCTTCGGCGAAGCCCCGGTCGAGCCGCAGTACCGCCTTGGCCTCGCCCGAGTCCAGCACTTCCTGGACCTCCGGTTCCGAGGCGATCCGGCGCACGATATCGAAGCAACCGGACCCTTCGAACCGGGCCAGCAGATCCCGCGTTGCCGGGGTGCGATCCAGGTCGTAGACGGCCATGGCCACATGGCGGACGTCGGTGCTGACCGCATAGCCGATGACGAGCACCTGGACCACGGGCATGACGAACAGGACGGCCCGCATCCTTGGGTTCCGGAGGACCTGGATGAACTCTTTGATGAGCATGCGGTAGAGGCGTTCGAGCATGGGCGGGTTCTTCCTCAGACCAGGCGTTTCTTGAAGCTGCGGATGGCGAGCAAGAGCATGAGGGCGCCGAAGGCCACCATGAGCAGGCACTCGGGCCATAGCTGGGCGATGCCGGTCCCCTTGAGGTAGAGGCCCCGCAGAAAGGTCACGAAGTAGCGGGCGGGGATGAGGTAGGTCACCAGCTGCAGGACCTTGGGCATGTTCCCGATATCGAACATGAACCCCGACAGCAGGAAGGCCGGGAGGAAGGTGGCCACGAAGGCGGCTTGGCTGGCCAGGAGCTGGGTCTTGGCCTTGGTGCTGATGAGGATACCCAAGGAGAGCGCCCCCACCAGGTAAATGGCGGAGACGCTGAACAGCAGCAGGAGGTTGCCGCGGATGGGCACGTCGAACAGGAAGCGCCCGGCCAGCACGGACAGCAGCATGTCCACCATGCCGATGGCGAAGTAGGGCGCGAGCTTGCCCAGGATCAGTTCGCTGCCTCGGAGGGGCGTGGAGATGAGCTGCTCCATGGTGCCTGTCTCCCACTCCCGGGCTACGGTGAGGGAGGTGAGCAGCGCGGCGATGAGCATCATGATCACGGCGATGAGCCCGGGCACGATGAAGATTTTGGATTCCATGTCGGTGTTGAACCAGGCCCGGGGGCGCAATTCCAGGGGCAGGGCGGGGGGGCGGCCCGTCATGCGCCGGACCTTTTCCACCAGGATTTCCTGGGAGTAGGTCCGCACGATGGCTTCGGCGTAGGAGAGGGCCAGCGTGGTGGTGTTGGCATCGCTGCCATCGGCCAGCACCTGCACCTGAGTAGTCCGCCCTGAGGCCACCCGCCGCCCGAATTCCACGGGGATCACGAGGGCCATCAGCGTGCGCCCCCCTTCGACGGAGGCTTCCACTTCCCGGTAGTTGCCGGGCCGCGCCACCACGGAGAAGTAACGCGAGCCCTCGAAGCGGCTCACCAGCTCCCGGCTCTGGGGCGTGCGGCTCTGGTCCCAGACCGCCAGGGGCACCCGGTCCAGGTCCAGGGTCAGGGCGTAGCCGAAGATCATCAGCATGATCATGGGCAGCACGATGGCGATACCCAGGGCGCGCGGATCCCGCAGGACGTGGATGAACTCCTTGCGGGCCACGGCGCCCATGCGGCGGAGGTGAAGGGTTCGCAAAGGCTTCATAAGAATGAGCGTTCAGGGTGAAAGAAAAGCACCTTCACCACCAAGACACCAAGGGCACCAAGAACTGCATACGCATTGGCCTTTGCTTTCCTTGGTGTCTTGGTGTCTTGGTGGTGATCTTTTATTCGAGTTCGTATCGCGCTCATGCATTGAACTCCTTCTGCGCGCCGTCTGCGCGGTCCCGGGCTTCGATGAGGGAGACAAAGACATCCTCCAGGGAAGGGGTGATGCGCTCCACCGTGCCCACCTGGAAGCCGGCTTCGGTAAGGGCCTGGCGCAGGCGGGGCGCGAGGGTTTCGGCGTCCGCCGTCATGAGGTGGATGTCCTGGCTGAACAGGGCCGCGTCCCGGACTCCCGCAACGGCCGCAGCCACGGCCAGGGCCTCGTGGGAGCGGTCACAGGAGACGCTCAACACCTGGTCGGTCATGAGGCTGCCCTTCATCTCGCCCGGCGTCCCCAGGGCCACCAGCTCGCCCCGGTAGATGAGGCCGAGACGGTCGCAGTACTCGGCCTCTTCCATGTAGTGGGTGGTGACGAAGACTGTGACGCCCTGGCCGGCCATCTGGTAGATGAGGTCCCAGAAGGAGCGCCGGCTGAGGGGATCCACCCCCGAAGTGGGCTCATCCAGGAAGAGCACCTGGGGCTCGTGAAGCAGGGCGCAGCCCAACGAAAGACGCTGCTTCCAGCCGCTCGGCAGCAGGTCCGTCCGGGTGTGGCGGTGTTCCTGGAGGTGGGCCATGTCCAGCACCCATGCTTTCCGTCCGGCCTTTTTTTCGCGGGGGATCCGGTAGATGCCGCTGAAGAAGTCGATGTTCTCTTCCACCGTGAGGTCGTCGTAGAGGCTGAACTTCTGGCTCATGTAGCCGATGCACCGCTTGATCTCTTCGCGTTGCGTGAAGATGTCATGGCCCGCCACGGTGCCCTGGCCACCGGAGGGCTCCAGGAGCCCACAGAGCATCCGAATGGTGGTGGACTTGCCCGCGCCGTTGGGCCCCAGGAACCCGAAGATCTCGCCCCGGCGCACCTCCAGGTTGATGCGGTTGACAGCCACGAAAGCGCCGAAGCGCCGCTCCAGGTTCCGCAGCGTGACGGCGAATTCGGTCACCTTCCACCTCCCGGTATCGCCGAGGTGAAGACGTCCTCGAGGGTGGGTTCGATCACTTGGATGTTCTGGCAGGGGATGCCCGCCGTTTGTAGGGCCGCTTCCACGGCGACGCGTCCTTGGTCCCCGTCACCAACCAGGACGTGGATGCGGTCGCCGAAGAGGGCCACGTTGCCCATGCCCGCAGCGCGCAGGAGGGCCGAGGCCTGGCGGGGGGTGTCGCAGCGCACCTCCAGAAGGGCGCCCTTCAGAAGGCCCTTCACGCCGTCCACCGAGTCGCAGGCCAGGAGCTTGCCCTGGTGGAGGAGGCCGATTCGGTTGCAGCGTTCCGCCTCGTCCAGGTAGGCCGTGGAGACGAAGATGGTCACCCGCTCCTGCTGGAGTTGGTAGAGGATGCGCCAGAAATCGCGGCGGGAGACGGGGTCGACGCCATTGGTGGGCTCGTCCAGGAAGAGGACCCTGGGCGTGTGGATGAGGGCGCAGGCGAGCCCAAGTTTCTGCTTCATGCCGCCGGAGAGGTTGCCCGCCAATCGGCGCTTGAACGGGGTGAGGTTGCTGAAAGCCAGGAGCCGTTCAACACGTTCATTCCGGCCGGATCGGGGAACCTCGTAGAGATCCGCATAGAAGTCGATGTTCTCCAGCACCGTGAGATCGGGGTACAAGCCGAAGCGCTGAGCCATGTAGCCGATGCGGTCCTTGATGGCCTCGGCCTCCCGAACGGCGTGGAGTCCATCCACCCAGGCCTCGCCGGAGCTGGGTTCGAGAATGCCCGTCAGCAGGCGCATGGTGGTGGTCTTGCCCGCCCCGTCCGGTCCCACCAGTCCAAAGATCTCACCTTCCGCCACGGCCAGGGTCAGCTGGTCGAGGGCCACAAGCTCCCCGAAGCGGCGCGTCAGCGCCTGGGTGCGGACGGTCTCCATCAGAGCGCAATCTCGGCGTCGACAGGCATCCCTGGCTTGAGTTCCATGGCCGGGTTAGGGATGGCGATCTTGATCCGGTAGACCAGCTTCGTGCGCTCCTTGCGAGTCTGGACGGTCTTGGGGGTGAACTCGGCCTCGGAAGCAATGAAGGCCACTCGGCCCTCGTACCGCTTCCCGGGGAAAGAGTCCGTCGTCATGAAGGCCTTCTGGCCCACCTTTACGCGACCCAGGTCTGTCTCCTCTACGAAGGCGCGTAGCCAGACCTGCCCCAGATCCGCCATGGTCACCACGGCGGTGCCCGGTGCCACATATTCCATGGGCTCGATGTTCTTGGAGAGGATCACGCCGGAACTCGGGGCCGTCAGCGTGGCATAGCCCAGCTGGGTCTGGGCCAGAGCCAGGGCTTGGGAGGATTGCTCGAGGCGGGCCCGGGCCTGGTCGATGTCTTCTTTCCGGGGACCTTTCCTAACGAGGGTGTACTGCTGATCGGTCTGCTGGACCTTGCCGCGGGCCGCCTCGAGGGAGGCGCGGCTGGCCTCATAGTCCCGCACCGAAAGGATGCCCTGCTGCTTGAGGTCGCGCAGGCGGGCCTCGTCGGGCTCCAGCCTTCGGAGGTCGGCGCTTGCCTGTCCCAGGGCGGCCTTAGCAGCCCCGATCTCCTCCTTGCGTGATCCGGCCAACAGCGCGTCCAGGGCGGCCTTTGAAGTGGCCACGTCCGCACGGCGCATGGCCACCTGCTGTTCCAGATCCTTGGCGTCGAGGCGCGCCAGGAGCTGTCCTGCCTGGACCATCTGGCCTTCGTCCACGGGACGCTCAAGCACCTTCCCCGCCACGCGGAAACTGGCCTCCACCTGAATCGCTTCGATGTTGCCAGACACATTGAGGCGGTTTTCCGGGTGATTCCGACAGGCGGTGACCAGCAGCAGTGTCCCGCCTAGGACCAAAATAGGTGCAATAGGAAGGGACCAGTTTGTTGGTCTCATGGACGGATCTCCTTGATTGCATTTGTATTTTCGACGCTGGGATCGGGCAATGCGGGAAGCGGAGCGGATTGGTCGAGGGCCACGCCGCGCCAGAACAGGTCCAGCCACGCACGCATGCCGGTTGCTATTGCCGCATCCGGGTTCAGGCCTACGAGATGAGGCAGCACCGCTGGGAGGACGTCCAAGATCTCGATCTGCATCCTCACCAGGAAGAAGGTGGCCAGCAAAGGCTGAAGGTCCGGGCGCAGCTCCCCACGGGCGATTCCCTGATCAAAGACCTGGCGAATGCAGGTGGTGATGGGCCGGATCTGATCAACAATAAGTTGGGTGAGCCCCTCGGCGCCCCGGACGATTTCGCCCCGGATCAAGGATCGGATGCCGGGATCGTCCTTCAGGTGGCGATGGTAAATCAGCAGTACTTCCCAAAGCCGTATGGGGGTGGACCTCTGATCCTCAGGATTCGCGAGCCGTTCCACCTCCCGGAGGATGGCCGGGAAGCGCCGGGCGAGTAGGGCCTTAAACAGGGCCTCCTTGCTGTCGAAGTGGTAGTAGATGAGCGCCGGATCACACCCCGCCCGGCGGGCGATGGCCCTGAGGCTGGCGGCCTGGAGGCCATCTACGGCGAACACGGCCTGAGCCGCGTCCAGCAGTTGGCCCGGATCCACCTTGGTGGGCTTGGGGCCTCGGGATCGGGAGGGCGGAGGATGGGGCATGGAAATCCTATTCAACACGTGTTGAATAGTGTGGTTCTCGTCCTCCAAGTGCAAGAAGGAATTTCATTCATCGTTGAATTTAATTGAACCCAGCAAAAAGCCCCCGGACTTGGGGGCTTTTTGCTGGGCAAGTGATTAGGACTACTCGCTGGAGATGGGCACAACCGTCGTGTCATCGAGGGTGATGACCTCAGCCTCCTCGAAGGCGATGCGGTTCTCTTCGACCTCGGCCACGGCCACCTGGCCCCAAAAGGAGGCCAGTTTGGGGGCGTCCTGAGCTTGGCCGTGCTTGTTCACGGGCACGACCACTTCAACCTTGGGGAAGGCACCGCGCTGCAGCTGTTCGCAGCGTTTGCCCGCCACGACAACGAAGCGGTACTTGTTGGCGATTTCATCGGGGACACGGACGATGGTGCGCTGGGTCATGGGGTTCTCCGAACCAGGAAGCATAGCATCTGAAACAGTTTCCAGCAACGGCTGGGGTAGCATGGGTGGTTCGTAGGAGGGACCATGGAACGCGGCAAGCTCTGGCGCACGGCCTTTGGAAGCAATGTTCGCCTCTTGGAACTGAACGGGGCGGGGCTCACCGAGGACCTCGCCTCCCGGCGGCCGGCCTCTGGCGTGGCTTCGGCAGCCTGGATTGTGGGGCATCTGGTGTCCTCCCGGCGGCGGATCGTGAAGCTCGTGGGCGGTGCAATCCCTGAAGATCCCCTCTGGGAGCAGCACTATGCCCGGGGGGGGACGGGAGCTAGTGCGCACTTGGACTGGGCCGGTCTGGTGGCGGCCTTCCAGGCGGCGGATCAGTCGCTCAAGGAGGCCTTTCTGGGCGTTGAAGATTGGGACCGTCCCACCGTGAACCCGGCTCTGGGCCTGGAACAATCCCTGGAGCAGGTCCTAGCTTTCCTCTTCATGCACGAGTGTTACCACCTGGGGCAGATCGGCGTCATCCGCAAGCTGCACGGCCTGCCAGGAGCCATCTGATGCAAATCATCCTCGGCATCACCGGTGGCGTGGCCGCCTATAAATCCGCCGAACTGGCGCGGCTGCTGGCCAACCAGGGCAACCGGGTGCGCTGCATTCTCACGGAGGCGGGGGCCCGGTTCATTACGCCCCTCACCCTCAGCAGCCTGACGGGCGAGCCCTGCTTCGGCGCCAACCCTAACCAGGGGGAGTGGCGGGCGAACCCCAGCATCGAGCACATTGAATTGGCCCGCTGGGCCGATCTGGTGGTGGTAGTGCCCGCCACTGCGAACATCCTCGGCAAGGCCGCCAACGGCCTCGCCACCGACCTGCTGAGCACGGTGCTGCTGGCCACCCGTGCGCCCGTGCTATGGGCCCCCGCCATGAACACAGGCATGTGGGAGCATCCCGCCGTGCAGGCGAACATCGCGCGACTGCGGTCCTTTGGGCACGCGGTGGTGGATCCCGGAGAGGGCATCCTGGCCTGCGGAGAAGAGGGCTCGGGGAAACTGGCGGAAGTGGCTTCCATCGCCGAGGCCATCCAGGCCCACGGAACCCCCAACCTGCCCAGTCTGGCGGGGCGACGGGTGCTCATCACGTCGGGACCGACACGGGAGGATCTGGACCCGGTTCGAACCCTCACCAACCGCAGCACCGGCGCCATGGGCATCGAGCTGGCCCGGGCCTTCCGGGATGTGGGTGCCCAGGTATTGCTCGTGCTGGGCGGGGACATGGCCTCCCCCTGGGGTGTGGAGACCCTCCGCGTCCGCAGTGCCCAGGAGATGCTTGAAGCCTGCGAATCCCGCTGGGCGGATTCGGATGGCCTGGTGGCCGCCGCCGCCGTGGCCGACCAGCGCCCCGAGCAGCCGTCCTCCCAGAAGGTCAAGAAGGTCGATGGGGCCGAGACCCTGGCCTTGGTTCGAACCCCAGACATCCTGGCCAACCTCTCAGCCGTCCGGCGGGCGGACCAGTGGGTCCTCGGGTTCGCGGCTGAAAGCGAGAACCACCTGGAGCATGCCGCCACCAAGCTTAAGAAGAAGGGACTGGACGCGGTGCTGGTTAACGATATCCAGGGCGTCCGGGCCTTCGGAGCCCAGGCCAACACCCTGACGCCAGTCACGGCCCAGGGTCCGCAAGCGCCCATCGGCCCCCTACCCAAGGACCAGCTGGCCCGCGCTGTCGTCCTGTGGTGGGCGCATCAGCTGGAAGCCAGGGAGAGCGGCCGGTAGGCCGTGCCCACGGCCAATTAAAACGCCGGATCCAGCCAGGGCAGTACCACACCCGGACGCCCAGCCACATCGCCCAGCCGCACGGCCACGACCACGATCCAGCCTTGCGGGCGCTGCAGGGACTTCAAGTCCATGACCAGAGTCTGGCCGGGTCCCGGCAAATCCGGTCGCCGACGCTCCAGCACCACTTCGCCCCGGCTGAAGACCTCATCTGGGGTGGGCTTGACGAGACCGAGGGGAAGGTAGAGCACGCGCACGATCTCCACGCCCACCAGGGGCGCACCGGCCACGTCCGCTGTTGGCAGCCGCAGCCGGACCTGACGGAGCCCTTGGAGTTGGGCCTCCACGGGTAGGGCGGCCGCGCGGGGCCTGGGTATGGGATCGCCCTTCCGTCCACAGCCGAAGCTTATGAGGCTTAGCGTGAAGGCGAGCAGGGGGTTTGCTAGTCTGAAGGAACGCATCGCTCTACATCATGCCTGATTCCGAGGTCCACCCATGTCCGTGACCAAGATTCTGATTGCTAACCGCGGGGAAATCGCCATCAGAGTGATCCGCACCTGCCGCGAGATGGGCATTCCCACCGTGGCCGTCTACTCCGAGGCGGACCGCGGGGCGCTGCACGTGCGGATGGCCGACGAGGCCTACTGCATCGGTCCGGCTCCCGCCCGGGAGAGCTACCTGGTGCTTGAGAAGATCCTGGATGTGTGCCGCCGCAGCGGCGCCGATGCAGTGCACCCGGGCTACGGGTTTCTTTCGGAGAACGCCGTGGCTGCGCGCGCTTTTGAGGCCGCAGGGATCACCTTCATCGGGCCCCGTCCTGAATCCATCATGAGCATGGGCTCCAAGACCGCCGCCCGCGTCGTGGCCATCGCCGCAGGCTGCCCAGTGGTCCCGGGTATCCAGGAGACCATGAGCGACGAGGATCTGCTGGTGGCATCCCAGAAGATCGGCTTTCCCGTGATGCTGAAGGCTGCCATGGGCGGTGGCGGCAAGGGCATGCGCCTGGTCCACAAGCCCGAGGAGTTCACCTCGGCCCTGGCCCGCGCCCGGGGCGAGGCCCTGTCTTCCTTCGGCGACGACAGTGTCTACGTGGAAAAGGCCATCGTGCAACCCCGCCACATCGAGATCCAGATCTTCGGCGACACCCATGGCAACCATGTCTACCTGCACGAACGGGAATGCTCCGTTCAGCGGCGTCACCAGAAGGTGATCGAAGAGGCCCCCAGTCCGCATGTGACCCCAGAGATGCGCAAGGCCATGGGGGAGGCGGCCCTGAAGGTGGCCAAGGCCGTGGACTATGTGGGCGCGGGCACCGTGGAGTTTCTGGCAGACGCCGAGCGTAACTTCTACTTTCTGGAATTGAACACCCGTCTCCAGGTGGAGCACCCCGTTACCGAATGGATCACGGGCCTCGATCTGGTGAAGTGGCAGATCCTGGTGGCGCGGGGAGAGAGACTGCCCATGACGCAGGAGGAGATCCCGCTCAACGGGTGGGCCATGGAATGTCGCATCTACGCCGAGGATCCGGACAAGAACTTCATGCCGAGCCCCGGGAAGATCACCTTTCTTCGCACCCCCAGCGGGCGCAACGTGCGCGACGACAGCGGGGTTTACGAGGGCGCAGAAGTGCCCATGTTCTACGACCCCATGATCAGCAAACTGAGCACCTGGGGGCCCACGCGCATGGAGGCTATTGAACGGATGCGCGCGGCCCTGGGAGAGTACCAGATCGGTGGCATCCGCCACAACATCACCTTCCATAAGGCCCTGATGGAGCATGAGCCCTTCCGCGAAGGCGCCCTCCACACGGGCCTCCTTGATAAACCCTTCTGGAAGAAAAGGGGGCAGGGGCCCGACCTAAAGTTTGCCGTGGCCTGCGCCCTGCTCCACGAGCTCGAAACCGAGCAGCGTCGCGCGGCTCAACCCGCTGGGAACGACGATGGCAAGCCCGATGCCTGGAAGCATTGGGGCCGGTTCAACCGTATCTAGCCGAGGACAAAAAAAATGAAACGTAACTTATTGCTCGGCAAGGAATCCCACGAGGTGGAACTGCTTCACCAGGACGGCGTCACTACCCTGGTCTGGGAAGGGGAGAGCCACTCCATCGACATCCTCGAGCTGGAACCGAACTGTTACTCGATCCTGCTAGGGGGCCGTTCGGTGGAAGTCCGCCTCGATCCTGCCAAGGCGCCGGACTCGGATACTCATGCCTACCGCGCCCTGCTCTATGACGGGGCCTACGAGTTTGCCTTAGTGGATCCTCGCCGAGCCCTGCTGGTGGGGGCTGCCGCAGCTGGGGCCGGTGGGGGCATCCTGTCATCGCCCATGCCCGGCAAGGTTGTGAAACTGCTCGTGCAACCCGGCGACTCCGTCCAAGAAGGCCAGACCCTCCTGGTGATGGAGGCGATGAAGATGCAGAACGAGCTGAAGACCACCACAGCAGGAACCGTGACTATCATCCATGTTCAAGTAGGCGCCACTGTGGAGACGGGGACCCCGCTGATCACAGTAGTGGCGCCGGAACCTTAAGGGGCTCGGTGCGAAACGGGACTGGTAATACCTTGAGGTAACATTTCTATTTTTATCTACTAAACCAGATGGGTGATGATTCGAATTTGATTGAATCGCTAGTTCCCTCTTGTTAGGTTAGGGCGTGATTTATCTCATCACACATGGAGGCGAAATGAAAAAGACGTTGTTGTTTCTCTTGGCCGGGTCGGCCCTTACGTTGTCAGCTCAGCAGGGCACGGCCTGGGTGGCCGGCCATGTGGGTCAGACGGTTTTCGAACCCAAGGCCAACCTGAAGGACAAAATGAATTGGGGCATTGGTGTGGGCCATTGGTATACCGATCGGTGGGGCCTTGATCTGCGCGCTCTGAGGAACGACCTCGAACTGGACGTCCCCGGTGCGATCAAGGGCAAGGAGGCCCACCTGCTCGCCTCAGGGCTCTTCAATATGCGGCCCGGAGCCGAGAACTGGTACCCCTACCTTTCCGCGGGTATTGGAGGGACGGTCATCAGTTCTTCCTACTCCCCAACCCACGAGCGCACCAACCGCTTCAACTATCACGGCGGGTTCGGGCTTATGGGCAGGCTCGCCGAGCATTTCCTGCTGGACCTGAACGGCAAGGTGGTCCGGGTGGACCTGCCCACGCCCCGTACCGAGTACCTGGCCACGCTGGGCCTCGGCTACACCTGGGGGGGCATGAAGAAGCCTGCCCTGGCCCCGCCTCCCCCTGAACCCAAGCCTGAGCCAGTGCCTGAGCCGGTGGCTCCGCCCCCGCCGCCACCCCCGGCCCCGGAGCCGGTGAAGGAGGTCGTCCCGCCAGTACCACCGCCTCCCCCACCACCGGCCAAGATCATCCTGGACGAGGCTACGCTCCACTTCGCCAATGGAAAGGCCGTTCTTTCCACAGAAGGCACCGTCGCCATCCAGAAGGTGGCTGAGGGTCTCATGGCCTACCCCGGTGGTTACTCCCTCGAGGTTAGTGGCCACACCTCGTCCGTGGGCACCAGGGCGTTCAACACGATCCTGGCCAAGCGCCGTGCGGAAGCGGTGGCGAAGGTGCTGATCGACTCAGGCATTCCCGCCGCCAAGATTACCTCAGTGGGTTACGGGCCCGATAAGCCCATCGCCGACAACGCCACCCAGGAGGGTGCGGCGAAGAACCGCCGCGTGGAGATTGATGTGAAGGTCAACGAGGCCAAAGCTGTCGTCCGCGAGCACGAGACGGGCCTGGTGGAAGTCGCCATACCTGCGCCCAAGAAGCCCGCGAAGAAGGCCCCGAAGAAGGTCATCAAGTAAACCCACTCATGGTCAGCGGGAGCCAGCGGCCCCCGCTGACCATGTTCCGGAGGTAGGCTATGTCCTTACAGGGCGAATTCAAAGCCTTCGTCATGAAGGGAAATGTCCTTGACTTAGCCGTGGCCGTGGTTATCGGCACCGCCTTTGGCAAGATCATTTCATCTTTCGTGGACGGCATCGTGATGCCGCTGGTGTCCTACGTGCTTCCGGCGAACATTAAATGGGAAGAATGGGTCCTTGGAAAGTTCCGCATCGGCCCGGTGCTCGGAGCGACGGTGAACTTCCTGATTATCGCTCTGGTGGTTTTCCTTGTGCTGATCAAGTTCCTTGGCAAATTCATGAAGAAGGAGGAGGTTCCGGTCATCCCCTCCACCAAGGAATGCCCGGCCTGCCTGGAGCAGGTGGCTCTGAAGGCCACCCGCTGCAAGCACTGCACGAGCCAGGTCTGAAGGTCCGCCATCCTTTGAAAGGGCCCGGGTAACCGGGCCCTTTGTCTTGTGAAGTCACGCCCTTCCGTGATGAACTGGAGGATCAACCTCAGGGGCGCTTGAGCGCGCTCCTCCGACGCACGAGGGCGCCGATGAGTGAGCAGGTCCCAGCCAAGAAATACTCCGTCTTCCTGCCGAAGACCGATTTCCCGATGAAGGCCGACCTGCCGCAGCGCGAGCCGAAGCGTTTGGAACGCTGGAAGGCCCCTGACGTCGAGGGGAAGAACCTCTATGCCCGCATCGAGGCAAAGCGCAAGGCCGATAACCTCGCCGGGAAGGGCAAGGGGCGCGAGGTCCTCCACGACGGGCCGCCCTACGCCAATGGGGCCATCCATATGGGGCATGCCCTGAACAAGATTCTCAAGGACGTGGTGGTGAAGTCGCGGTGGCTGGAGGGCTACGAATCGCCCTACGTGCCGGGCTGGGACTGCCACGGCCTGCCCATCGAACATGCCGTCGAGAAGGACCTGGGCCCCAAGCGCCGGGAACTGAGCCGCGCCGAGTTCCTGCAGAAGTGCCGGACGTACGCCCAGAAGTGGATCGATACCCAACGCACGGCCTTCCAGCGCCTGGGGGTGCTGGGCGCCTGGGAGCAGCCCTACGTGACCATGGATCCCCGCTACGAGGCGGAGACTGTGCGCCACCTGGCCAAGCTCTTCGACAGCGGTTCCGTCACCCGCAAGCTGAAGGTCGTCCACTGGAGCTACGGGGCCCGCACGGCCCTGGCGGAAGCGGAAGTCGAATACGCCGACCGGACCAGCCCCGCCATCACCGTGGCTTTCCCTGTGTCTGACGCCGAGGCGAAGCGCATGGATCTGCCCACGCCGCTCTACCTGCCCATCTGGACCACCACGCCCTGGACCCTGCCCAGCAACCTGGCCGTGGCCATGCATCCCGACATGGAATATGCGATGCTGGCCACCACCCTCGCGGGCCAGCCCGTCCACTACATTGTCGCGGTCCCTCTGCTGGAGGACTTCGCCAAGAAGCTCCAGGTCAGCCTCACGAGCACAGCCCACATCAAGGGCATCCGCAAGGGCACCCATTTCCAGACACTGAAGTACCACCACCCCTGGCTGGACCGGGAATCCCCCGTGCTTATGGCGGACTATGTCACGTCGGATACGGGGACTGGTCTGGTGCACACAGCCCCGGACCACGGGGTGGACGACTTCAACCTGGCCCAGCACCTGGGCCTCCTCCAGCTGGTGGGTCCCGACGGCAAGTTCGTTCCGGCGGTGAACGATCCCGAATTGGAAGGGAAGAACATCTTCGACAGCAATCCGTTGGTGGTGGAGCGTCTTCGGACGCTGGCCACGGACCCGTGGGCTCACCGGGACAAGGGCTTCCTGCTCCATGAGGAGAGCCTTCTGCACAGCTATCCCCACTGCTGGCGCACCCGGACGCCCATTCTTTTCCGGGCCACTGAACAGTGGTTCATCACCATGGATTCGGAACTGAATGGCAAAGGCCGCAGTCTGCGCGAACTGGGCATCGAAGGGGTCGAGCAGACTCAGTGGATTCCTGCCCAGGGCCAAAATCGCATCCACGCCATGATCGCGGGCCGTCCGGACTGGTGCATCAGTCGCCAGCGCGCCTGGGGCACGCCCATTACCGTTTTGCGCTGTGAGGTCTGCGGCGAGCCCCTGGTGGACAAGACAATCTTTGCGACCGCCGCCGCAGCCATTGAGAAGGGTGGGATCGAGGCCTGGTCGGAGCTGCCGGTCGACCAGCTGTTGCCAGCCGGGGCCCTGTGTCCCTGCGGATCCAAGGCCTTCCTCAAAGAGACGGACATCCTGGACGTGTGGATCGACTCCGGCGTCAGCGCCTCGGTGGTGTGCGACACACACCCCGATCTGAGCCGCGCGGACTACGGGAATTTCATCTACCTCGAAGGGTCGGATCAGCACCGCGGCTGGTTCCACAGCTCGCTCCTGTTCAATCTGGCCGCCACCGGCACCAAGCCTTACAAGCAAGTTGTCACCCACGGGTTCGTGCTGGATGGCAAAGGGCAGAAGATGTCCAAAAGCCTGGGCAATACCATCACGCCCGAGGAGATCCTCAAGACCCTGGGAGCCGACATCCTGCGTTGGTGGGCCGGCAGCTGCGACTACAGCGAGGACATCCGCATCTCCAGGGAGATCCTCGACCGCAGCGCTGACGCCTACCGTAAGATCCGCAACACCCTGCGCTTCCTGCTGGGAGCCCTGGCGGATTTCGACCCCGTAAAGGACACCGTCGCAGAGAAGGATCTGGCCCCCCTGGACCGCTGGGTACTGGCAACCTTTGCCCGCACCACCCAGGAGGTGCGTGACGCCTACACCCGCTTTGAATTCCACCGCGCCACCCAGGCCCTCCATGGTTTCTGCCAGCTCGAACTTTCGGGCCGCTACTTCGAGATCATCAAGGATCGGCTCTACTGCGACGCCCTGGATTCGCCCCGCCGCCGCAGCTGTCGCCAAGCCTGCTGGGAGTTGGCGAAGGGGCTCTGTACTCTGCTGGCCCCGGTCATGAGTTTCACGGCAGACGAGGCCTGGGAGCAGATTCCGGGCTGTGCAGGGAGTGTCCATGAGCAGAGGTTCCCTGAGTTCGGCATTTGCGACGCCGAGATAAAATGGGAAAAGCTGTGGGAGGTTCGGGGGGCTGTTCAGGCTGCGATGGAACCTCACCGTGCGGCCAAGACTATTGGTACGAGCCTGGATGCGGCGGTTCAGATATCGCTGAAGGATCAGACCGAGTGGGATTTACTGGCAAGCCTCGGTGAATCGCTGGATGACCTGTTCGTGGTTTCTTCTATCGCTCGAATCGTAGATTCGAGCGCCAATGCCGGCCCCATCGTCACCGTCACCACCCATGACGGAACCAAGTGCCCCCGCTGTTGGAACCACAAGGGCGGCTCGGGCACGGGTGAGGATGCGGCCCTTTGTGTCCGTTGTGCTTCAGTGGTGGCCTTGTGAGGCGATTTTTCTGGTTACTGCTTCCCGCTGGCGCCCTGGCGGCGGACCTCGGCTCCAAGGCCTGGATCCTGCGGACCTTGGTCGAAGGCGAATCCCTGCGGGTCATCAAGGGCTTCTTCTACCTGACGCTGAGCTTCAACCGGGGTGCCATTTTCGGCAGCCTCATATGGCTCCCGGCCACCATGCGCGCCATCCTCTTCGCCGTGGCGGGGCTGGTGGCATTGATCTACTTCGGTCGCCTGTTCCTGGCCCGGGAGACCCAGGTCCTGGAGCGGGTGGCCCTGGGCCTCATCCTCGGCGGGGCCCTGGGCAACGGAATCGACCGCCTCTATCGGGGTTCCGTTGTGGACTTCCTCGACTTCGTCCTCGGCACCTGGCACTACTGGACCTTCAACCTCGCCGACAGCTTCATCCTGGTGGGGGCCCTCCTCTACGCCCTGGGGATGGTGCTGACGCCGAAGGCCGGACACAGGATCACCGAGAACTAATCTACAGGCCGTCGAGATAAAGAGAGAGCAATCTGGTGGTCACACTAGGCAAAGACGAGGCAATGCCTTACCACCGATGAACACCGATGAAGGCTGATGAACACCGATTAAAATGGGGCCTTTGTTTCTCTTATCCACCCTTCAACCTGGAGCCATCACCATGAATCTGGACCGCGCTCTCCAACGCCATCGCGCCACCCTCGGGGCCTTGCGGGGGCTCATCCCCGGGTTTTCTGCTGAAGCGTGGGAACGTTCGTCGGCCCCCGGCGAATGGTCCCCGGCCCAAGTCTACGGCCATATTGCGATCATCGCGAAGGGTTTCAGCTTTAAGAACCTGGACGCCTGCCTGGCCGAAAGCGGGCACCTGGGCGGGCGCAAGCGCTGGCCCGGATATATGATCCTCTGGCTCAATCGCCTGCCAGGAGCGCGCCGCATAAAGGTGGAATTCCCACCGGAGCTGCTGCCGATTGCCATGAGCCAAGGGGAAGCGAGAGAGGCCATGGACGCCCTGGAAGTGAGGGCCGAGGCTTATCTCTCGCGGGTGGCCGCTGGGGATCCCAGCCGCACTGCGAAGCATTTTCTACTGGGGTGGATGAACGCGGCCGAGTGGTTCCGCTTCGCGGAAATCCACCACCGCCATCATCTGGAAGGCCAACTGACGCGACTACTGGCAGCCTCTAAGGGCTTCCCTCACGATAGATGAGGAGGGTCCGTTCCCGGCTCCTCAGGACTGCTACGTCCTCTCGTACACCACCTACAGGCTGCCGTTCTTCGTCTTCAGGAAGGCCTGGAGGGGGAGGTCCGTCTGTTTCAGGAAGCCCTGCTGAGACAGCGTTCCCGCCCGCGCCATTTCACTGATCGCGCAGATGCTCGGCGCCGTGGTCCAGCAGATGGCGCGCCAGGACTGGGTCGCTATCTACCTCAGGAACGATGCCACATTCATCGAAAGGGGTACGAAGCGGGCCGGGCAGTCGGCTGCCGGTTGGCAAGAGAGAGGTGGCATCCTCTCCTTGTCACCATCAGTTCATTATTTCATCGGTGTTTATCGGTGTTGATCTGTGGCTATGCTTCTTTGTCATTCGGATGATTCGAGAATTTACTGTGCCTCGATGGCCTTCAGTAGCGCCGGGTCTTTGGGCAACTGGTCCACGTCGGCCAGGCGGGGCACGAGGCGCTTCCAGAAGGGTTCGGCGGCGAAGACCTGCTTGAAGATGGGCAGGGCCTCATCCCGCTTGCCACTCGAAGCCAGGGCCACGGCCTGCCAGAAGGGCATCTCCCAGATGCCAGGCGCCAGCTTGGCGGCGGCTTCGTAGGCGGCCTTGGCGTCGGTCCATTTCCCGGCAGTGACGAAGCCGTCCCCCTCATCCATGAGCCGGTAGGCCCGGCGCAGCTGGATGAGGCGGCCCAGTTCTTTTAGCGGATCAGGGTTGTCCTCCACGCGGAGGTCGAAGAGACGGTCATTCCATGGCTGCCCCGAGGGCTTGCCCTTCACGATGAGGATGGCCGCGCTCTGTCTGCCGCGGATATCGCCGCCCTCTGCTTGGGCCGCGCGAAGGGCCGCCAGGAGGCGGTCCGCCAGGTCACCCTTGGCCGCGCGAAAGGCATTGGCCATGGCGGGCCACACGGTGGCCTGGTCCATGAGGTTGGCCTCCACGGTGAAGCCCTCGCCCACCTGGTGGCCCGCCGCCTGGATGCACTTGGCGCCTGTGTGGGCCGCGGCACGGCCCTGGGCATCCACCATGGCCACCTGCCGGACTTCCCGATCAGCGTCGGCCGCCAGCAAGGCCTTCAGGGCTTCGGGCGCGGGTTTGCCCGCCTTCATGAGCGCGAGGCCGAGGGCTCCGTAGCTGGGGTCCGTGAAGCTCTGGGTGGCGACCGCCCCGACACCGGCCTCCGCCCAGGGCACCGAGCCACCCACGGAGAACCAATGGCTTTGCACCGCCACTCCCAGGTCTCCCGTCACCGGATCCCGGGCCACGATCGAATAGGTATGGACCGGGCGGCGCGGGACTTCGCCTGCGCTAAGGGGAAGGCTCAGGGCGGCAGCAAGGGCGCATACGGTGAAACGCATGGGGGCTCCGGGATGTGGTCCAAGCATAGCCGCGCGAGCCGGCCTTCCCGTGCTTGCCCTCGGTTTTCCGAGAGGTTCGCACGGTTGTTGCACTGAAGTTTTCGGCTGCGCGTTTCCTGCCGAGGGTGCTATGTCCGCTGGATTTCCATTGTTGTTCAACGGACACGCTTACGGTGGGGACACGAAGATTGAGTCAGGCATGCAGCCGGTGCTTCGCGGGGGTGTCTCCACCCAGTTGGTGGTGCTGCAACAGCGGTTCAACGCTTTGCTGATGGACGCTTTAGGGGCGGGTTCTACGGCGGCGGCCGATGGTTCAATTCAGACCCTCCGGGCCTCCAGTGGTTTGCTTTCGGCGAAGTTTCCTCGCCCCCAGACAACTCTCTCGAGCCTCGATCAGGTCCGGATTCTGGCCCTTTCCTCCAAGACCGCTTCAACCATTAGCACGGCAAATTATGCTGCATACGCAAAGTCCAGGGCCTTCCATCCTTTGGCACCGAAAGTGGTTCGGGAAACGTTTGGCGTCGCGTCGAACGGCCCCGTCCCGAATCTTTCCAAAACCGAAATCTTGCCCTCGATCCGGCCCGCTCAGCAGCCTGCCACAGCGAAGGAGCCCGCCTCAGCTACTTCCGAAAACCCTGCGGTGAAGCCTGCCGCGAGCCTGAAGGCCCGGTTTCTCGAACCCTTGCTGGAAGCCGCTCGGAGTACGGCCGAATCGCTTGGGGTCTCCCCCCACCTCCTCCTGGCCCATGCCGCACTGGAAAGCGGCTGGGGGAGACGCTCCATCAAGGATGCCGGAGGCGGGGAGAGCCACAATCTGTTCGGTATAAAAACCGGCCAAAACTGGAAGGGACGGACAGTGGACATTCAGACCACGGAGTATGTCCACGGCGTTCCCCAGAAGAAGGTGGACACCTTCCGGGCCTACGATTCCTTCGGCGAGGCCTTCGCGGATTATGCCCGCCTGCTCAAGGGACGCTATGCAAGGGCCTTGGACCAGACTTCGGGGGCGGGGTTCGGCCAGGCCCTTCAGGAAGGCGGGTTCGCGACCGACCCTGGCTACGCCGGCAAGATTGCCCGGGTTTCCAAGAGCGTGAGCGAGCAACTTGGGGTCTTCCGGGTCAGTTGAACGGCGAAGCGCTGGTACGATGGCATTCATGCGCCGCACCCTCCTTCTCACTTCCCTATTTCTCCTCGGAACGATCACACCGGCCCAGGATGCGTACCGGACCTCGGTGGACGCTTGGCATGCCGAGCGGGTCGCCCGGCTTGCGGCTGAGGACGGCTGGCTGAGCCTCATCGGCCGAGACTGGCTGAAGCCAGGGGAGAACACGCTGGGGTCGGCCCCGGGATCCACGGTACTGCTGCCGGAGTGGGCAGGGCCTGCTAAGGCGGGCCTGTTCATCGTGGACGGTTCGACCGTGCGCTTCCGGCCGCTCCCAGGCAGCGGTCTGCTCCTGAATGGGAAGCCGGCTGTCGAGGCCGTGCTGAAGGACGATGGGGACGGGCAGCCCGATGTTCTAAAAGCGGGCAGGGTGAGCTGCTACGTGATCCGTCGTGGGAATCGCGTGGGCGTTCGCCTGAAGGATCCCGACGCGCCAGCCCGCAAGGCTTTCCATGGCGTGCCACGGTATCCGGTGGATCCAGCCTGGCGGGTCGAGGCGGACTTCATCCCCTATGCCACCCCGAAGATCCGGGCCATCGCCACTGTGCTGGGGACGTCGGAGCCCATGTCCACGCCGGGCCTGCTGCGGTTCAAGGTGGCCGGCCGCGAGGTCACCCTGGAGCCTATGGTGGAGGATCCCGAGCACCCGGAGCTGTTCCTGATCTTCAACGATGCCACCAGCAGCCAGGGCACCTATCCGGCGGGGCGCTTCCTGTACGCGGACATGCCGAAGCACGGCAAGGTAGTGCTGGATTTCAACCGCGCCATCAATCCGCCCTGTGCCTTCTCAAACTTTGCCACGTGCCCGCTGCCACCCAAACAGAACGAGCTGGACATCGCAATTGCGGCTGGGGAGAAGGACCCCGGGATGCACTGAGCAACACAGTCTCAGGCGGTTCCCTGGCACCCTAGGCCAGCTCCCCGAGGGTCGTGGGGGTGCCTTGGGGAATCTCGAGCACGAACACGCTTCCCGTGGGCGGGTTTCCTCGACCCAGATCCTTCCTTCGTGGGCTTCGGCCACCAGTTGGCAGAAGGCAAGACCGAGGCCCGATCCAGAGCGGGCATGGGACCCCTGTTCATCGAGGCAGACGAATTTTTCGAAAAGCTGCTCACGCATGTGTTCCGGGATCCCATAACCTTGGTCTCGCACTTCCAGGCGTACACCGATCGCTGTAGATCGGGCCTCAATCCGTGTGCAACTGCCTGCGGGTGAATATTTCAGTGGGTTGTCGAGGAGGTTCAGCACGAGCCTCTGGAGGAATTTCTGATCCGCCTCGACCTCCAGGTCGGCAGGGCACTCCCAAACCAGTTCGAGACCACGACTCTGGGCCTGGGAATCAACTTCCTTGAGCAAGTGAGGAATCCAGCTGCCCAGGGGGATCCGGGTCTTGCAGAGTTCCAGTCCCACCTGCTCGGCACGGCCGATATCCAGGATGTTCTGGATCCTCCGTCCCATGTACTGCGCAGTGTCCCGCAGCCGGCGAAGTTGAATCTGGGTGGTAGGGGTGCCGTCGCCGTCATCAAGGAGCTCCAGACCCACCTGGATGGCTGACAAGGGATGCTTCAGGTCATGCACGATGAATTCGATGAGCTGTTTCTGTTGCTTCTGGAGGTCGAGCAGGTTGTCCCGCTCCTCCTGGACCTCGGTCTGGAGTCGCTTGAGCCGCATGAGGCTGCGGATCCTGACGATCAGTTCCGCCTGCAGGACGGGTTTCCGCAGGAAATCGTCCCCGTTGGCCCGAAAGGCCTGGGACTGGATGTCTGGGCGCTCATCGGCAGTCAGGAAGATGATGGGCAGCGGTAGACCCTTCGGCAGCTCGCGGATCCGGCAGCAGACCTCTTGGCCATCCAGCCGGGCATCTGGATGTCCAGGACCACCAGGTCCGGCTTGAAGGAGGGGAGAATTGCAAGGGCCTCCGCACCGCCTTCCACCGTTTCCACCTGGTAGTACCCACGTTCCAACATGGCCCGCAGGCTACGGCGAGCCAACGGATCGGCATCGACGACGAGGATCCTGGCCCCGTGGTCGGCGGGGCGAATGAAAAGGGGCTCACCAACCATATCTACCCTCAGAGGGTTTATTCGGGAAGTGGTGAGAGGCACTCAAATTTCAACAAGAAATAGGGAAAATACAACAATAAGCCGCCTTTGGGACCCGAATTTCTGTACCTAGTCATAAGCCAGTCAGCGACTCACTTGAAGGCCTTGATCACGGCATCCAGCTTCACGTGGAGCGACTTGTCATGCCTTTTGATGGGCGGTACTTCACGGTCGATCTTGAGTAATTCATACACGGCCATCTGCGCCGCCCGAACCGAATACTCCACCGTGAACACCACATCGTCAGGGATCTCGACGAACTGGCTGATGAAAGCCAGGTTCCTGGAATTGAGGGGAACCGGAAGCGGCCTGTCGCTCGCGGCACGGGGCATGAACATGCTGGTGATGTAAGGCATGCGGCAAGGAATGCAAATGGCGTCTGCCACCGTTTCCAGATCGAAATTCAGGTGCCCGCAAAGCTCCTGCAGGATTTCCGCGCCATTGCATTCGGACATGGATTTGGCCACGAAATTCCCAATGCGGTCCGGATGCAGGGCATAGCCCCAGAACACCTGCACGTTGGCAGGCTGGTTCGCGAAATGCGGTTGATGAGCCAGGACCGCAGACATGAACCAATTGGAGTCCTTGAAGGTCACCAAGCCGCCGGTGCCGGCCTGATTGCCGGTGAATTTTTCCATCTTGTCGAAGAACTTGGTGTCTTTCAGCGTGACAGTAAACGACTCCCAGAAAGATTCCGGAATGCCGGTATTAAAGGCCGCTGGATTCCCGAATTCGGGATGGCCGATCGCCAGTTTTTCCCACAAGGCCCACCCACCGCTGTCCTGCTTGGTCCGGTGGGCTGGTGCGCTGGTCATGGAACCGTAACTGGAGGCATCGGTCATCGAGGCATTTTGGAAGAACACCAGATCGC
The DNA here is from genome assembly GCA_025361205.1 of Holophagaceae bacterium. Classification (GTDB taxonomy): domain Bacteria; phylum Acidobacteriota; class Holophagae; order Holophagales; family Holophagaceae; genus Geothrix. Next base: position 31,137 of record JANYAS010000186.1, read on the forward strand.
CCTCGGCCACGCTGACGAGCTTGGCACGTCCGTCGTGGTTGCAGTGGATACCCGTGACGGTGATCATTCCGTCGTCGGTCCTCAGGTCGAAATCGGTCACCGTGGCATTCATGACCAGGTTGACCTTCTGCCCTTGCAGCCAGGTCACCAGGGGCCGGACCAGCGAATCGAACTGGTTGTAGACGGTGCGCTTCACGCCGGCCAGGGTTTCGATGCGGGTGAATTCCAGCATGAAGCGATGCAAGTAACGCTTAAATTCTACCGCGCTATGCCAGGGTTGGAAGGCAAAGGTGGTGGCCCACATGTACCAGAAATTGGTCTTGAAGAAGTCCGGCGACAACCAGTCCGTGATACAGCTCGTTCCCAGTGTGGCTTCGTCGGCCTCACTGAGCTTGAGCAGCTCCAGCCGGTCTTCCATGGAGAAGCCCATGGACACCACATCCACCTTGAAACGGTTCTTGTCGACCAGGCGCGCCATGGAATGGGGGACGTACTTTTCATTGAACGCGACGGTTTCTTCAAACACGGATCGGCCCGGGGCGCTGAGAGAAGGAATGGACTTGAACAGGTCCCAGGTGCATTCGTAGTTGTCCGTGGTCAGCATGCGGCCACCCCGCAGGGTGTAGCCACCTCGAGGCGTGCCGCCGCCATCCAGGCTGCCACCGGGAAGGGGCATGGCTTCGAAGATAGTGATATTGCTTCCTGAAATACCACCGTCGCGGATCATAAATGCAGCGGCGGCCAGAGAACCTACGCCGCCGCCCACAAGGTAAGCCTTTTTCGTGTCATCCATCGTGTCCACCTCTGTGAATTTGGCAGAGCCTCACACAGCTTTGCCTCAAGGGTCGAGCAGTTTTCGAGCCATTGATGACAATTGGGTTAAATTCAACCACTTGCAGCACGGGCGGTGTCAGAAAGCCGATTTGTTCTATCAAAACGAGGTGCTATCTACTTCAATTCGAAGGATTGATGCACTCGATTCGCGCCTGCGAACAGGACCTGAATTTGATGCGCGTCCATAGCAAATTGCCTTGGCGAGGGGGGAAGGCGTTGGATCCCGACAAGGGTCGTGAGTGCTTGCTACCCCTTCACCACTCCATCCACTTACGCCCACTTGCCATTCTCGCCGGCAAAGGTGCTGGTCTCGATGTGGAGGCTGCGGCACCCGTTGGCTTGGAGGCTGGTGATGAACGGGTGGCACGGTTCATGATTTTGATGCCGCCGCCCGCGGCTTCAGGGCGTCCAGATCCCGGAATGGGACCCATTCGGGCTCGTTGGCGAAGACCCAGCGGTAGTAATCTTTGCCCTTTAGATTCGTGGCAGCCTCTTCGTCCACCACCACTTGGCAGCGGGGATGGAGTTGGAGGGCCGAGGCCGTGACCATGGAAGTGATGGGTCCCTCCACGGCCTGGGCGAGGATGGAGGCCTTCGAGGCCCCGGTGACCAGCAGCACGCAGCGGCGGCTGTCCAGGATGGTGCCGACGCCCATGGTGATGGCTCGGCGGGGAACGCGTGACGGATCGCCTCCAAACATGAAGGCGTTTTGGGCCAGGGTGGCGGGAGTGAGGGCCTTTTCCCGCGTCCGGGAAAGGAGGGCAGAGAGGGGTTCGTTGAAGCCGATGTGCCCGTCAATGCCCAGTCCGAGCAACTGTGCGTCGATGCCCCCCGACGCCTTGATGAGGGTTTCGTATTGCTGGCATTCCTGGGCCAGATTCGGGGCCATGCCATCGGGCAGGTGGGTGTTCCCGATGGTGATGTTCACGCGGTTGAAGAGGTGCTCCTGCATGTAGCGGCGGTAGGAACCTTGGTGATCCGTCGGGATCCCGATGAATTCATCCAGATTGAAGGTGGAACAGCGAGAGAAATCCAAGGCCTCTAAGAGGTGAAAGCTGGCCAAGTGGTCGTACACCTGCTTCATGGTGCGGCCCGTGGCTAGGCCCAGCACCAAGGTGGGCTTGGTCCTCAAGTCCTCCGTAAGGATGCGCGCCGTGAGCAGCGTTGCCTTTTCCTTGTCCGGCATGATGATGACTTCCACGCAGCCCCCGTGGGTGATCGGATGATTACGCCTCGGGGAGCCTCCTAAGCCGCAGCCCCATCACCTTACCCCTTCACCACTCCATCCACATACACCCACTTGCCATTCTCGCGGGCGAAGGTGCTGGTCTCGATGTGGAGGCTGCGGCGGCCGTTGGCCTGGAGGCTGGCGTGGAAGGTAACGACGGCAGTGTCGTCGTCCTTGCCGCCTTTTTCTTTGCTGACGATCTTCAGGCCCACGCAACTGACGGACTTGCAGTACTGGGCCAGTTCCTCCCGGTTCTCCTCCGCGCGCTTGGCCTCTGTGCGGGTGTGGATCAGGTAGTCCACCTTGCCCAGGGCATAGGCGGAAAAGCGGGAGCGCATGAGCTGCTCGGCCGTCTCAGGCGCTGCAGTGCCCGCGTGGAAGGGGCCACAGCAGCGGTCGTAGGGCTTCTTGGAGGTGCAAGGGCAGGGTCGGGACATGTCAACCTCGGGGAAAATCAGCCACGGATGATCTCAGATGAACACGGATAGGGACGGCCCATCGTCGAACTGTGTTCATCCGGCTTCATCTGGGGCAAAACAAGTTTTTCAACGCGCCATGGGAATGTGCAATCCGATGGTATCGGCGTGCTCGCGGGCGGTTTCGTAGCCGGCGTCGGCGTGGCGGAAGACGCCCATGGCGGGGTCATTCCAGAGTACGCGGGCGATGCAGCGCTCAGCGCGCTCGGTGCCGTCGGCCACGATGACCACGCCCGCATGCTGGCTGTAGCCCATGCCCACGCCGCCCCCATGGTGAATGCTGACCCAGGAGGCGCCACCGGCCACACTGGTCATGGCGTTGAGGAAGGGCCAGTCGGAGACCGCATCCGAGCCGTCCTTCATGGCTTCGGTCTCGCGGTTGGGGCTGGCCACGCTGCCGCTGTCCAGGTGATCGCGGCCGATGACGATGGGGGCTTTGACCTTGCCCGTTCTCACCAGCTCGTTGAACTTGAGGCCCGCCAAGTGGCGCTCGCCCGCGCCGATCCAGCAGATGCGGGCGGGCAAACCCTGAAAGGCGATCTTCTCCTGGGCGGCCTTCAACCAGCGGATCATCCCTTCATTCTCGGGGAACAGTTCCATCATGGCGGCGTCCGTGACAGCGATGTCCTCGGGATCGCCACTCAGCGCGACCCAGCGGAAGGGGCCGATGCCCTTGCAGAACAGGGGCCGGATGAAGGCGGGGACGAAGCCCGGGAAAGCGAAGGCGTTTTCGCAGCCGGCCCGCTGGGCTTGGGCGCGAATGTTGTTGCCATAGTCGAAGGTGACCGAGCCTCGGCGCTGGAATTCGATCATGGCCTCGACGTGGGTGCGCATGGAGGCGAGGGCCCGCTGAACGTAGGCTTCGGGCTCTGCCAAGCGCAGCACGGCGGCCTGTTCTAGCGAGAGTCCGGCGGGGATGTAGCCGTTGTACTCGTCGTGGGCCGAGGTCTGGTCCGTGACGAGCTGGGGAATGTAGCCGCGTTTGAGGATTTCGGGCAGGATCTCCGCAGCGTTGCCCAGCAGGCCGATGCTGCGGGCCTCCTTCGCGTCCACGTACTGCTGAACCAGGGCCAGGGCCGTGTCCAGGTTGTCGGTCCACTCGTCCAGGTAGCGGGTGTCAATGCGCTTCTGGATGCGGGTCTGGTCCACCTCGATGGCGAGGCAAACGCCGCCGTTCATGGTGACGGACAGGGGCTGGGCGCCACCCATGCCGCCTAGGCCCGCAGTGAGGGTCCAGGTGCCCGCCAGTGTGCCGTGGAAGTGCTGGCGCGAGGCTTCGGCGAAGGTTTCGTACGTGCCTTGCACGATGCCCTGGCTGCCGATGTAGATCCAGCTGCCGGCGGTCATCTGGCCGTACATCATCAGGCCCTTCTGGTCGAGCTCGCGGAAGACCTCCCAGGTGGACCATTTCGGTACCAAGTTGGAGTTGGCGATGAGCACCCGGGGGGCGTCGGGGTGGGTCTTCACCACGCCAACAGGCTTGCCGCTCTGCACCAGCAGTGTCTCGTCATCGTTGAGGTGCTTCAGCTCCTTCACGATGGCGTGGAAGCAGTCCCAGTTCCGGGCAGCCTTGCCCAGGCCGCCATAGACCACCAGGTCCAGGGGCCGCTCGGCCACTTCGGGATCCAGATTGTTCATCAGCATGCGAAGGGCCGCTTCCTGCACCCAGCCCTTGCAGTGCAGGTGGGTGCCGCGGGGCGCGGTGACGACGGGAGCTTCAGAGGCGGTGGTCATGGGGGACTCCGGTAGAACTTTCCAGTTTCCCACGAAGTTCTTCTCGCTGGTGTAGCCGCAGAAATAGACATCCTCCGCGAGGGATGCGGAAAGGCTCGGGCGGTGGCTGGGATGACGCGCACCGAGTCACGAGTTCATTGACAGGGCCTTGGAAGGGCGTATGTTTTCAGATTAGACCGGCCGGTCTAATCTTAATTTACCTAACCAACCCTGGAGGTATGCCCATGCGAGTAGCGAAAGACAATGTAGACGTCAGGATGGAAATTCCAGGCGCCGTGATCCGTCAGCGGATGAACTTCGGCGAAATGAGCGGATTCGACAAGATGAGCGGCGAGTGCTTCACCTTGGCGGCGGGGGTTGATACCACCCCACTCTTCCTGGGGTTGGAAGGCGACCTTTGCCAATGCCCCCATTGGGGGTTCGTCTTGCGCGGTCAGCTCACGACAACAGATGCCAAGGGCACCCAGGAAACGGTGAAGGCCAATGATTTGTTTCACTGGCCCCCCGGGCACAATGTCAAGGTCGAGGAAGACGCAGAGATTGTCATGTTCAGTCCTCAGCGTGAGCACAGCCACGTCATCAACCACATGATCCAGAAGGTCAAGGGCTAGCCCGTTTCCCAGAGCCTGACACCTCGCTCCATCGCCTGAGATGGAATTCAGCGGGACGAGGTGGCTTCCTGCTGGGAGGCGGTACGGCACCAACCAAGATGCGGACAACACACCCCACCAAGCAACGGCTGCTCGACGCTGGAATGGGCATGCTCCTGATCCATGGCTACAACGATCTGGGAATCCAAGCCCTGCTGGAGGCTACCGGCATCCCGAAGGGTTCCTTCTACCATCATTTCAAGGACAAAGACGACTTCGCGCTCCAGTCTATCGACCAGTACATGTGGAACGTGCACGCCGGTCTCGACATGTGCCTCGGTGACCGAAGCCGTCCCCCACTCGAGCGGGTGCGCCTGTTCTTCGAAATGACGGAGAAGCACTACCGGACGGAAGGCTACATGGGTTGCCTGCTGGGCGGGCTGGGGCAGGAATTGTCAGGTGTAAGCGAGGTGTTCCGGCTCAAGATCGAATGGTGTTTTTCGGCCATTGCCGAGCGAATCGCCGTGTGCCTGGAAGAAGCACGGCAAAGCGGCAACATCCCAGGCGATTCCGATGTGCGGTGCCTGGCTGGCCTGCTGGTGGATTGCTGGGAGGGTGCCGCACTTCGCAGTCGGTTGCGAGGGAATGCCACATCGCTGATTGCGATGCTCGACTTCTACTTCCAGTCCGTGGTCAGTCATTGACGCTCGGACGGTCCCCGTTTTCTGGGACCTGGCCTCTAGCGGTTCACCATCTGCATCATGGCTTCGGGATAGCGGGCTCCGGCGGCGACGCCTAGCGGGAAGAGGCCACTCAGTTCCTGCAGCTCACCTGGGCAAAGGACTTGTTCAAGGGCGCCGAGGTTCTCATCCAGGCGATCCCTGCGCTTGGTGCCGGGAATGGGGACCAGATCGCAGCCCTGGCCCAGGACCCAGGCCAGGGCCAGTTGGGATGAGGTGCAGCCCCGGGCGGAGGCCATGTCCTGGAGGCGGGCCACCAGGTCCAGGTTTTTCTGGAAGTTCTCGCCCTGGAAGCGGGGGGAGTTCCGGCGGTAGTCGCTGGCCTCAAAATCTTCGAAGCTGCGGATCTGGCCCGTGAGGAAGCCGCGGCCCAGGGGACTGTAGGGCACCAAACCCACGCCCAGCTCCCGACAGGCCTGCAGCAGTCCCTCTTCTGGATCGCGGGTCCAGAGCGAGTACTCGGACTGCACGGCGCTGATGGGGTGCACTTTGCAGGCTCGCCGCAGGGTTGAGGCGCTCACCTCGGACAGGCCGAGGAAGCGCACCTTGCCTGCCTGGACCAGGTCAACCATAGCCCCCACGGTCTCCTCGATGGGCACGTGGGCATCCACGCGGTGCTGGTAGTAGAGGTCGATGACCTCCACGCCCAGGCGCTTCAGGCTGCCTTCGCAGGCACCGCGCACGTAGTCGGGCCGCCCGCAGACGCCGCGCACACTGGGGTCATTCGGGTCGCGGACGATGCCGAACTTGGTGGCGATGAGCACTTGGTTCCGCACGTCTGCCAGGGCCTTGCCCACCAGAATCTCATTGGTGTGGGGTCCGTACACGTCCGCAGTGTCGAAGAAGGTGATGCCCCGCTGGACCGCGTGCTGGATCGTGGCGGTGGATTCTACGTCATTCCGGTGGCCATAGAAGTCCGACATGCCCATGCAGCCAAGGCCGAGGGCGGATACGGTGAGTCCCTGGTTTCCGAGTGCGCGAGTGAGCATGGGAACCTCCTGTTCGCAGTGTGGAAGGGTCTGTTCCGGATTCACGGTCTAAAGAATGAAAGATCACCACCAAGACACCAAGGTCACCAAGAACTACAAGGGTAATGTCTTTTGCTTTTTCTTGGTGTCTTGGTGTCGTGGTGGTGAAGGTGTTTCCTATTGTCTTGAACGCTTGTCAAGATCAGCGGTGCTCGACGACGTCCTTGGCTGTGAAGCGCACCTTGGGGGCGCTGGCGTACTTGTCATCCTCAGCGCGATAGCCCATGGGACAGGCGCTGATGGTGGCGTAGCCGGAGCCTTCCAGTCCCAGGATCGCGTCGTATTTGGCCGGTTCGATGCCCTCGAAGGGGCAGGCGTCCACGCCCAGCAGGGCCGCGGCGGTCATGAGGCTACCCAGGGCGATATAGGTCTGGCGCGCCGCCCACTCATGGATGAAGGCATGGCGAGGGCCCTTCACAAGATCGCCCAGCATGTAGCCCTTGTAGCCCGCCAGGCTTTCGATGCTGGCGCCGCGCACTTCAGCGGTGCGGGCGATGAACTGGTCCAGGTCGGCCTCGGTGACGTCTTTCTTCGCCGTGAGGACTACCAGGTGGCTGCAGTCCTCGACCTGGGACTGGTTCCAGGAGGCGGGACGCAACTGCGCCTTGAGTGCTTGGTCCGTGACCACGATGAACTTCCAGGGCTGGAGGCCATAGCTGGATGGGGTGAGGATCAGCGCCTGCTCGAGGACGGCCCAGTCGGTGGCGGAGATCTTCTTCGAGGGGTCGAATTTCTTGGTGGCGTAGCGCCAGTTCAGCTGCTGGAGCAGGCTATCGCCAGAGATGGTGCTCATGAATGCCTCGGATTCGGGATGGGGGTTTAGACAGACTGCTGAAGGCGGGTCCTCAACTGATCGATGGGCAGCGAGCCCACGATGCGATTCACTGGCTGGCCATCCTTGAAGATCACCAGGGTGGGCATGCTCAGGACTTCGTACTGCTCGGAAAGGGGCGTGAAATCATCCACGTTCAGTTTGGCGAAGGTCATCTTGTCCTTGAACTCCGAAGCGAGCGCTTCGGTGACGGGGGCCAGTTCGCGGCAGGGGGCGCACCAGGGCGCCCAGAAATCCACCACGGTGATGCCATGGGCAATGGCCCCGGCGAAAGTCTTGTCGGTCAAGTGCTGGATCAAGTCGGACATGCGGGGACTCCTGTTTCAGCCTTCGAGATTAACGGATTCCGCACGTTTCTCCGTCATCACAATCTCCACGGCATAGGAGACCTATCTAGGAGACTTTGGCCCGCCGGGCCGTGGCGGCTGCGGTGCGCTGGCCGCGGCGCTCGGTGCGCTCCGCCACGATCTTGGTATGGCCGAAGCCGCTGTAGAACACGATGGAAAGGTGGCTCATCGTTGCTCCTCATTCGGGCACTTGCATTCGTTTGGCCCGTGACCCAAACTTTAGGTGCTTACGATCAAAAAGAAAGTAGGCACTAATCTGGAAGGTAGAAACCCAATGGTTCGTAAAGCATGCTCACTCACTCCTAACGTTCTCAGTGCCCAGTGCCCCACCCGCCAGGCACTGGATCTCATCGCCGACAAGTGGACGACCCTGCTGATCTATCTTCTGGCTCGGGGCAAGCAGCGCTACGGGGACCTGCACCGCCAGGTGGGGGGCATCAGCCAGAAGATGCTCACCCAGACCCTCCGCAAACTCGAGCGGGATGGCCTGGTCACGCGCCACGTCTACCCGGAGGTGCCTCCGCGCACCGAGTACGAGTTGACCAAGCTGGGCCACACCCTCATCGAACCCATGCGCGCCCTCTGCGCGTGGGCGGGCACCCACCTGGGGGAACTGGAGCAGGCCCGCAAGCGCTATGACCACGTCCAGCAGAAGGCCACGCTCAGCGCCTGAGGCGGGCCCAATCCTCTGGGGTATCGAGATCTGCATCCCCCTCGGGGAAAGGCAGCCCGGTGGCCCCTTCACGCAAGAGGATAGCCTTGGCGCCGTGGTCGCCGCTCAGGTCCAGAAGTTCGGGGAACAGGCGCCGCGGAAACACGGCCGGAATACCCAGGGTCTCCGCATAGGCGCAGGCGGCCGGACGGTCCGGTTCCGCGGTGGAGAGTGCCAACAGGCGCTGGAGCAGGGCAGGGTCCACCGAGACCTGGTCCACAGTCAGCAGCAGGACCCGATCGGCCTCTGCCGGAAGTGCGGCAATCCCCAAGCGGATGGAACTGGCCATTCCCTCGGCCGCTTTGGTGTTGTGGAGCACCCGGGCTGCCAGCGGCCCCGGATCCCCGCTGCCCACCACCGCAACGAGGGGGCTGAAGCCTGCCTCGCCTGCGATCCGAACCGCTCGCTGGAGCAAGGTCTCGCCGTCGAGTTTCAGCATGGCCTTGGGACCGCCCATGCGGCGGCCCGAGCCTGCGGCCAGGATCACGGCGGGAATCGGGGCCGGGATCACGGCTTGGCTTCGGCGCGGCCCTCGCGCAGGGCCCGGCCGTTCCGCCCCGAGAACGCGGCCTGGATCTCCGCGAGGATGGCGAGGGCGATGGATTCTGGTGTGTCAGAACCCAAGTCCAGACCCACGGGCGTATGCAGGCGATCGTCGGCCAGCAGGCCCTCCGAGGCCAGTTCAGCGAGCATTTTTGCACCGCGGGCTCGGCTGCCCATGAGACCGAGGTAACCCGCGGCCGAGGGCAGCAGCAGGCGCAGGGATTCCAGGTCCTTGGCATAGTGGTGCGTCATCAAGACCACGGCGCTGCGGGCATCTAAATCCAGCGCCGGAAGCGTCTGGGCAGGATGGCCTGCGCACACCGTGTCGGCCTCGGGGAAGCGTTCGGACTGGGCGAAGGCGCGACGGTGATCCAGCAGGCCCACGAACCAGCCCAGTTCCTTCGCCATGCGGAGCAGGGGGCGGCTATCGTCGCTGGCGCCGAGGATCCAGAGGGCCGTGGGGGGCAACAGGGTTTCAAGAAAGCCGGGCCCGGGCGCACCCGGATAACTGGGAATGCTGCGCATCCCCAGCTTTTCTGGGGTCAGGTCGGTATGCAGCGTGAGCGGGGTTCTGGAAGCCCAGGCTTGTTCGATCCAGGTCATCCAGTCAGGGAAGCCCCGCAGCGGCTCGACGAGGATGTCGAGGGCACCCTCGCAGCCGCTCCCGCTGCCCCAGACTAGGTCGGCATCCCCGCGCAGGTCGTAGGTCATCAGGCGCGGGGCGCCGGCGGCCAGGGCTTCCCGGGCCCTGGCGTGGACGTCGCCTTCGAGGCAACCGCCGCTGAGGGAACCCCGCAGCGGGCCCTCCCGGTTCAGCAGCAGCCGCGCGCCGGGGCGCCGATAGCTGGCGCCTTCCACGCGCACCAGCGTCGCGAGCGCCAGAGGTTCTGGGCGCTCGCGGACCAGGTGGAGGATGTCCTGGAGCTCTTTCACTTGAAGCTGTCAGATCCCAGCGGCAGCCGCCGGATGCGCTTGCCAGTGGCGGCGAAGGCTGCGTTCAGCGCGGCGGGGATGGCCAGGGGCACCGGTGGTTCGCCTATGCCAGAGGGGGCCTCGTCGCTGGGCACGACGTGAACCTCAATGCTGGGCATGTCCGCCATGCGCAGAAGGGGGAAGTGCTCAAAGCCCGTTTGTACGGTCCGGCCTTTCTCCCAGGTGATCTGGGTAAACAGGGCCGACAGGCCGAAGGCGATGCCGCCTTCCACCTGGGCCTCAAGACCGGATGGATTGACCACGAAACCGCAGTCCACGGCGCAAGTGACCTTGTGGATGCGGAGCTGGCCCTTCTCCACGGAGACCTCAGCGACTGCGGCGGCGTAGGTGCGGCCGTCATAGGCGTGACAGGCGAGGCCGAGGCCATGGCCCGCGTCATGCTTGTGCCCCCAGCCGGCCTTGTCGGCGGCCACCTCCAGCACCTTCTTGAGTCGGCGGATGTCCGCCCCCTCCACACCGAACTTGACCAGGCCCCGGTCGCCTAACAGGTCCAGGCGCAGTTGGAGGGGATCCTTGCGCAGGGCGTGGGCCACCTCGTCGAGGAAGCATTCCCGGGCGAAGACGTTGGGTACGATCTCGATGCCGCGCCACCACCCGAGGGGCATGGGGGCTTCGACTTCAGCGAAATCCACCTTGAGGGTGGGGATGTTGTAGGGGATGTCCAGGGCGCCGTTGGCCTCCACGGAGGCCTGGGTCGCTAACTTCTTGCCCCCCATCCAGGAGCGCAGCACGGCGGGACCGGCGATGCGGTGGCACCATGCGGAAAGGGTGCCCGTGGCATTCAGTCCGGCCCTCATGCGGTGCAGGGTAGCTGGGTGAAAGAGGTCGTGGCGGAAATCCTCCTCCCGGTCCCAGACCACCTGGACCGGGCCACGCCCACCTGCGGCATGGGCTACCTGGGCGGCTTCAGTACTGAAGTCAGTGCCAAGGCGTCGCCCGAAGCCTCCGCCAAGGAGGGCCACGTTCACCTTCACCTGCTCAGGCTTGAGCCCGATGGCGGCGGCAGCCCGCTCCTGAGCTTTGTTCGGGGACTGGGTGCCAGTCCATATTTCGGCGCTGTCTTGGCCGACCTGCGCGGTGGCATTCATGGGTTCCACCGTGGCGTGGGCCTGGAAGGGGAAGCTGTACTCCGCTTCGATCCGTCGGGCGGCTGCGGCCAGAGCCTTCTCGGCATCTCCTTCCTTACGCACCTCGTCGGCCAGGCCGGTGAGGGCCTTGCGCATCTTGGCCTCGAGGGCGGCTGAGTTGAAATTCTTGGCGGCGCCCTCCTCCCAGGTCGTCGTCGCGGCCAGGGCCTCTCGGCCTTTAAAAGCCGCCCAGGTGCTGTCAGCGATGACGGCAAGACCGGTGGGAACCTGCACCACCCCAGCCACGCCGACCACTTTCATGGCCTTCCACGCATCCCAGGAGTAGGGCTGTCCGCCGGGTACGGGGCAGCGCAGCATGGCGGCAAAGCGCTGGCCGGGCCGGCGCACGTCGAGCCCAAACACGGCCTTGCCCGTGACGATGGCTGGCCCGTCGAAGCGGGGCGTACGTTTGCCAAGAAGGTGGAAATCCGAGGTCTTCTTGAGGATGGGTTCCTTGGGCACGGGCAGCTTGGCGGCGGCTTCCACAAGGTCGCCGTAGCCCAGCTTTTTGCCACCAGTGCCCAGCACGAAACCCTTCTCCGTCCGACACTGGTCCACGCCGATCCGCCACTTGGCGGCGGCTGCGGCCTTCAGCATTTCCCGGGCGGCGGCGCCCGCTTTGCGAAGGGGCATCCAGGTACTGCTGACGCTGGTGCTGCCTCCGGTCTGCATGGACTTGAAGTCTGGCCCAGGCTGCGCGGTGACGACCTCGATCTTCGACCAATCGAGATCCATCTCCTCGGCCACGACCAGGGGCAGGGCGGTGCGAACGCCTTGACCCATTTCGGTCTTGGGAACGGTGATGCGCACGGTGCCATCCGGACGCACGGCCAGGAAGGCGTTGGGATGGAACTCCGCCTTGGCGGCCGCGGCGGGGCGGGGTTTGGCCTCCAGGTACAGACCGAGGATCAGACCGGTTCCGGTGGCGCCGGTCACCTTCAGAAAATCACGGCGGCTGGTCATTTCACACCTCCGGCGGCGCGCTTGACGGCTTTCCGAATTCGGGGATACGTGCCGCAGCGGCAGACGTGGTCGGCGAAGGCCTCATCGATGTCGCCATCCGTGGGATGGGCTTTGTGCTTGAGCAGGGCGACGGCAGTCATGATCATGCCGGGCTGGCAATAACCGCATTGGGCCACGTCCTCGGCCAGCCAGGCTTTCTGCACCGGATGGGAACCATCCTTCGATAGGCCCTCGACCGTGAGGATGGCATGGCCGACGGCATCCTTGATGCTCGTCTGGCAGGATTTTACCGCCTTACCATCGAGGTGAACCGTGCAGGAACCGCAGACACCTTGGCCGCATCCGAATTTGGTTCCAGTGAGCCCGAGGGTATCCCGGAGGATCCAAAGCAGGGGTGTGTCAGCCTTGGCCTCGACACGGTAAAGGCGGCCATTCACGGTGAGTTGGAAGTCAGGCATGGAAAGCTCCATCAGACTGTGCGGGACGAGAGTTTCACCCTACGCCCATGCGCAGGTCGCCGCAACGGTGGCAGTGTGCGGGCATCCTGGGCGACCTGGCATCCCTCTCGCCCCACTCCTGGTCTATGTCGGGAGTTTGTCTTGCTGCGACGGATGTTGGTGCTCTTCGGATTGGTGGTGGGCCTGGGCCTTGGGGCCCAGAGTGCGGAACGACCGGTGCCGCCACCGACCGCCTCCGAGAAGGAACTGCAGGCTCCCTTGACGCTGGAAGACGGAAAACCGACGCAGGGACAGCCTCCAGAACCGGGGCCCTCGGGCCTGCGGGTCTTCGGCTCACTGGTGCTGGTGCTGGGGCTCGCTGGGGCCAGCCTCTGGGCGCTGAAGAGGTACGGCCGGGGCCGGATCCCGGGGGGCGGGGGTGGCAAGCTGCGGGTGGAAGAGACCCTGGCCCTGGGTGACCGCCGCTTCGTGTCCATCCTCGACGTGGAAGGCGAGCGGTTCCTCATCGCCTTGACACCCCAGGGCATCAACCTGGTCTCCCGCCTGGATCCGGGCGATCGGGGCGAACCCGCCACCTTCGAGGATGCCCTGGCCCGGCAGGTGGACCTGGGTCGACCGGTACCGGTGAAGGAGATGGAGGCGCTCCTCAAACAGGGCGGGGGTGGACAGCAGGGTGGAGGTGGGCGATGACCCGCCTCCTGCGGTGGCTACCGGTGGTCCTCCTGGTTCTGGCGGGTCTGAGCCTATGTGCCCAGCAACCCACGCCATTGCCCTCGCTGACGGTGGATTTTGGCAAAACGCCTTCGGGTCCAGCCCTGAGTTCCAGCCTCCAGGCCGTCATGCTGCTGACGGTTCTGACGCTGGCGCCGACCATCCTCATGACCGCCACCAGCTTCACGCGCATCGTGGTGGTGATGCACTTCCTTCGCCAGGGCCTGGGGACCCAGCAGACCCCCTCAAACCAGGTGCTCATCAGTCTGTCGCTGGTGCTCACCTTCTTCATCATGGCGCCCACGGCCCGGGAGATTAACTCGACGGTGCTTCAGCCCCTGCAGCGCAACGAGCTGACCACGGAGCAGGCCCTGGAGCGTACGGGGGCGCCCCTGAAGGTGTTCATGCTGCGCTACACCCGGAAAAAGGACCTGGCCCTCTTCCTCCGCATCGCCAAGGCCCCAGCCCCGAAGACCAAGGCCGACGTGCCCATGGAATGCCTGCTGCCCGCCTTTCTCATCAGCGAGCTGAAGACCGCTTTCGAAATCGGCTTCATGATCTTCCTGCCCTTCCTGGTCGTGGACATGGTGGTGGCCAGCATCCTCCTCAGCATGGGCATGATGATGCTGCCCCCCGTGGTGATATCACTGCCCTTCAAGATCCTGCTCTTTGTGTTAGTGGACGGCTGGTATCTGATTATCGGCTCCCTCGTGAGGGGGTACACGGGATGAACGAGCTGCTAATCGCCCAGATAGGCAAGGACGCGCTCAGGACCGCCCTGCTGGTGGCCGGACCGGCGCTGCTCGTATCGCTGGTGGTGGGCCTCCTGGTTTCGGTGTTCCAGGTGGTGACCAGCCTCCAGGACCAGACCATCGCCTTCGTGCCCAAGGTCATCGCCGTGCTGGTGGTGGTGGCCATCAGCTTCCCCTGGATGCTGCAGGTGATGCTCCAATTCACCACGCGCATGTTCACCAATTTTAATTCCGTCGTGCGGCAGCTCTCCTGAGGCAACCTTGACCCCGCTCCTCTCCAGCCCGAGCATCTGGGCCTTCACCGCTGCTAAGGCCACGCTCTGGGTACTCGTGCTCACACGCCTCACGGGGCTCCTGGCAACCTTTCCGATCCTGGGATCCGAGCAGATGCCCCTGCAGCTTCGCGCGGCGCTGGGGGCCCTGCTGGCCACAGTGATCCTGCCGGTGATCCCCGTGCCCGCCGTGCTGCCGACCGGCGTGCCGGCACTGGTGGGCCTGATGGCCTCCGAGCTGGCCATCGGGCTGCTGCTGGGCACCGTGGTGGCCTGGATTCTGGAGGCCGTGGCCTTCGCCGGAACCCTGATGGACACACAGATGGGCTTTGGCTTCGTGCAGTTCCTGGATCCCGCGACCAATACGAGCGTGTCCGTCTCGGGATCGATCATGATGCAGATGTCGGCGCTGCTGGTCTTTGTCACGGGGCTGCACCACCAGCTGATCCTCGCCTTGGTGGACAGCTACCGGGTGGCCCCGATGGGACAGGGCGTGCCTCTCAACGCCATGGGGCTTGTTGTCCTGATCGGGCAGCTTCTTGCCAAAGGATTCCAGCTGGCTTTTCCTGTGCTGGCTGTGCTCTTCCTCCTCGACCTGATCCTCGGCATCTCTGGGAAATTCATGCCACAGCTCCAGCTGCTGCAGTTGAGCTTTCCACTGAAGATCGGGCTGGGGTTGGTGATCCTGGGCCTTCTGTTGCGGGAATTGGGCCCCTGGCTAACCCCCCTGCTGGAAGCCGCCCCGAGGCTCACCTTGAAGCTGCTGGGGGGGTGAAGTGGCTAACGACCCCGGCAAGACCGAGAAGGCCACGCCCAAGCGGCGCCAGAAGGCCCGCGAGGAGGGCTCGGTCCCCCGCAGTGCTGATTTCGACGGGGCCATCCTGCTCTGGGGAAACTTTTTCCTCTTCATGGGGCTGGGGGGAGCGACCCTGGCGCTGATGGTGAAGCAGGTGGCGCATTTCCTTCAAATGGCCCGGCCGGGGGCCCTGGCCGACGCCCGCCAGCTGACGCTGCTCGGGGATGTATTGATGATCCTCGGGCGCCTTCTGCTCCCCTTCCTGGGCCTCAACCTCCTGCTGGCCATGGCCACAGGGTTCGCCCAGCGGGGGTTCAGCATGAGCACCAAGCCACTCCAACCGAAGTTCGATCGCCTGAATCCGGCCCAGGGCTTCAAGAAGCTGTTCGCTGCCAAGGCGCTGGGGGACTTGGTGAAGAGCCTGGCCAAGTTCGCCTTGCTGGCATGGGTGGCCTGGGCGGTCGTGGAACCCCGGATCCCCATTCTGCTGGCCACCCTGAAGCTGCCTCTGGGCCAATCCCTTGACCTCTTTCAGGCCGCTGTATTCGCCCTCTACCGCAATGTGATGCTGGCCATGCTGGTGCTGGCTTTGACGGATTTCGCCTGGCAGCGAAGCTCCTGGGAGAAGAGCATCCGCATGACCAAACAGGAGGTCAAGGACGAGGTCAAGGACGCCGACGGCAGTCCCGAGATCAAGCAGAAGCAGAAGGCCATCATGCAGGCCTCCGCCCGCCGACGGATGCTGGCGGAAGTTCCCAAGGCCACCGTGGTGGTGACGAACCCCACGCATGTGGCGGTGGCGCTGAGGTACGACGAGAAGACGGCTGCCCCGATCTGTGTGGCGAAGGGACTGGACCATCTGGCCCTCAAGATTCGCGAGCGGGCCAGGGAGGCCGGAATACCCACGTTGGAGCGGCCGGAATTGGCGCGTGCCCTCTATCGGTCCGTGGAGGTGGCGAAACCCATCCCCCAGGATCTCTACCAGGCCGTGGCCCAGGTGCTGGCCTTTGTCTATCGCCTGAGAGGGGCAGCTTGATGCTAGGGCTGGAGTTCTCGGCCCTCCCGACCGAAAGGGTATTGTTAGGACATTTAGAGGATCACCCTTGACCCGCCCCATTGTGCCCCCCAACCTGCCCACCCCCAGCCTGTTGCTGGTGGACGATGACCCGATGCCCAGGGAGACCCTCTCGACCATTCTCTCAGCGGAGGGTTTCATGGTGGTCACAGCCTCCACCGGGGAAGAGGCCGAGCGCAAGCTGAAGGCCGAGCAGCCGCCCTTCGAGCTCGTGATTACCGACCTGGTCATGCCGGGCAAGTCGGGAATGGATGTCCTCAAGTGCGCCTTGAAGGCGAATCCAAGCTGCACCGTGCTGGTGCTCACCGGGTTCGGGAGCGTGCGCGAGGCGACGGAAGCCATGGAACTGGGTGCCTTCGATTTCGTGACCAAACCGATGCAGATCGACCAGTTCCGGAACACCCTCAGGCGCCTGATGGAGCGGCGGGACATGGCCCACGAGCGGGATGAACTGAGGGCGAAGGTGAAGGCCCTGACCGAGCGGGCCGAACGGCTGGAGACCACACTTGGACGCATGGAGATCCTGGCCAATCAGATCGCCCCGGCCACAGGGGTTTTCAAACCGGATGCCTTGGAGGATCTGGAGCGGCTGGCTGCCCTGAAGGCTAAAGGGGCGCTTTCGGAGCAGGAGTTCGAGCAGGGCAAGAAGAACCTTCTTTCCCGGTGGCTCACGTGAGCTCGGGATGGCGATGGGCGGGGCTACTCCTGCTGATCGCACCCTGGGTGCACGCACAATATGAGGCTCCTCGCCCGACCTCTCATGCCGCGGCGGCTTTGCCGAAGGCGAAGCCGGAACACCTGAACGACGCCCAGGTTGCGGAACTGGCCAAGGAGGCGCTCAAAGCCGAGAACGCCGCTTCCATCAAGGCCGCACTCGCCCGCCTGAAAAGCCACACCTTCAAGTCCAGCAAGGTCCCCGAGCGGGAACTGGTGCTCTATGCCCAGGGCGTGCTGGAGGCCCGCCTGGGCAACCTTGGGGCCGCCTCGATGGCCTTGAAGAAGCTCGAGAGACAGTGGCCCAATTCTCCTTTTATGGGGGAGGCCCAGAGCATTCTCGCAGAGGATGCCGTGCATCAGAAGCGGTACAAGGAAGCTGAAGGCCGCCTTCATCGGGCCCTGGCCTCGGACATCCCCTCTGAGCGAAAGCGCCGCCCGCAGGAACTCCTGATCTGGATCCTGGCGGAGCAGGGTCGGCCACGGGAAGCCCTGCCCATTGTCCAATCCCTCAGGCCCGTCGAAGGCAATGAGAAGCCCAGCGAGAAGGGACTAGCGGCCATCGTGGAGGTGCTCGGCGTGGCCGGGGAGCGCGCTCAGGCCGAAGGGGCACGGAAGGATTTCTCCCGGCTCTATCCGAGGAGCGAGCTGATGCCACGGGTGGATCTGGCCTGGGGCCGCCTGCTGGGTCGTTCCGGGGATGCCAAGGGGGCGGCCCAGGTGCTTCGCAAGGTGGTTGCTGACTATCCCAAATCGGCCCAGGCCGACGATGCCCGCCTCGCGCTCGCAAGCCTCCTCACCGACGGGAGCCTGCCGGATGCCACGGACATGCCCAGCGCGGAGTCCCTGCTGGCCGAGGTCCGAAAAGGCGGGAAGGGCCTGCCCAAGGGGACGGCTCAACTGGTCGAACTGCGCCTTCTCTCCGGCAAATCGCTCTGGGATGAAGTGCTCGGCCTGGTGGATCGCATGGAGCCCTCCATGAGGGAAAGCCCCGAAGTGAGAAAACTCTGGTCAGCGGCCTGGAACGCTTGGGTCACCCAGCGACTGGAGAAAGGCTTTCCTGGAGAGCTTCTGGCGCGCATGAAGCCGGGGGCCTATGCGGCCCTCGATGCCACGTCGCGTACGGGAGTCGCGGAACTGTTCGCGGCCAACGGTCTCTTGGAGGTCATGCCCAGCCTGCTGGCCGAGGCCCCCCTGCCTGAACGGGTCAAGCTGCGACGCGCCGCACTGGCTAAGGTGGAGCCGGAGGCCCAGCCCAGGCCACTGCTCAGGTTGCTGCCCCCGAAGGGTGACACGCCCGATGAAGCCTTGATGCGGGCCCGAGCGGAGGCTGCCCTGGAGAATTGGGCGCAGGTCCGGATAGCCCTGCCCAGGGCGCGTCCCGGACCCGAACGCGTGAGGGTGATGCTCCGCCTGCTCCAGCGGCCCCGGGGCCCCCAGGAGAATTCGGCCCAGCGGCTGACCGAGGCGCAAGGGTGGTTGGCCCGCACGACGGAGAGGGGCGAGGCCATGGAACCCTTGGTCATCCTGGTCGGGGACCTCCGTCTGCAAACCGGAGACGCCCGCGGGGCGCTGGCAATGTACCCCGCCAAGGCCTTGGCACCTGAGCAGCGGGGCTGGGTGGCGCTCATGCGCGCGCAGGCCCTCACGAAACTGGGGCAGCGAGAGCAGGCCAAGTCGCTCATCAAAGATTCCCGGGACGAGCAGGGCTTCAAAGGGCAGCGCGACGCCCTTGCGAAGGGTCTGAGCGCCTACTGAGGTCTTTCCGGCCTGAACGGACCTTGAGCCTGTAGTTCAACCGCAGAACGGCGAAGTCGGGTGGTCCGGGTATGCTGGGACATCCCTCGGAGATCCTGATGCGCACGTTGATCGCCGTCCTCTTGTCCCTCGCCACGTTTAGTCTCGGCGCCGCACCCAAGCCCAAGGTGAAGCTGACCACCTCGCTGGGGGTGATCGTGTTGGAGCTGGAGCCCGACGCCGCGCCAAAGACTGTGGAGAACTTCCTGAAGTACGTGAAGAAGGGCCAATACAAGGAAACAATTTTCCACCGCGTCATTCCGGGATTCATGATCCAGGGCGGCGGTTACGTGGACTATCTGGGGAAGAAGCGCACGGACGGCTCCATCCCCAACGAGGCAGACCGCGCTCTGGCCGCCGGACTAAAAAACAAGCGGGGCACCGTGGCCATGGCCAGGACCCCCGATCCCAACAGTGCAGCTGCCGAATTCTTCATCAACGTGGTGGACAATCCAGCGCTGGATTTCAAGGGGAAGGCCAACGACAAGACCTGGGGCTACTGCGTGTTTGGGAAGGTCGTGCAGGGCCTTGAGGTGGTGGACCGCATCAAGGCCGTGAAGACGAGCAACAAGCGAAGCGATTTCCTCAACCTGCCCGTGAAGCCTGTCCTCATCAAGGATGCTGAGCAGCTGTAATAACCTCGAAGACCTCTTTGGGTGCGCCGAGCTTGCGCAGGCTGCGCTCCATGCGGGCAAGGTAGCGGGGCCAGAGGTCGGTGCCTTCCGGCACAAAGCGGGCCCGGTCCCAGTCCAGGAACAGGGCGCCACCACTGGGTGGGAGCATCACATTGGTGGCGTTGAGGTCAGGCGACCAGAGCCCCCATTTGCAGAGGCAGGAGATGGCCAAGCGGATATCGGCTGCCCGGTCGCTGCTGAGGCCCCACCGACGGGGCCAGGGTTCGCCTTCCGCCAGCCGCGTGATCAAAACGCCTTCCACTCCGAATCCGCTGGGTCGCCAGGCGTATCCGAAGGGTTCGACTGTCGGGAAGCCAGCCTCCCACAGGCCGCGATGAACCGCGTGCTCCGCAGCGAATCGGAGGTGGGTTCGGTAGGTGCGTTCGTTGAGGTGACGCAGGAGGCCGCCGCGGCGGTAGGGCCTCAGGACCATATCGCCCACACGGAAGACGCCCCCGCGTCCGAAGCCACCCAGCAGTGGGACCGGCTCACCGTTGAGAATGATGCCGCCAGGTGTGCAGACCCGCCATCTACCACCGAGTCCGGGGAGTTCCTGATTCACGCGGCAGCCCAGGGGATGGAGGGGTACGCCCGGCCCGAAGGGCCAGTCGGACGGGAGGGGGGGGACGATGTAGGGGTCGTGAATCATGGCGATGAATTCAGAGTGCCGTGTCCTGGCGAAGAAGGCAAAGGAAGGGTCACAGAACGAACCCAGCGGCACATGTCAACCCATGAAAGTTCAGCACACCTGCCACCAAAAACTGGCACGGACTCAAGTGGCTTGTGTTGAAAGGAAATCCCTAGATCCGACGTACGGCTTCCCACAGTGGATGTGGAAATCGCCCCTTGGCAGGAACATCAGGGACAAATTTTTTCCGAGATCACAAGGTACTTTGAGGATGTCTTTCTCCTCCATCCTGACGCCGGGTCACTATCCTGAAGACGTGAACGCACGCACACATCCTCCCTTGATCCCTGCTGAGGTTCTGATTCGGCAGGCTCATTTGCACACGGCGCTCCTGGACATGGAGGCGGCGGGCCCCACCCGGGAACCCTCGCCCCTCCTGGACCTTCGGGCTGGCCTCGCGGGCCGGGCTCACCTTGAACCGTCGTCCTGGATCGAAGCGGTTGCCGCTGCGGATCTGGTGGAGGAGGCGGGTGAGCTGCTTCGGGGCTCTCTCCGCCACCCCGCTGAGCGGCCGATGGCCGAGACGCTGGTGCCCCATTTGGAGCCTCTCGTCCAGAAGGCGCGGCAGCGCCGGACAGCGTTTTGGCATCTGGATACGCGACGCACGATGATCCGCTTCCATTACACGAAAGAGGATGGCGCCCTCGGCTTCGACGATGGTGATCTCCATGTGCTCTTCCTCCATGCCTTCCGCCTTGAGGGTCTTGGCCTGGCTCTGGATCTTGGCAAGCGGCCCCGCCCCCTGCTGACCGTCGGCCTGCCGCTACCGGCCCATGTGGGCGGAGTGGCGGAATCCATGGACGCGGTGCTGAAGCGCGAACCCATGGATGAGCCTGCGGACGTGGTGGCTCGGTTGAACCGGCGTCTGCCCATGGGGTTGTCCATCCATCAGTGGGAACCCCTGCCGGGATACGCCGCACCTGCGGCCGACCTGGCCATGCGTTCCCACTGGCGCTGGACGGTTCCACCCGACCAGCGATCCCAGGTGGAGGCGGGGGTCGCCGCGTTTCTATCGACGCAAGCTTGGTCCTGGGATCGGGGTGGTTCGAAGGCGGATGCGCCCCTGGATCTCCGGTCCCTCGTTTCAGAGATGCGATGGGAGGATGGAGGCCTTTGTTTTAGCACGGCCATGGGGGCTTTCCATGCCCTCAATCCGCTCAAGATGCTTGGTGCCATTCTGGGATTGGATCCAGCGAAGCTCACGGGTCTCGTCCGCACGGGGATGGAGATGAAGCCGGACCCAAGGCTGGCCCAGGCCGAACGCTTCGAGCCAAAACTGAAAAACATGTATGAGGACGCCGTGCTGCTCTCGGGTGGATCGAACATCACTCTGGTGGAGGAGGATGACGACGAGCCGCTGAGGCTAGGTTGATCCCGCATCCTTACTGATGGACAGCAGGAATCCGAGGCAGATCAGGCTGGTGATGAGGCTGTTGGGTCCGAAGGAGATGAAGGGCAGGGGGATGCCCTTGTTGGGCGCCATCGAGAGCACCACGCTCATGTTCATGAGGGCCTGGACCACGATGAGGAGCATGAAGCCCATGGCGCAGAGCTTCAGGTAGCCGTCGCCCACGCGGCGGGCGATGCGGTAGCCGCGCCAAAGAATGGCCACGAACAGCGCCAGGACGGCAATGGTCCCGATCATGCCGGCTTCCTCGGCAATGACCGCATAGATGAAGTCCGTGTGGGCCTCAGGAAGGTAGAACAGTTTCTGCTTGCCGCCCCCGAGCCCCACGCCCATGAAGCCACCGTTACCCACGGCTACGAGGCTCTGGAGGGCCTGATGGCCCTTGCCGAGGGGATCGGCCTCGGGGTTCAAGAAACTGGTGACCCGGGCCAGGCGGTAGGGGGAGAGCACCACGAAGGCGGTGCCCAGGGCCCCCAGGACGGGAAGCGCCACGGCGAAGATCCACTTGGGCGCCCCGCCCAGGAAGACCACCATCAGGGCCACGAACACGATGAGGAAGGTGGTGCCGAAATCAGGTTCGCGGAGGATGAGCGCCAGGGGGATGAGCAGGACGCCTGCAAGTCCAAGGAGCTTCGGGAGGGCGTCGCGGTGGTTCGTCCACGCCTCCCGGTTCCGGATCATCCACGCGGCCGCGACCAGCACCGACAACGGCTTGAAGAACTCTGAAGGCTGGATACTCATGGAACCCAGTCGGAGCCAGCGGTGTGCGCCGTTGATCTTGGGACCGAAGAACAGCACCGCCAGCAGCAGCCCCACCAGAATGAAGTAGGCGGCCATCAAGGGGCGCGGGTGATCCTGGAGCGTGGCGAGGTCGACCTGGGAGAGCGCCAACATGAACGCGATGCCGATGCCACCGCCCAGCAACTGGCGGGTCAGGAAGGCCGTGGCCGCCGCGTGGTTCTGGGAGGCCTTGATGGCGGAGGCGGAATAGATCCACACCATGCCGACCGCCACCAGGGCTAAAGCGAAGAACACCAGCCAGCGGTCGACAGGGCGCCGGACGTCAGGATTCATGTCAGTCCATGACCAGATCGAGACGGGCAGCCATTTCCAGCTCGACCAGCGCCTGATCTACCCAGGCGGTCTCCTGGGCCTCCACCATGAGTCGCAGCTTGGGCTCCGTGCCCGACCAGCGAACCACCTGGCGCACGCCTACACCCCAGCGGGCGTCGATGGTGGCCATCGCCGCCACGAGCCCATCGCAGGTGCTGACGGCCTTACGGTCGCGCGCTAGCATGTTGACGAGCCGTTGAGGCCAGGGCTGGAAGGTCCAGGCCCAGCGACGGTCCACAGGGCGGTGGAGCAGCGCCTTGAGCACCGAAAGCGCCGCGGCGAGGCCATCGCCGCTGGGGCCCACCCGCTTCTGAATGAGGTGGCCCGAGGCCTCGGCGGCGAGGTCCCAATTCTGTTTTGCCATCTCCCTAAGCATGAATTTGTCGCCCACAGGTGTTCGTACGAAGGGGATACCCGCATTCCCCAATGCCTGGGCCAGCCCCCCGTTGGTCATCAGCGTGCCTACTACGCCCGGAGGGGCGTCACCACAGGCCACGCGATCCTGGGCTAGTAGCCAGACCATCTGGTCGCCGTCCACCACCTCGCCCGCACCATTCACCAGCAGGCAGCGGTCGCCATCCCCGTCGAAGGCAATGCCGAGGTGGGCCTTGTGGGCGATCACCTCGGTGGAGAGCGCACCCAGGTGGGTGGATCCCACTCCCACGTTGATCCTTGGACCATCGGCCGGTACCCCGAGCCAGCGGATACTGCCCCCGCGGAAGAGATCAAGGGCGGCCTCCGCGGTGGCCCCGTGGGCGCAGTCGATCACTACGCGGAAGTCTGCGGGGAGGTCGATGCCTTGGAGATGGTCCAGATAGGGTTGAAGATCCAGGTGGGCCAACGGAGCCGTGATGGTCGTGGGCTCGGCTGGTTCGTCGAAGGCGGCCTCGATGGCTCGCTCCTGATCCTCTTCCAGCTTTTCCCCGAGTTCGTTGAAGCCCTTGAGTCCGTTGTCCTCGGGGGGGTTGTGGCTGGCCGAGATCATCAGGCCCCAGGTCTTCTCACCCTCGGCGCTCAGCCTGGCCACAGTCCATGAAACGGCCGGTGTGGGCGCCATGCCGAGGATCAGCACCTTCAGGCCCAGGCCTACCCCCAGGGAGAACGCCTCCGACATGGGACCGGAACTGGACCGGGGGTCCCAGCCCACCACCAGCTGATTGACGCCAGCCTCCCGAGCGACCCGGACCCAGGCCGCGCCCCACCGGGAAACCTCCTCCAGGGTGAGAGGGGTGCGGAGGGCCACTCCCCGAATGCCGTCGGTGCCAAAGTAGCGAAGATTCATCCCATCAGGTTAGAGCGTCTGACCAAACCCCACAATGAACACCTACCTGATGGCATGGGTTCGGAAGACCCGGAAACCCCATCTGAGGGCTTCGGCATGGGCCTCGGAGGTGAGGGCATCGCGCTGGCCTGGAGCCAGGCGGGGCGTGCCGGCGCGGGCCGCCAGGAAGCGTTTGCGCGATACGCCGAGGCAGATCCGATTCGCGGGCCAGGCCAGGGCTTCGGAAAGGCGGGGAAGGGCCTCCCAGAGGGCCCGGTCCTCGAGAAAGGTGGTGCCAAAGCCGAAGCCTGGATCCAGGAGGGTGCGGTCATCGGGGATGCCGGCCTGTTGCAGGCGGTCGCGCACGGCCCGCAGCTCGCCGATGGCTACCTCGGCATCCTTGGGTGCGGGATCGTCGTAGGGTGGCATGTGGAAGCGGTCCAGCTTCCTGCGGCTGCGCATGGCGATGAGGCCGCAATGAGAGCCCCGGGCGAGGTCCAGCATGGCGGGATGCGCAAAGCCGGTCACATCGTTGAGGACGGTGATCCCCGCTGCGAGGCCCCGGCGGGCCACCTCCGCATGGCGGGTGTCAAGGCTGAGGGGAAGCTCCGGCAGGGCCTGCTGTAGGCGCACCAGCACCCCTTCGATCCGGGCCCACTCCAGGTCGGCGGTGATGGGCTCGGCGCCGGGACGGGTGCTCTCCGCCCCCAGGTCGAGCATCCGGGCGCCGGCCTCGCTGAGGCGCCGGGCCT
Source organism: Holophagaceae bacterium (assembly GCA_025361205.1). Taxonomy (GTDB): domain Bacteria; phylum Acidobacteriota; class Holophagae; order Holophagales; family Holophagaceae; genus Geothrix. Next base: position 55,755 of record JANYAS010000186.1, read on the forward strand.
GGGCCAGGGCGCCTTCCGGGTCGGTGAACCGACCGCCGTCGCTGAAGGAATCCGGGGTGAGGTTCAGGATGCCGATAAAAAGGGGACCACCCTTTAGGAGCGGTCCCCAGTCGAACGAAGAATCAATCACGCCGGTTTAAGGGCAGGGTTGAGCCCGGGATCCACGGACGGTTCTTCTAGGGTGGCCGGCGCGGAAGGCGTTGGGCCGTTCTTGGGCGGCGGCAGGGTGCCGCCCTTCATCAGGATGTCGACATCGTTGCCGTCGAGGGTTTCCCGCACCAGGAGGGCCTCGGCGATGGCCACCAGCTGGTCCCGGTGGGATTCGATGGCGGCCTTGGCGCGACGGTAGTTCCGTAGGACGAACTCCTGCACCTCCACGTCGATGAGGCGGGCGGTATCTTCGGAAATTTCCCGATGCTGGGCGAAATCACGGCCCAGGAAGACCTCGTGCTGGCCACCACCGAAGTTCAGCGGGCCCAGCTTGTCACTCATTCCGAATTCCGTGACCATCGACCGGGCCACTTCGGTGGCCTGCTGGATGTCGTTGGCCGCGCCCGTGCTGAGCTGGTTGAAGAAGATCTCCTCGGCGATCCGGCCGCCCATGGCGATGGCGATACGGCTCTCCATGTAGTCCCGCGTGGTGTTGTAGCGGTCCGTCAGGGGGAGCTGCCAGGTGACACCCAGGGCGCGGCCCCGGGGGATGATGGTCACCTTGTGGAGCGGGTCGCTGTCGGGCACCACGGCTGCAACGACCGTGTGGCCGGCTTCGTGGTAGGCGGTGATGCGCTTGTCCTCCTCGGTCATCACGAGGCTGCGGCGCTCACTGCCCATGTAGACCTTGTCCTTGGCGTTCTCAAAGTCGGCCATTTCGACCCACTTCTTGTTGTTCCGGGCGGCACCGAGGGCGGCCTCATTGCAGAGGTTGGCCAGGTCGGCGCCGGCAAAGCCGGGGGTGCCGCGGGCAATGACTTCCAGTTCCACATCAGGGCTGAGGGGGATCTTATCCGTGGTGTGGACTTTCAGGATCTCGAAGCGGCCCTTCACATCGGGGCGGTCCACCACGACCCGGCGATCGAAGCGGCCAGGGCGAAGCAGGGCGGGATCCAGGACGTCAGGACGGTTGGTGGCGGCGATGAGGATGACCCCCTCGTTGCCTTCGAAGCCGTCCATCTCGACCAGCAGCTGGTTCAGGGTCTGCTCGCGCTCGTCATGGCCACCGCCGAGGCCCGCGCCACGGTGGCGACCCACCGCGTCGATCTCATCAATGAACACGATGCAGGGGGCACTCTTCTTGGCCTGCTCGAAGAGATCCCGAACGCGGCTGGCGCCCACGCCCACGAACATCTCCACAAAGTCGGAACCGGAGATGCTGTAAAACTGGACCTTGGCTTCCCCGGCGATGGCGCGGGCGAGCAGGGTCTTGCCGGTCCCGGGAGGGCCCATCAGCAGCAGGCCCTTGGGGATCTTGCCTCCCAGCTTCACGAACTTGGCGGGATCTTTCAGGAAGTCCACGACTTCCTTCAATTCTTCCTTGGCCTCGTCGCAGCCGGCCACATCGGCGAAGGTGATGCGCTTGGCGCTGGTGGAAAGCCCCTTGGCGCGCGCCTTGCCGAAACTGAGGGCCTTGTTACCGCCCATCTGAGCCTGACGCATAAACACGAACCACAACACCACGAAGACCAGGAGCGGGGCCCAGAACATCAGCACATAGGCAAAATTATTCTCACTGGGCTTGGCGGCCTTGAACTCTTCAAGTTGGCCCTCGGTCTTCCAGCTGAGAATGACCTTGCCCAGATCCTGCATGGGTGGGGCCACCGAGCGGAAGCGGTCGATGGCCTCGCCGGTTTTGGCATTCTTCTCCGGCTGCTTATAGGTTCCTTCGACATCGAAGCCAGCCAGCGTCACAGATTTGTACTTGCCGCTCACGCCCTCGGTGTAGAAGGTCGAGAAGGGGATTTCGATCTGGTGGCTGTTCTGGGGGATCTGACGGAAGGCCAGCACCAGAAGGACGATGATGCCCAGCCATACCAGAACGCTCTTCATCATTGAATTCAAAGGGTCACTCCTTCGGGCCTGTGCCCAGGTGGCCCTCCAGTCTACTAGGCCCGGGAAGGCGGTTCTTGTCTTAGATGCAGATACCCGCCATCTGGTTCGGGGTTTAGCTGGAAATTGCCCCAGGAAGCTGGTTTACGTCCCCGATAGAGCTTTTCTAGTAGCCACGGTGCGAGCCCCCTGAGCAGGGTTGATTCCCGGGGCCAGCCCAGGCGGCGGAAGGCCGCTTCGAGGGTCCAACGCAGTTCGGGCTCGGTCCAGGGCTCCCGTTTGAAGGCAATTTCTTCATCCACGATGAACCATCGAGAGCCCTCCCACCCGGCGATCAGGGTCCGAGCCAGGGTTTCGCCTTCCTCGGCCTGGAGGTGCGTCTCGAAGAGGTGCCGATCCAGCTCGGGGGCCTCCTGCCGAACCGAATCGAGGATGGGTCGCCAGCGGTTGCGCGCCGTGAACGGCTCTGCATTGCTGGCATCCTCCCGCCAGGGGACCTTCCGGGCACCCAGGTAGGTCCGCAGGTCCGCCCGGCGCAGCTCGGCCAGGGGGGACCAGCGTAGTCCCTGCCGGGGGGCCAGGGGGTGCAGGCAGCCCAGCCCGCCGCCGCGGGCAAGGCGCACAAAGACTGTCTCGGTGTGGTCATCCAGGGTGTGTCCCGTGGCGACGGCGCTGGCGCCGGACTGCTCGGCTTCCAGCCGGAGCCAATCCCAGCGCAACTCCCGTGCGGCCATCTCGAGGCCGATGCCCTTTGCTTCCGCGTGGGCCAGCACGCCGAGGGAGGCCTCCGCCAGGTCGAGGTCCAGGGCCCGGCAGAGCTGGCGCACGAACTCCGCATCCGCCGGGGATTCCGAACGCAGACCGTGATCCGCGTGGGCGACGCTCAGTTCGAGAGACAGGCTCTTTCGCAGGGTCCAGAGCAGCAGGAGCAGCGCCACGGAATCCCCGCCGCCGGAACAGGCCACCAGCACGCGGCCGGAGACCCCATCCCCGCGCCGGTGGATGTAGGCGAGTAGGTCGGCTTCGAAGCGGTTCACGCCGGGGTTTCCAAATGGGCCAGCAGCTGGACCAGGGCCTTGGGCAAGGGCCGGTCGCACCACAGGGCCTCGGCCCAGTCGCACATGCGGAGCGAACCCCAGTGCATGGCGCGGCCCAGGACACCGCGACGGAAAGCTGGATGGGCGATCCGCGTGACGGGTAGGGAGGCATCTTGGCTGAACTGACTGCCGAAGGCGTCGAAGGCGGCCATGCGGCGGTCCCATACGGCGCTCACATCCACCAGCAGGTCGGGCTGTCCCGGATTCTCGCCGCCCACCCAGGCCAGGGCCTCGGGCCGCCAGGGGACGCCCGGACAGGGGTAGTTCTTCAGCCCGGCGTAGTAGGCGGCCTCACGGCCTAGTTGATGGGCGCGGCGGTGGTCGGGGTGGCGGTCGTCCGGCGCCGGCAGGATCAGGACGCGAGGCCGCAGGCGGCGGAGCTCAATCATCAGGCGCTGGCGGTAGGCTTCCGCTTCCGTGAAGCGACCGTCGGGGAAGTCGAGCACGAGGCGAAGCACGCCAAGGATTTGGGCGGCTTCCTGGGCTTCGAGCTTGCGCGTATCGGGGGTGCCGCGGGTGCCTAGGTCGCCGCTGGTGAGATCCAGGATGGCGGTCTTGAGCCCCCGGTCTGAGGCCAGGGCGAGGATCCCGCCCACATGGACCTCCACATCATCGGGATGGGCGCCGAGGGCGAGGATGTCCAAGCCGAAGCTGTCGGAATCGGGGCTCATGTTTCCTCCACCAGGATCACTGGCGTGGCGCCGTCCATGCGTTTCAGGATGGCCTCCAGCAGCGCGCCGTTCCGTAGCCACGGAGCCCCCGGCACCACCCGTTCCTGGGGTTTGCCAAAGGGAAAGAGGGCCTGACGGAGCCGCTCGGGATCGCCTCCCAAGGCCCCGGCGACGGCTTCCCGGTGCAGGCGGCGGTCCAACTTAGTCAAGCGGTCCCGGCTCCTGGTTTGTTCCTGCCGGAACCGTGTTTGCAGGGGCTCGGGCCACGAGGGGTCCGGATCCGTCGGCCGGAACGTCTCCGATGGCAGCACCCCCGGCCAGAAGACCAGGCGGTCCCAGGCACCGAGGCGCAGCGCCTCCAGCTGATCGGGGGACACCCGCAACCCGGGAGGCACGACATAGACACTGGGGCGGGGGATGATCCTCGGCGCGGTCAGGCCCACACGGTCCCACAGGGGTTCGCAGAGGCGCCAGTAGGCCCGCTCCGAAGGGCCCAGCACCACGGCAGTGACGGGCAACATCAGGGACTGCATCAGGGGGCGGAGGGCGGCGCCCGGGCTGAGCCAGTGGCCATTGGGAAGGGCCGTTCCGCGGTCCAGGCGCGTGCGGCGGCCGGTGCGCGGGTCCAGGGAGAACCAGGCAGCCTGCATCCGCGGATCCAACGGCAGGGGGGCGCCTTCGGCCACCAGCCGGTCGGCCTGGCCTGCCAGGAGGGCTTCCAGGTCCAGTTCCCGCCAGCGCTCCAGCTCTGCCTGAATGGGGTCCCGAACCGTCGGATTCGTGGGAGAAAAGGGCACGAGGCCGCGGTCCCACAGGGGCCCGCCCAGGGCCAGCACATGCCCCCTGAGGGTCGCGTCCTGCGGTTCGGGCAGGGGACCCCATAGGGCCGAGGCTTCGGCCTGGTGGTCCGGGGTCCAGGGCAGCCAACCGGTGGCGGTTCCGGGCCGGGTGTCGAAGCGGAAGCGGTGGCGGACTAGGCGACCAGCCCTCCACCCGGTCACGGAGGCCACCTCCGCCCGGTCGTGGTCTTCATCCGCCAGCCAGTAGACCGCTTCTCCTCCAATTCGGCGGGCCTCGGCCAGGGCCGCCAGGGCCTTGGCCACCGAGAGGGCGGGGCTCCAGCCGGCACCGATCTGCTGTCCCGTGGCCACGACGGGCCTGGCGCTCACGGCTGCCTCCCGAAGGCTCGGGCCGATCCGGACATTGCGCGCTGACGCGTCGTACACATGGGCCTCAGCCTACCCGATATGCGATGCTCGACAGCATGCAGAGCTTGGAACCCTGGCTCCCCCCGATGACGCCGGACCTGGCCGTGCTTGCCATGGAGGCCGCGGACGCTGCGGATACCCCATCCCTGCGGGCTTGGCCGGAGCGGCGGCAGGGCGGCATCGGCTTTGGTCTATTGCCGCCCTTCCTCTGCTGGCGCGGTCGGCGGAACGGCGCCTGGCATCTCATCTTGCTTCAGGCCCGGGAAGTGGGGGCCCTGGTCCCAGGGGCCCGTACGGAGCCCCTGCCCGTGGGGTGGCTCGAGGAGCTGGATTTGGATGCCCTCGCCCGGCCCCTGGCCCGCCATCCTGATTTCCCCGGCGGGGCTTCGGTCCATGTCGTCCACTTGCCCGGGGGAGAAACCTTCCGGGTTCGAACCTTTGGATCCGGCGCCCCCGACTTGGTGGCGGAGGTGCTGAAACGCACCAGTCACATCCAAATCTGGAATCTGGCCGAAGAGACCTGAGGAGGTCGAAGTGCTCACCCTTGATCTGTCCACCCTGAAGGAGGCCGCCGTGGCGGTGGCCCTGGG
>JANYAS010000174.1 GCA_025361205.1 Holophagaceae bacterium
ACCGCGTCCCGGGCGCGGGGCGTGGCCTCCCCCAGCATGGCCATGCCCGTGAGCAGCTGATCCAGCCGCGCAAAGAGGGGCGGCCAGGCGGCCTGAACAGCATCGAGCAGGCCCAGTTCCGCGGCGACCTCGAGATGGCGATCCTCGAGGGCCTGCCGGATCGCCTGGGCCGCCGGGAGCTCCCCTCGGCCTGCGGCGGTGCAGGCCTCCAAAAGGCGATCCGTGGTGCCCTTGAGGGCTGATACCACCACGAGTCCACCCGAGGGAAGTTCCGCATGCACGATGGCCGCAGCGCGACGGAGGGCCTCCGCGCTGCCCACCGAACTCCCGCCGAACTTAAGGACCTTCAAGTTCATTCCGGCCCACCTTCCGTGGGGAGGAGGCCCAGTTCGTAGGGCGTCTCCTGGTAGACGAAGTAGTTCAGCCAGTTGGCAAAGAGGAGGTTGGCATGGCCCCGCCAGCGGACCAGGGGCTCCCGGGAGGGGTCGTCCCCCGGGAAGTAATTCTGCGGGACGCCGATGGGAACGCCCTTCCCCATGTCCCGCGCGTACTCGCCCTGGAGAGTGCTCGGGTCGTATTCCGAGTGACCCGTCACGAAGACCTGCCGATGGTCCGCGGACTGGATCAGGTAGACGCCCGCCTCCTCGGACTCGGACAGGAGCACCAGCGCCGGTTCCGCCAGGATGTCCTCGCGGCGGGTTTCGGTGTAGCGCGAGTGGGGCGCGAAGAAGACGTCATCGAAGCCCTGCACGATCCGCTCGTGGCGGACGTTCACGCGGTGGGGGAAGACGCCGAACAGCTTGTCGGCCAGGGGGTGCTTGGGCACCCCGTAGTAGCGGTAGAGGGCCGCCTGTGCCCCCCAGCAGATGAAGAGGCTGGAGAAGACATGCGTTCGCGCCCAGTCCAGCAATTCCGCGAGTTCCACCCAGTAGTCCACCGACTCGAAGGGCAGCTGCTCCACGGGGGCGCCGGTGATGATGAGGCCGTCGAAGGCCTGATGGCGGACCTCCGCGAAGGACACGTAGTGCTCCAGCAGGTGCTCTGCCGAGGTGTTCTTCGAATCGTGGGACGCCATGTGGAGCAGCGTCACCTCCACCTGCAGGGGCGTGTTCCCGAGCAGTCGGAGGAGTTGGGTTTCCGTGGCGATCTTGGTGGGCATCAGGTTGAGGATGGCGATGCGTAGGGGCCGGATGTCTTGGTGGAGGGCGCGGTGTTCTTCGATGAGAAACACGTTTTCCGCCTCGAGGACGCCGCGGGCGGGAAGGGAGGCGGGGACCGTGACGGGCATTTTCTCAAGCCTTCACGAGGGCCAGTTCCAGATCCTCGATGAGATCGTCGATGTGCTCGAGTCCCACCGAAAGGCGGATCAGGTCTTCGGTGACGCCGGTGGTCCCGCGCTCTTCGGCCGAGAGCTGCTGATGGGTGGTGCTGGCGGGATGGATGATGAGGCTCTTGGCATCGCCCACGTTGGCCAGCCGCGAGAACAGGTTCACGCCGTTGATGACGGCCTTGCCGGCCTCGATGCCGCCCTTCACGCCGAAGGTGAGGATGCCCCCGAACCCGGCCCCCTTGCGGAAGAGGCGGGCGGCCGCGGCGTGGTTCTCGTTGTCCGCCAGCCCGGGGTAGTTCACCCAGGCCACCTTGGGATGCTTCGAGAGCCACTGGGCCAGGGCCAGGGCGTTTTCACCGTGGCGCTCGACCCGGAGATGCAGGGTCTCGATGCCCAGCAGGATGAGGAAGGCGTTGAAGGGGCTGAGGGCGGCGCCCGTGTCGCGGAGGCCCTCGATGCGGGCCTTGGTGATGAAGGCCGCAGGGCCCGCGAGGTCCGCCAGCACAGCGCCGTGGTAGGCGGCGAAGGGCTCCGTGAACTCGGGGAACTTGCCGTTCGCCCAGTTGAAGGTGCCGCCGTCCACGATGACCCCCGCCACAGAGGTGCCGTGGCCGCCCAGGAACTTCGTGGCGCTGTGCACCACGATGTCAGCTCCGAGGGCGATGGGGTTCAGCAGGTAGGGGCTGGGCAGGGTGTTGTCCACGATGAGGGGGATTCCGGCCTCATGGGCGATGGCGGCGAGGGTCTCAAATTCCGGCACATCCAGCTTGGGGTTGCCCAGGGCCTCGATGTAGATGGCGCGGGTCTGGGGTGTGAGGGCGGCGCGGAAGGCCTCGGGGCGCTTCGAGTCCACGAAGGTGGTGGTGATGCCTGTGCGGGGCAGGGTGTGGTGCAGCAGGTTGTAGGTGCCGCCGTAGAGGTTGTTGCCCGCCACGATGTGGTCGCCGCCCCGCAGCAGGGTGCTGAGGGTGAGCGTGACGGCCGCCTGGCCCGAGGCCACGGCCAGGGCCCCGATGCCCCCTTCCAGCTGCGCCACGCGCTGTTCCAGCACAGCCGTGGTGGGGTTCATGATCCGGGTGTAGATGTTGCCGGGGACTTCCAGGTTGAAGAGCTGGGCGCCATGCTCGGCGCTGTCGAACACGTAGCTTGTGGTCTGGTAGATGGGCACGGCCCGGCTCTTGGTCTCCGAGTCGGGGCTGTGGCCGCCGTGGAGGGCCAGGGTTTCGAAGTGGGGCGTGCGGGGGGTGGCGCTCATGGCGTCTCCAGGAAAAGTGAAGATGAGAAGGCCGAGGCTCTGTCGTCCAAGCAAGTCCAGGAGTAGAAAAAACGCCCAAGGGGCCCATAATCTGGACCCCTTCGGCGCATATGTCAATTCGACACAGCTCGACATCTCTCCACGGTTGATCCTTTGTCCGCGGCAGGAATTGGCACCTTGCTTTCGCAGGTTGCCAAGGTTTCACAGGGCCCGTCCCTCCACCTTTCTGGATAACTCGCTATGGAACTGGCAAAGACCTTCGAAGTCCCAGAGTGGAACGCAGCCGGGGGGCGTTCAATGGCTTTGCGAAACATTGATGGACCTATCACGGGCGCGTGATGAGTCCGCGCCCCTCCTTGGGCGAGAAGGGAGACACCGTTCTTGGCTAGGCCTCCATGCCCTGCTCAAAAAGGAGGACTGGTGCGCCTCACCGGCATTCCTCCAACGGCACAGGTGCCTCCATGGGGATGACGGGGTCGATCTCTGGCTGACGCCAACGCGCCATCCACAGGCAGAGGGCGGCGACGATGAGGAGGCAAGGCAGGCTGGCTTCGAGGCCGAAGGCGCCCCCGGTGAGCCACTCGGGCCGGCCGTGGAAGACGGGCGTGAGGAGTCCCTGGGCGTCCGTGGTGCCGCTCACGCCAAAGCCCAGCAAGTTGCCCTGGGTCCAGTTCCAGCCCAGGTGGATACCCATGGGGAGCGCCAGGCTCCGCGTCTTGAGGTAGGCGAGCCCCAGCAGGATGGCCGCCAGGCCGATGTTGAGGCTGGCCCAGACCCGCGTGGCCCCGTGCATGCCCGGGTTGCTCCAGTGAGCCAGGGTGAAGAAGGCCGCCAGCAGCAGCTGGGTGGGCCAGACACCGATGCCCCGGAGCAGGCGTTGGAAGGCGTAGCCCCGAAACATCACCTCTTCCAGAAGGGCCACCCCGGTGAACATCCAGGCCCCCGCCAGCAGGGAGCGCCCGGTGGTCGCGGCATGGAGTTCCCAATGGAAACCCCCCAGGGCGCGGATGGAGAGGGCCACGAGGACCATGAGCCCCAGACCGAGGCCCGTTCCCAGCAGGGCCTCTTTGAACCATCGCCGATCCAGGGCCAGACCCACGCTGGCGAGGGAGACCTTCTCCGCCCGCAGGCAAAGGGCCGTGGGAATGAGCAGGATGAGGCCGCCCACGAGGGGGTTCGGGAAAAGGTACCGATGGGCCTTCAGGAAGGGAAGGGCCGACGGCAGGGCGTGCAGGGCGGCATTGATCCCAGCGGAGATGGCCACCATCAAGGCGAGGAAGCCGAGCACCTTCCAGCCATTGCGGACATCGCCGTGGGCGTTGATAAAAAGCCTATTCATGCGCATACCGTCCCTTGCCTCGCTGAGCCACTTAGGTGGTCTAAGTTACCGCGGGTAACGCCCGGGGTTTAGCGGACACGGGGGAATACCTACTTCTTGCCCTTGCCTGGGGCTTCCCGCACCACCCCCAGGAAGGCCTTGGCGGCGTTGGAGAGCAGCACGTCCCCCCGGTAGATCATGCGGATGGGGCGCGTGATGCGCAGGCCTGGCACGGGGATGCGCTTCAGCGTGCCCGCTTGCACCTCGGCGGCCACCGCGAGTTCAGGGAGAAGCCCCACGGCGCTGCCTTCGACGATGAAGGTCTTGAGGGCCGGGATGGAGGAGAGGTCGAAGGCCACCCGGGGCTCGATGCCAAGGTGGCTAAAGAGCGCCTCCAGCTTGTGGCGCATGGGCGTGCGCGGGCTGTGCAGCGCCAGCGGGAAGGCGCAGAGGGCCGCCAGATCCTTGGGCGCCAGCCGGGTGAGGGGGTGGTCCGGGGACACCACGGCCATGAGGGCGTCGGTCCGCAGCGTAAGGGTCTCCAGGCCCTGCACGACCGCATCCGTGGCGATGAACCCGAAGTCGTAATCGTGGCGCAGCACTTCGCCGACGATGCGGTCAGGGTGGCCGGGTGTGTGCAGCTGCACCGCGATGCGGGGCTGGGCCAGGTGGAAGCGGTGGATGAGGTCGGGCAGCACGAAGTCCACCAGACCCTCGTCACCCACCAGCGTGAGGGTGCCCTGGCCCATGCCGCGCAAGCCCTTCAGCGTCTCGAAGGCCTCGACCCGCAGCCGCAGCATGCTTTCGGCATAATCCAACAGGCTGCGGCCCGCGTGGGTGAGCGCCATGCCGTGCCCCGAGCGCACCAGCAGGGGCTCGCCCAGGGCCTCTTCGAGTCGCTTCAGGGCCATGCTCACGGCGGGTTGCGTCTTATGGAGCCGCAGCGCCGCCCCGGAAACACTTCCCTCCCGGGCTACGGTAACGAAGACTTCGAGCTGGTTGAGTTCCATGGGGGAGCCTAGACGGAAAAGTACCGGGCCTGGGGATGCCAGGCCACCAGGGCGCTGGTGGTGTACTCGGGGTCCATCTGGTGGGATTCGCTGAGGTGGACGCCGATTTCGCTCCCTTGCAGGAGGTCCAGGAGGGGGCCGTTGCCCTCGAGGTCGGGGCAGGCCGGGTAGCCGTAGGAGTAGCGCGAGCCCTGGTAGCCCTGGGCAAAGAGGGCGCGGCCCGGCAGGTCCTTGGCGGCGAGGCCCAGCTCCCGGCGGATGCGGGCGTGGACGCGCTCGGCGTAGGCTTCCGTAAGCTCCGTGGCGAGGCCATGGAAGGCGAAGTAGTCCGCGTAGCCGTCCTCCCGGTAGAGCTTGGCCGCGTGGTCCGCCGCCGCTTGGCCCAGGGTCACCAACTGGAGGGCCAGCACATCGGTCTGGTCCGCCCGGAAGAAGTCCGCGAGGCAAAGCCGCCGTCCGGCGGTCTGCCGGGGGAAGCTGAGGAGGGCCAGGGGGCGCCTGGGATCTGCGGGATCGAACACACGCAGCGCATCACCCTCGGCCCGAACGGGGAAGTAGCCGTAACGCGCCTTCGGCTGGAGGAGCGGCTCCGAGGCCAGCCGTTCTTTCCACCGCACCAGCTGCGGTACGGCCTTGTCCCGCAGCACCGCGGCGAAGGCCTCGTCGCTTTGGCTCCCTTGGGCGAAGCCCCAGCGGTTGCGAATGAGGGCGAACGCGTCCAGATGCTCGAAGAGGTCCACCGGCGCATCGGCCAGTTCGCGCACGCCCCAGAAGGGTGGCTCCGGCGAAGGCACCTCGTGCCGCACCCAACTGCTCTGCCCGGAGGCGGTCAGCGGCACCGCCGCGCCACCCCGTTTCAGAATTTTAATTTCTCCAGCCGCGGCAACGACTGAACTCGGAGCAGGCACCACGGCCCCGGCCGTTCCCGACACGAGCGCCTGCATCTGCCTCAGTCCCTCGAACGCGTCCTCCGCGTAGAAGACCGGCCCCGAGTACACGCGCCGGCAATCCCCTTCCACGTACTCGCGGGTGAGGGCGGCCCCGCCCAGGATGACGGGCACCCGCAATCCCTGCTCCTCCATGAAGTGGAGGTTTTCCTTCATGACCACCGTGGATTTCACCAGCAGGCCGGATAGGCCGACGGCTTGCGCGGGCCAGGCGGCCAGCTCCTTGAGGATGGTTTCGATGGGCTGCTTGATGCCCAGGTTCTTCACCTCGAAGCCGTTGTTGCTGAGGATGATGTCCACCAGGTTCTTGCCGATGTCATGGACATCGCCCTTCACAGTGGCCAGGAGGATGCGGCCCTTCTGGTAGTTCAATTCCTTCGGCAGGTGGGGCTCGATGCGCTTGATGGCGGCCTTCATGGCCTCGGCGCTTTCCAGCACGAAGGGCAGCTGCATCTCGCCGGCCCCGAAGCGCTCGCCCACCTCCTTCATGGCCCCCAGCAGTACCTCGTTGATGAGCTTCAAGGGATCGTGGTCCTGCAGGGCCTCGTCCACATCCGCCAGGATGGCCTGCTTTTCGCCGTCGAGGATGCCGCGGCGCAGCCGCTCCAGCACAGGCAGATCGTCGCGGTGGTCGTCGAGGACGGCGGCCTTGCGGTCGCTGAACCGGGCCAGGACGGTCTTGAGGGGATCGTACCCTTCGCTGCGCCTGTCGAAGAGCAGATCCTCGATCATGCGGCGGTCCTCGGGATCGATCTTGGCCACCGGGATCACCTTCGAGGCGTTGAAGATGGCCATGTCCAGGCCGTACTTCACGGCGTGGTAGAGCATGAGGGCGTTGAGCACGTGGCGGCTGGCGGGATTGAGGCCGAAGCTCACGTTGCTCACGCCGAGGATGGTCATCACGCCGGGCAGCTCGGCCTTGATGAGCTTCAGGGCCTCGAGCGTTTCGATGGCCGATCCTCGGAATTCCTCGTCGCCGCTGCCCAGGGTGAAGGTGAGGGGATCGATGATGAGATCCCCGGGATCCAGGCCGTACTCGAACACGGCCAAGGCATAAAGGCGCTTTGCCACTTCCAGCTTCTGTTCGCGAGTCTTGGCCATGCCCCGCTCGTCGATGGTGAGGGCCACCACGGCGGCGCCGTAGGTCTTGCACAGATCGAGAATGGCCCTGGCTTTGCTTTCGCCATCCTCGAAATTGATCGAATTGATGACGCACTTGCCCGGGGACCGCTGCAGGGCCCGTTCGATGACCGGGAACTCGGTGCTGTCGATCATGAGGGGCAGGGTGATCTGCGAAACGAGGCGAGTCAGCAGCTCGTCGGCGTCGCGCACTTCATCGCGGCCCACGTAGGCCACGCAGAGGTCCAGCAGGTGGGCGCCCTCCCGCTGCTGCTCCTTGGCCAGGGTGATCATGCCGTCCCAGTCCTCGGCGGCCAGCAGGTCACGGAAGCGCTTCGAGCCGTTGGCATTGGTCCGCTCTCCCACGATGAGGGGCGCGGGCTCCTGTTTCAGCGTCACGCTCTGGTAGAGGCTGGCGGCGCTGCGCTCCAGCTTCGGGGTCCGCTGCGGCGCGTTGAGCTTCTCCACGCCGGGCGCCAAGGCCCGGATGTGGTCTGGCGTGGTGCCGCAACAGCCCCCCACTATGGCCAGGCCGAACTCGGAGGCGGCATGCAGCACCTTCTGCACGAAGGGCTCCGGCGGCAGGGGGTAGACCACCTGGCCGTCGCGGTTTTCCGGTAGGCCCGCGTTGGGCAGGCAGCTGATGCGGAAGGGGCTGGATTCCGCCAGGGTCTGCAGATGGGCATGCATCTCGTCGGGCCCCGTGCCGCAGTTGAGGCCCAGCACGTCGATGCCCAGGGGCTCCACGCTGGTAAGCACGGTGGCGATATCCGAGCCCACCAGCAGGGTGCCCGTGGTCTCCACGGTGGCCTGGACCCAGATGGGGAGTTTGCGCTTTCGGGCGGCCATGGCCTCCCGGGCGGCCCGCACCGCCACCTTGATCTGGCCCAGGTCCTGGCAGGTCTCGATGAGGATGGCGTCGGCGCCACCGTCCAGCAGACCGTCCATCTGCACCCGGTAGGACGCCAGCAGGTCGGCGTAACTCACATGGCCCAGGGTGATGAGCTTGGTGCCGGGGCCCACGGAGCCGATGACGAAACGCGGCCGGTCGAAACTGCGGGCCACCTCCTGGGCGATGGAGGCCGCCTGCACGTTGAGATCGTAGGCCTTGGCGGACAGCCCGAAATCACCCAGCACCAGCGGATTGGCCCCGAAGGTGTTGGTCTCCACCGCGTCGGCGCCCGCCCGGAAGTAGCTATCGTGGATCTCCCGGATCCACTGGGGCCGCCTCTCGGTGAGCAGGTCCACACAGCCTTCGAGGGCGGCGCTGCCGTAGTCATCCACCGTGGGCTTGCGGGCAAAAATCTGCGTCCCCATGCCGCCGTCCAGCAGGAGCACCTTGTCGCGAAGGAGGGTTTCGAGTGTGGTCATGGAAAGCCTTTGTTTTTTAACCGCAGATGACGCGGATGGCGCAGATGAATGTCCCACCGTTTGAGCGGCCTATCTGCGAAATCCCCCGCCAGCGCGTGCGTTGGCGGGGATCTTACGTTGCGTAATCTGCGGTTTCATATTCAAAGTCCTAAGTATTCGATGTCGACGTCGCCGTGTATGTGGACCTGGCAGGCGAGGCGCTGGTCGGCGGGTGCCTCCAGGCCCTGGAGGAAGTCACGCTCCTCGGGGCCCGGCTCGCTGCAGGCCTGGAGTCCTGCGGTGATGCGCACGCGGCAGGTGCCGCAGGAGCCCGTCCGGCAGCCGAAGGTGATGTCGGCGCCCGCCGCGTCAGCGATCCGCTGCAGGGAGGTGCCTTCCGGCGCCTCCACCAGCAGATCCTCCAGGAGGAAGTGGACCTTCACCATCGCTTCTCCTGTTTGGGCAGCAGCGGCGCCACCAGCTCGACCTGGCCGAAGGGGGCGCTCAGCTGGAGGCCGCGCACGCGAGGGCGGATGGTGTCGATGATTTCCCGGGCGATGTCCAGGCCCTCCTTTAGCTGATCTTCGGAGCTGGTCCACTGGGCCAGGCGGGCCAGCAGGGCCGGAGGCATGAAGACGCCCGGCACCTCGTTGGCCATGAACTCGGCGTTGCGCAAGCTCTTGAGGGGCCAGATGCCCGCGATGATGGGGATGCCGCCTTTGCCGTCGAGGGCCTCCGTAAAGTCGAGAAAGCGGAAAAGGCTTTCGGCGTCGAAGACGGGTTGGGTGATGGCCCACTGGGCCCCGGCCTCCACCTTGTAGCGGAAGCGAATCTTTTCGCGCTCCAGGTCCGGCGCCACGGGGTTGGCCCCCACGCCCACGCTGAAGGACGTGGGCTTGCCGATGCTGGCGCCGCCGAGGTCGAGCCCCGTGTTCAGGCGCTTGAGCATGTTCACGAGACCGATGGCATCGATGTCGAAGACGGCGGTGGCCTGGGGGTAGGGTCCCAGTTTCGGCGGGTCGCCGGTCACGGCCAGGATGTTGCGCAGGCCCAGGCCTGCGGCGCCCAGCAAGTCGCTCTGCATGCCCAGCAAATTCCGGTCCCGGCAGGCGTAGTGGAGGATGGTTTCCAGTCCCACCTGCTGCTCGATGATGAGGGCCGTGGCCAGGGCGGACATGCGGGCCATGGCGCGGGGACCATCGGGCACGTTGATGGCGTCCACCCCCAGGGCCAGGCACTGGCGGGTCTTGGCCACGAGCTTGTCGTACTCCATGCCCTTGGGCGGCACCAGCTCGACGGTGTGGATGAACTCGCCCTGGGCCAGCTTCAGGCTGATGCGACTGCGGTAGGCGAAGGGCGCTTCGGGCTGGGGCTGCTCGTGGGGCTTCAGCTCGAAGCTGCCGCCGGCCTGGACGAAGGCGCGTTCCTGGCGAAAGGCCCCGCGCATGGCACGGATGTGGGCCGCGGTGGTGCCGCTGCACCCGCCGATGGCCCGGGCGCCGGCGGCCAGGGCGCGGCCCGCGAACTCGCCCAGGTACTCGGGACTGGCCCCGTAGATGAGGCGGCCATCCACCAGGCGGGGCAGGCCCGGGCTGGGCTGGAGCACGATGGGTTTCGAGGTGACCGCTCGCAGCCGCTCCAGCAGCCGCAGCTGCGGCGCCGGGCCGTTGCCTCCGCTGAGGCCCACCAGGTGCGCGCCCCAGGTGTCCAGCTGCTTGATGAACCATTCGGGTTCGGCGCCGAACAGGGCCTGGCCCTCATCGTTGGGGGTCATGAGGGCCGCGATGGGGAGGGCGCCGAGTTCCTGCACGGCGAGCAGGGCCTGGTGGATCTCGTTGAGGTCCTCGAAGGCCTCCAGCACGATCAGGTCGGCCCCGGCCTCGATGAGCACGGTGGCCTGCTCGCGGAAGAGCGCGCGGGCCTCGTCGAAGGACGTGGGGCCCCAAGGCTCGATGCGCACGCCCAGCGGCCCGATGCACCCCGCCACCCAGGCCTGGGTTCCCTGCTGGGCGATGGCCTTCTGGGCCAGGCCCACGCCCTCCCGGTTGATCTCTTGCAGTTGGGCCTCCAGGCCCCGGGCAGCCAGCTTCAGGCGGTTGGCGCCCCAGGTGTTGGTGGTCAATACCTGAGCCCCGGCCGCTAGGAACTCGCCGTGGATGGCCAGCAGCAGGTCCGGCGCCTTGAGGTTGCATTCCTCGAAGCTGCGCTGGAGCGTGATGCCGCGATCGTGCAGGGCCGTGGCGGTGCTGCCGTCGAAGAGAAAACACTCGCCCGCATCGAGGGCCTGCTGGAAGGTGGGTTGGGTCACAGGATCGCCTAGATGGGGCAGTCCATTGAACGGCATCCAGCGGCTCTTGGGTCAGTCTTCGACAGTTCGGTATCTTTCCCCCAGACACGCCGGGGGCAGGATTTGGCACCTTGCTGTCGCAGGTTGCCAAGGTTTCACAGGGCCTTCCCCTCCACCTTTCTGGATAACGCTCTTGGACTGCCAAAGATCAGGCCACCAGCGTGCGCAGAGAAAATCACCCCCGTCAAGACTGCGGAGGAGACTGCTCGGCTGGCCCGACCGGACCCTGGGTTTCCATCCCGTCGGTGAGGCTACCAGGCCAGCAGGCGTTCAAGCGCCGACCGCACGGCGGCAGGTCCCGGCAGGAAGGCGGCTTCCAGGGGCGGGCTGGCGGGTGTGGGGGTGTCGGCGGCGCCCAGGCGCATCACCGGAGCGTCCAGCCAGCTGAAGCAGGTCTCCCCGATGCGTGCCGCCAATTCAGCCCCGGGGCCGTAAGTGAGCGAGGCCTCGGTGAGCACCAGCACCCGGTGGGTGCGTTTCGCCAAGTCGGCGATGGCGGTGTCATCCAGGGGCCAGAGGGTGCGCAGGTCGAGTACGGCGACGTCCAGATCCGCCACGGCTTCCATGGCCACGTGCTGGGCGGCGCCGTAGGTGATGATGCAGGCGCCCGCGCCGTCCTTCCGCAGGGCCGCCTCGCCCAGCCTGGCCGTGGGCGCTTCGTCCCACTGATCCTTGAGGCGGCGGTAGAGGTGCTTGTGCTCGAGGAATAACACCGGGTTCGGATCGTCGATGGCGGCCCGGAGCAGGGCGTAGGCGTCGCGCACCGTGCCCGGCGCCACCACTTTCAGGCCAGGGCTGCCAAGGAAATGCCCCTCGGGGTTTTGGCTATGAAAAGGGCCGCCGCCGTTGCCGCCGCCCGAGGGGCCGCGGAACACAGCCGGCACCGTGGCCCCCCAGCGCCAGTGGGCCTTGGCGGCGAAATTCACCATGAGATCTGAGGCCAGCAGCGCGAAGTCCATGAACTGGAATTCCGCCACGGGCCGCTGGCCCATGAGCGCCGCGCCGATGGCGGCCCCGGCGATGGCCTGTTCGGAGATGGGGGTGTCGATGACCCGGTCGGGGCCAAAGCGCTCCAGCAGCCCTTGCGTGGCCCGAAAGGCACCCCCGTAGGTGCCGATATCCTCGCCCAGGCAGCAGACGCGAGAATCGGCCGCCATGGCGTCGAAGAGCGCCAAGCGGATGGCCTCGACGTAGGTGCCGGAGAAGGCCGTCATGCTTCCGGCTCCAGCAGGCCCCGTTCCGCCAGCCAGGCATCGTTGAAGATGCTGGTGAGGTAGCGGCCCGCGCCATCGGGGAACACGGTCACCAGGCGCGTGGGACGGTCCATGGGCGGCAAGCGCCGGGCCACCTGCAGCACCGCCCACAGGGCGGCGCCGCTGGAGCCGCCGCCAAGGACACCCTCTTCGCGCACCAGGCGCCGGGCGTGGTGGAAGGCCTGGCGGTCGGTCACCTGAACCATGTCGTCGATGAGCTCGAATTCCATCGTGTTGATGAGGAACTCGTCGCCCAGCCCCTCGATGCGGTAGGGCCCGGCCTTCAGCTCCTTCTTGCCGCGGAAGTGATCGGAGAAGACCGATCCCACGGGATCCACGGCCACCACCTTGATGCGCGAATCCTTCTCTTTCAGGAAACGCCCCACGCCACCGATGGTGCCACCCGTGCCCGCCCCGGCCACCAGGTAGTCGAT
Source organism: Holophagaceae bacterium (assembly GCA_025361205.1). Taxonomy (GTDB): domain Bacteria; phylum Acidobacteriota; class Holophagae; order Holophagales; family Holophagaceae; genus Geothrix. The sequence goes on from JANYAS010000174.1 coordinate 12,364, forward strand.
GCGGCCCTCCATCTGCTCCCAGATCTCGGGCCCGGTGCCGTGGTAGTGGGCGGCGTTGTTCTCACGGTTGCCATGCTGGTCGGGGAAGTAGCAGTTCGGCGTCTCCCGGGCGAGGCGGGGCGTGATGTTGTTGTAGCTGTCCGGGTGTTCCGGCGGCAGGCTCGTGTCGGCCTTGTGGACCTCCACGCCCAGGGCCAGCAGCTGGTTGAGCTTCTCCTGGGAGATGGTGTCGCGCACCACGACCTTGATCCGATAGCCCTTCTGGATGGCCATGAGGGCCAGGCCCATGGCCGTGTTGCC
>JANYAS010000088.1 GCA_025361205.1 Holophagaceae bacterium
CGCGTAAGAAGGCCGTGGACCGCGTCCAGCAGATCAAGGGCCGGGACCCGAAGAAACCCATGTCCATCCTGTGCTCGGACATGGAGATGTTCTGCCGCTACACCCGCCACTTGGACACGCCCACCTTCCGCATCCTGAAGCTAGCGCGTCTACCAATTCCGCCATATCCGCTTGAAAGAACATTCCGGGTCCCGCAGGTTCCGGATATGCCGAACACCAAGCCTAGCGCGGTTCACCGACTGAGGCAACACCGATTCCCCCGGTCTACCACTCGCGGTAGGGGACGCCGTTCATGCCCGTGCCTTGGGAGAGGCTGTAGACGTCATAGACGTGACCACCGCCCCAGCTGGTGCTGTTGGCGTCGTCGCTGGTACTTCGAAGGCCCCATTCGGCCTTCCCGGTGAAGGGATCGCGGGGGATTCGACGAAGGAAGCGCACCCGGCGGGTGGTGGAGCCCGTGGCGGGGACTCCTTCCACCATGATCTCGAGGTTTTCGGGGTAGAAGTTGGCATCGACGGGCGGCGCCTTGATCTTCTGCTGTTCTGCCTGCTTCTTGTAGTCATCGATGGCCATGCGCATTTCGCGCAGCGATCGCCGCAGTTCCAACTCCTGCTGCCGCTTGAGCCCGTTGCGGGCCAACGGTACTACCGCAGAGGCCAGGATCAGCAGCACCGTGGCGGTGACCACCATCTCCAGCAGGGTGAACCCGCCCTGGCGCTTCACTGCACCGTCACGAGGGCGTTGGACCAGCGCCCAGAGATGGGGGAGTTGCCGACGAGGAATTGTCCGCTCTGAATCAGGACCGGCGCGTTGCCCGCGGTGAGCCCCTCCAATTCCAGGGTCGCGAAGGAGCCACTGTCGATGCCTGTGGGACTGCGCCTGAACACCAACCTCAGGGCACCGTCCTTCCCTGGGAACTGTTCAAGGCTGCCGCTTTCGCCGGTGATGAACTCGCCGGGAACGACGCTCTGAAGGCGGAGCCCAGGGGGCAGACGGAGTTCCAGGGTGCCGGAGCTAAGGCCCTTGCCGCCGCTCACGGTCAGGGTGATGCGGACGCGCTCGCCGGCCTTGATCTCCGCGGCCACGGGGGACATGAAGATCACCAGATCGGAGGGGGCGGGAGGCGGGTCGCTGGGAGCGGGGGGCTTCTTGTCCTGAATGGCCTCCGAGGGAGCAACGGGCGGCGTCGTCGCTGGCTGGTCGGGGGCGGTTGGTGGCGTCATAGCGGGTGCGGCTGGGGCAGAGGGTGCTACGGCGGGTGCGGTGGAGGGAGCAAGGACTGGCTTCGGCCCAGGTGAGACAGCGGGAACCTTCTTCACTGGTTCGGGCGAGAAGGGACCTGTCCTTGCGCTGGCGTCTTCGGGATTGAAGGGAGCCATGTCCTGTTCCGACAGAACGGGCTTGCGCACCAGCACGGCACGGACGGTGAGGATCACGTCGGTCTTGGCCTTGCTGTTCCGAGTGTTGCCGATCAAGCGACCGATAAACGGAATGTCGGCCAGGCCCCAGATCCCCTGGAGGCTCTTCTGCTCTTCATCTTTCAGAAGGCCCCCGAAGATGGCCGTCTCGCCGTCGCGCAGGCGGGCCGAGGTCTTGATATCACGCTTGCCCAGGTCAGGACGCCCGGGCGTGGAGCCCGACTTCAATGTCGTGACGGTGCTGTCGATCTTCAGCGTGATCTCGCCGTTGTTGTGGACGCGGGGTTCAACCTTGATCTTTACGCCGACATCTTCGTAGGAGAACGAGGTCTGGCCTACGCCCCCCAACAGAGAGGACGCAGCCGCGCTGCCGGCAGCCCCGGTGGTGGGCAGGGAAAGCTGGCTCTGGGTGGTCGAAATCTTTTCGCCGATGTTGACCTCGCCGGTCTCGCCGGAGGATACCCGCACGTTCGGGCTGGCCACCAAGCGGGCATCGCCGTTGCTCTTGAGGAAGTCGAGGGCCAGATTCGGGAAGAGCAGGCGGATATCGGCGGTGTGGATCTTGGTGAAGCCGGAATTCGTGTTCATGCCCGACGTGTTGTTCACCGTGGTGCCGCCCACGCGATAGGTGCCTGAAGTGTCGCTGGCGTTGAGCACCGGCAGCAAGCCCACCTGTTCGAGGGTGTTTTCGGTGACTTCCATCAGCTCGAAGTAGACCATCACCTCGGCCTTGCCCTTGTCCAGGGTGCGGATCACCTGATCCACGATGGCCAGTTCCAAAGGCTTGGCCTTGACGATGAGGGCGTTGACCCGCTTGTCCGTGAACACCCGCAGCTGGGGGTTGATGGTGGTGAGGGTAGAGCGCAGCTCGTTGGGATCGGCGTAGGACAGGTAGTAGGTCTTGATAATCTGGTTCTCGTACGCTTCCCGGTTCTGGGGCGTGGCCTTGAAGACCATGATGGTGTTCTTGTCGATCATCTTGTAAAACAGGTCGTTCTGGAGCATCAGCGTGTCCAGCACCCGTTGGAAGGCCAGGCCCCGCAGATCGATGGAAACGCTCTGATCCTGGAAGGAGGTGTGGGGGATGATGTTCACCCCCGAGGCCCGGCTGAGGGTCGCGAAGATCTCCCGCAGGCTGGTCTTGCGGCTGAAGTTCAGGTCGATGCCGTCGATGGACCGGGGATTGAGCTGGACCGCGTTCATGGCGTCGGCCTTGACCTTCATCATGTCCAGGTCCTCGGCTGCATCGGCCTCCGCCTTCTCCCGGGCGGCCTTCTGTTCCAGCTTGATAAGCCAGTCCTGGGCGATCTGGTTATCGGGATCCAGGACCAGGGCCTTGCGGACCTCCGAGAGCACCGTGTCGCTGAAGCCCCGCAGCTCGGCCTGGCGGGCGAGGCCCAGGTGGGTTTCCGAAGCTCGCTGGGAGGCGCGCTTGATGCCGATTCGGGCCTTGGTGTTGGTGGGATTGCTACGGAGCACGGTCCGGTATTCGGAGACGGCCTCGTCGTAGCGGCCCTCGTCAAAGGCCTTATTGGCCTTGTGAAGGCTGCAACCGAGGACCAGCAGCAGGGCCGCGCCCACCATCAGGAGTTTGCGGAGTGGAACGAAGGCGGGGATCGGCATCAGGGACATCCTTCGGATCAGAATTGGTTCACGGTTGCGCTGCCCGAAGCCTCGCGGACTTCGAGGACCAACCGCAGGTCCGGATACGTCGTGTTCTGGAATTCGGCTCGGGTGTCGAGGATGGACACGAGCTTCCAGCGTTCCTTCACGAGGGAGCCCTGGATGATTGTGACCGGCTCCTCGCCCTTCATGAAGGCACCCACCAGACCGGAGGGGCTGCCCTTGAAGAAACCCAGGTAGCGGAGATCCTGCGGTCGGCCTGCAAATTCGGTGGCCTTGACTTGGGCCAGGCGCTGGGCCTCCAGTTCCTCGGGCGTCGGTGGAGGCGGGGGCGGAGGCGGCTTCACCTTCATCGGAGGTGGCGGCGGGGCCTCGAACATGAAAAGGTCCCTCTGTACCTTGGTCTTGGGCGGCAGTTCTCCGGCCTGGTCCAGGGCGGCGAGGTCGGGGAGGCGGCGGAGCCCCTGCAACTGCCGGGAATCGAGGCTCGAGCCCGTTCGGGCGTCCACGGGCCGGCGACCCTTGGGCGCATCGGGGGCGAGGAAGGTGTAAGCGGCGTAGACCAGGATCAGAATGAAGGCCGCGAGCGCGGCCTGAGTCTTGCGGTTGGTCCGCAATTCCTGGGTCAAGGCCTTGAAATCGAATGAGCCGGAGGATGCGTTCATGCCTCACCCTCCTCACGTTCGGGGGCGCCCGCTTTCCTGAAGGCGCGCAGCACGATGTTGAGGCGGGCACCTTCCGGGCTCTCCTCCAGGCGCCCGTCCCGAACCGCAAAGGCCAAGCCAGAGCCTTCGAGGTCGAGCATAAAGGCCTTGAGGTTGGCGTAGACGCCCAAGGCCACGAACTCGACCTCCACAGATTCGAGATCGGTACCGCGGGCCCCCTCGCGGCTGGGCAGGCCATATTTCACGGACTGCAGGCGAAGACCATGCTTCTGGGTCAGGGTGTGCAGGGTCTTGCTGAGATTCCACTGAAGCTCGCCCGCAGAACCGCGGGGCAGGCGGGCCTCCAGGTCGGCCAGAGTGTCCCGACCGCGCCGGATGCGGTCAGCCAGGCGCTGCAGCTCCTGGAGTTGCTGCACCTGCTGGTTCCGGCTGAGTTCGGCCTCGCGCTTGGATTTTAGCTTCTGGGCCAGCTGCCCGGAGGCGTCAGGGAGCAGGAAGAGGGCTATGCCCAGGCCGAGGATGGCGCCCAGGGCGCCCAGGGCCAGACGTAGGCGGCTCGCGCGAAGGGGACTGCTCATCGGGGGTTCCTCGGATCACTGGGACGCGATCGGGGTCGGCGTTGACGGCCACCTGCTTCCTCACCTACTTCGGGGGCCGGGCGGTTCTGCAGGCCCTCGGGGGTACCCTGGGCCAGCGGCGCCGCGGGCCGGATCGGAGGGGGTGCGAGCCGTGTGGGCTTAGGGGTGGCAGGGGCAGATCCCGTGGCCGGCAAGCGGGCCGCGGTGGGAGTGGCAAGGGGACCAGCCACCACCCGGGCAGGAACGGCAGCAGCGGAGGCTGGGCCTTGCTTGATGGCCTTGACCTGGAATGGTGGGGGCACGAGGGCCGTCGGCAAGCTGATCTCGAAATCCCAGCCGCCTCCGACGCGTTCGGATTCCCGTTCCAGCACGACCTGGGCGAAGGCCGGGGTTCCTCGCAGGGCCTCCACAAAAGCGGCTTCGGCGGGGCGAGTCTTGGCCTCGCCCTTGAGTTTCATCACCACCTGCTGGGCGTTCCCCCGGGTTCGCTGCAACCCTTTCAGGCGCATGTCGGGGACCATGCACTGCTCGAGTTCGGCGGTCAATCTCGACCAGGGCAGGCTGCGTTCCTGGAGGATCCGTTCGGCCAATTTCCACCGGGACTGTTCGCGGACGGCATCCATGTCCTGTAGGGAGACCTGAATCTGCTGTTCCTGACTGGCCGCGCGTTTGGCTTCTGCGGTCAGGCTGACGGCATCCCGTCCGGCCCGGTTCGCCTGATGGTAGGCACGCCAGGTGAAGCCAATGGCCCCCGCCAAAAGGGTCATCCCGAGGCCAAGGGCGATCCATCCGAAGGCCTGGTGGCGCTGGCGCCAGAGGCTGGGACGGGGGGCCAGGTTGAGGGGGAGAACAGGGATGGACATCAGCGCTGCTCCCCCAGCACAAACCGCTCATCCAGGATGCGTGCTGCCAGATCGCCATGAGGCCAGGTGGGGGCTCCCCAGATGAACAGCTGCTGGGGGGTTCGCGATTCCCGCTGGAGGAAGGCGGCGCTGGGCGCGATGCGCTCTTCAATCCAGCCCTCGGGATTCAGGGGTTCCGACCACTGACGCAGCAGGCAGAGGGTGCGGCCCCAGGCCACGAGGGTTCCGGCGTACTTTCCAGGTTCCAATGGGCTCAGGGACAGGAGCATGCCGGGGAGTTCGAGGGAGGGGGCCAGCAGGTTGTAGAGGTGCAGCCAGCGGGGCGTCAGGGCATGGAGGCTGCGATCGAGGCGTTGGCCGAGCTGGAGCATAGATTCCCGGAGTTCCTCGCGAATGCCCGAGGCCAGCCAGGTTCCGGGCTCCACCTCCAGGGCCTGGACGAAATGGGGTTCGTCAAGGGCCAGGGCTTGGGTGAACCGCCAGCGGAAGAAGGCCTCCTGAGCCTCGGCGCCGCGAGGCAGCTCGGTGAGGTCCCGGAGCAGCAGGGAAGGTGTCCACAGGTCGTCCACCACCCAGCGGGTGGGTCCGGCGGGAAGGGCCGCCAGGGCTGGTGCGAGCAGGCTTTCCTCGGGAAAGCCCTTCAGGGGGCGTCGGAACGCACCTGCCACCACCCCATGGGCCTCCAGCCAGAGCAGCGACGCCTCGGGAGGGGCGAGAAGGGAGAATTTCACGGTAAAGGTGACTCCTGGCTGACCTAAGGGAAGACCCGAGTCTACCGGGCTTCCGGCCGATACCCAAGGGGGGCCGAATCCAAGGTGTGATGTGGAATGATGGAGGGAGATGTTCCCATCTGACTTTCCCGGAGCGCTGACCGCGTGCGCCTGATCTCCCTCGAACTCCATGGATTCAAGTCCTTCGCCGACGCCCAGAAGCTCAGCTTCCCGCCCGGGATGACGGCCGTGGTGGGGCCGAACGGCTGCGGCAAATCAAACATTTCGGACAGCCTGGCCTGGGTGCTTGGCGAGCAGCGCCCCTCCATGCTCCGCGGCGCCGAGATGGCCGACGTGATTTTCGGCGGTACGGCGCAGCGTCGCCCCATGGGCCTGTCCGAGGTGAAGCTGGTCCTCGAGATGCCCGATCCGACCCTGCCCGGCGCGACCCGGGAAGTCATGATCTCCCGACGCCTCTACCGCGATACCGGCAGTGAATACCGCATCAACGGCCGCGAGGCCCGGCTCAAGGACGTCCAGGATCTCCTACTCGATACGGGCATGGGGACCCGCGCCTACAGCTTTATCCAGCAGGGGCAGATCGATCTCATCCTGAGCAGCAAGCCCAAGGACCGTCGGCTGCTGCTGGAGGAGGCCGCGGGCATCACGCGCTACAAGCTGCGCCGCGGCGACGCGGAAAAACGCCTGGATGAGACGCGCAGTAACCTCCAGCGCCTCGATGACATCCTGTTCGAACTGAACAAGCAGATGGATTCCCTGCGCCGCCAGGCCTCCCGCGCCCGGAAGGCGAAGGAACTGGACACAGAGATCAAGGTCACCCAGCGCATCCTGCTGGCGGGCAAGGCGGTGGAACTGGAAGCGGCCAAGCGGCGCATCCTCGATGAGCTGGATCAGACCGAACGCCGGGTGGCCGAACTCACCGCCCAAGTCTCCGAGAAGGCCTCCGAGGTCGAGACCCTGCGGCTTTCGGTGGATGAGCAGCAGCAGGTCCAGGCCCGCCGCTCCAGCGCGATCCTGGGCCTGGATCAGCGCCTTCAACTGGCGGACCAGGAGCGCAACTTCCAGGAGGAACGCCAGGGCGAGGCCCAGGAAGGGCGCTGTCGCCTGGAGGAGCGCATCCAGGCCCTGGCGGCGCGGTTGGCTGAATCCGGCGATTCCTTCGCCGCCCTCGAAACCCAGCTTCAGGAGGCCGCGGGGCGGCTGGTAGGCCACGAGGCGGAACTGACCAAGGTCGAAGAGACCGTCGCCCTGGCCCAGGGGGCGCTGCGCCATCAGGAGACCGAGCTCCATGCCCTTCGTGAGCGGAAAACGGAGAGCCAGCAAGAGGCGCTGGCTCGCCAGAAGCAGCGGCTGGGCTTCCAGAGCCAGATCGCCCAGCTCGAGGGCCGGCTGGATGCCTTGAACCACGAGGAGTCCGTCCGAGCTCCGCGCCTGGAGAGCCTGCAAGCCGAAGCCGTCCAGGTGGAGCGGGCCCTGGAGGGGCTGATGTCCCAGTTGGAGCAGGCCGAGGAGGCGTCCTTCGACCAGCGTCGGCGTGCGGAAGTTCTGGAGGAGACTCAGCGGACCCTGGCCCAGGACCACCACCGCGCCGAGGCGGAACTGGACGCCGCCGAGCGCCGGCTGCGCCAGCTCTCGGATCTGCTAGCGAAGAGCTTCGGGGATGAAGCGCTTCAGAAGGGGCTGACCTGGTTGAAGGAGCAGGGAGCCCGTCCCCACGGGCTGGTGGAACTCCTGACCGTGGACGAGGCCCTGCGGCCGGATGTGGAGCGACTGCTAGGGGTCTGGCTCCAGTCCCTGTCGGTGGACGCAGACCTGGCCAGGCTGGCCGCTGGAGGCCCGGGGCAGCTGCTGATGGCCCTGGAGGGCCAGGTGCCTGCACCGCCCGCTCCCGATGGTTGTGAACCCCTGCGGTCCCACCTTCGCTGGACGGGTTCGGAGCGGCCCCTCAGCAGCCTGCTGGACCGGGCCTTCCGTTGCTCCGACGAGGCGATGCCTGCCCTCGCCCTGGCCCATCCCGATCTGGCGTTCGTTTCCCCGGCCTTCATCCGCCTGCCCTATGGGCCCCTGCAATTGGGCGTCGCCGCGCCTGCGGCGTCGCCGCTCAAGTTGAGGGGGGAGCAGGAGGAGGCTCGGGCCACGCGGGAAGCTTTGCTGGACCGCCTGGAGGAACTGGAAACTCAGCGCGGCAGGGGGGGCGACGAGGCCCGCACCGCCCGGGAGCGGTCGCTGGAAATCGATGAGGACCTGCGGGCCCTCCAGCGCCGCGCGGATTCCCTGAAGGCGCAGAAGGCCTCGCTCCAGGGACAGCTATCCGAGATCCATGCTGCCAGCGAGCGGGCGGATGCCCTGTGGGAGCAGATCGAAACCGAGATCAAGCGGCTCCAGGGACTGCTGCGCGAGCTCGAGCAGCACCCGGAGGAAGCGGGTGACGCCGCGCTGGAAGAAGCCATCCTGCAGGCCGAGGTGCGGGTGCGGGATGCTCGCCTGCGCTTGGACGCGTGCCGGGATCAGCGACTTGAGGCCGCCCGAAGCCGCGATGCCGTCTGGGCGGAGCGGGATGGCCACGAGCGCCACCTGCAACTGTTCCAGCGGAGCCGCTTCGATTTGGAGGCCGAGCGGCAGCGCCTGGAGGCGGAGTCCGCTGAGCAGATCGAGCGCATGGAAGGCTGTGGGAAGCGTCTCGCCGACCTGGAGACCGAGTCCCAAACCCTGCTCCTGGAGCGGGAGGGCGTGCAGGCCCAGGCCCGGGAGGCTCAACCCCGGTTGGAACTGGACCAGGAGAAGCTGCGGGTGCAGGAGCGGGCCGCCCGCGAGTTGCAGGGCGCCCTGGAGAATGCCCGGGCCCAGCATCAGGAGGTGCTGATCCATGATGCTCAGGTACAGGGCAGCCAGGAAGCCCTGGCCAAGGAGGTCGAGCTGGCGCTGGGGCTGGAAGTCCCCGCCTTCCTGTCCGGCATCAGCGAGGCCGAACGCGAGGCCTGGGACGAGGGTGAACTGGTCCATCAGATTCGGCTCAATGAGCTGCATGGCCGACGCCTGGATCTCGGTGGTGTGAATCCCCTGGCCATCCAGGAGCTGGAGGAAGCCGAGACCCGCATGGCCTTCATGAATGAGCAGCGGGCGGACGTCACCGCGGCCATCGGGAACCTGGAATCCACCATTCAGGAGATCAATGTCACCAGCGAGGAGCGCTTCCGGGAGGCCTTCGACTTCGTGAATACCCGGTTCCAGGAGGTCTTCCGGGAGGCCTTCGGCGGTGGGAACGCCCACCTGAGCCTGGAGGACCCCAAGAACCTCCTCGAATGCGGCATCGAGATCACGGCCCAGCCACCGGGCAAGACGGCCAAGGCCCTCACCCTGCTGAGCGGCGGGGAGAAGGCGCTCACGGCCATCTCACTGCTCTTCGCCATCTTCCACTTCAAGCCCAGTCCATTTTGCGTTCTGGATGAGGTGGATGCGCCCCTGGATGAGGCCAACCAGGGCCGCTTCGCTGCCATGGTGCAGCGGATGAAGGCCGATACCCAGTTCATCGTCATCACTCATCAGAAGCCAACCATGATCGCGGCGGACACCCTCTATGGCGTCACCATGGAGGAGGCCGGGTGCTCCCGGCTTGTAAGCGTGCAGCTGCGGGAGGCGGAGGCGCTGGTGTGACGAAAAGGTGTTGACGAACCCGTTTTCGCCCTTCCTTCCCCTGGGTCCAAGGGCGTTTTCCTGTCAATGCGAAAGAAAGCGAAAAATGTGGATAACTCCGAATTCAGACCAATGAGCGGGAACTCTTGGAATCAACAATGTAAGTATTGAAAACAAATGACTAATTTCACGGCCTTGAATAGTAATCTATCCCGGAAATCCGTCTCTGGACAGGGCTTAGTGCCTCGAAAGGGGATCAATCCACAGGCTTTTCCACAATCGAGGCAGGCCCAGCCGTAACTGGCTGCAATCATTCAGGTGACGAACCATTAACGGGGCGGCTACCCCTGGGATTCGGCCACCAGGAAGCCAGGCCGCAGCCACTCGTGGATGGTGTCGTCATCCACGCCCAAGAGGGCGAGATGCTCGGTGGCCATCTTCAGACTCTGCCCCTCTTCCCGGCAGAGGAGGAGGCGCTGCTTCCAGGCTTCGGTGGCCCGGGTGCGCAGCTCGGGTTCGCCATTGGTCATGCGCTTTTCGAGGACGAAACCGAGGTTATTCGCGGCTTTGCGGTGATGGGGCTCGAGGGCCAGGGCCTTTTCGTAGGCTTCGGTGGCCTCCTGCCATTGGTCGGTGACCTCCAGGGCGACACCCTTGGCATTCCAGACGTCGGCATCCTGCGGCGCCAGAGTCATGGCCTGGTCCACCATGCTCAGCTGGTCCTCGGGACGGTTGGCGAAGCGGTAGACCTCGGACAAACCCAGGTAGGCGCTGTACTCCCCGGGGTCGAGTTCGAGGGCCTGAAGAAAGGCCTGCTCTGCAAGGGTGCACTGGCGGCTTTCCACCAGCACATAGCCGAGCTGGACCTGAAGATCCGCAGCCTCGGGCTCCCGCATGAGGGCCTCCCGGTAGCAGCGCAGTGCGTCGTCCCAACGGCATTCCTCGCGGGCCATGTCCCCCAAGGCCGCCCATGGATTCGCGGCGTCAGGGTCGGTTTCGGTGGCAAGGCTAAAGTAGGACACAGCGCCGTCCCGGTCGCCCATGTCGCGTTTCAATTCGCCCAACAAGGCCTGAGCCTCGGCCAGCACGGGTGCGGGCGGCGCCAGCAACATGAGCGTGTGCAACTGGCCTTGGGCCAGTTCCAGATGGCCCTGCTCACTGAAGACCTCCGCGAGGATGAAGTAGCTGGCGGGATCGCAAACGTGCAGGCTGCGGGCCCTATTGATGCAGCGCAAGCCTTCGGCCAGTTCACCGCGCTTCAGCAGCAGTTCGCCCAGGGCATGCCAGCCCCAGTAGTAGAACGCATCGGCGTTCAGCGCCGCCACCAGCTGGGCCTCCGCCCCCGCCAAGTCGCCCAATTGCTCCATGGCAATGGCCATGAGGCGCAACGTGCGAGGGTCCTTCGGGTTCAGGCTGAGGGCCTTCAACAGCCAGGCCTTTGCCTCGGATGGCTCGCTGAGGTGCAGATGCACGAGACCGGACAGTTCGAGAGCCTTCGGATCCTGCCCATTCAAGGCGAGGGCCTGGTGCAGGGCGAGTTCCGCACCATCGGGGTCCTGGAGGAGCAGGCGAAGGTAGCCGAGGTTGCGGAGGTGGCCCCCATCGGATGGATGCTCGTCCCGGAGGGACTCCAGCTGCCCCA
>JANYAS010000079.1 GCA_025361205.1 Holophagaceae bacterium
GTCGCCTGGCGTCGTCAAGGCCCCTTGATATGGAACCACCATGCCGGCGGGCCCTTTCCTCGCCATGCTCGCCCGGCGCTCCGCACAATCGTCAAGGTTATTTCTGAACGAACCCTTTATGGACCTGCCACCCACCCTCCAACCCTGCGCCATCGCCGCCTCTGCACCCCGCCCGGATCACCTACGGACGGCCGGGTGGTCCGGGCTGATCTATCTCCTGCTCGGCAGCGCGGCCCTGGCGTTCTCGTCCCTCGCTCCCCGCCCCCTCCCGCTCCCTCGGTCACACCGGCCGCCGGCACCCAGGCCACTGCAAGTGCACCGCTGGTGGTCCAGGCGGCCGTTCCAGACCAGCCTGCCGCCGGCCTCGCCACCGAGGATCATCATGTGGATCCCGCGGGAATCGGGGCTCGCACCCCCGGTCCCAACACGTCCACGGGCGTGCCATTGGCCGCACCGGTGGCCAGTCTGGTGGTTCATGACTTCTCCATGGTGGGGCTCGCGGTGCTGCATCGGGTGGATCCGGTTTATCCCGATTTCGCCCGCAGTGCGCGGATCCAGGGGCCCGTGGTGCTGATGATGACCGTGGACGAGCGGGGCCAGCCGAGCCAGGTCCAGGTGCTGGAAGGCCACCCGGTCTTCCACGAGGCGGCCTTGCAGGCGGCCCGCCAGTGGCGGTTCGAGCCCGCACGCCTCGACGGGCAGCCTGCCTCCGCCACCTTTCGGCTCGCCCTGAAATTCTCGCTGAGGTGATACCGTGTACCTGTGGATCAGGGCGTCGCTGTCCGTAAGGGCAGAGGAAAGTCCGGGCTCCGCAGGGTACTGGGCCTGGTAACACCAGGGCGGGGTGACCCGACGGACAGTGCAACAGAGAACAGACCGCCGATGGCCGCGCAAGCGGATCAGGCAAGGGTGAAACGGTGGGGTAAGAGCCCACCGCCGGACTGGCAACAGGACGGGCAAGGTAAACCCCCCAGGGAGCAAGACCAAATAAGCCGGCGTACCGCGCAAGCGGTGAGGGTTGACCCGACCGAGCCGGCGGGTAGGTCGCTAGAGGTGGCTGGCAACAGCCATCCCAGAGGAATGACGTCCCGCGACAGAACCCGGCTTACCGATCCACCATGGCCCCCGCAAGGGGGCCGTGCTTATGTTTTCCGGGGGAGGCTCCGTCTCCGCGACGATGGAGCGGGAGCAGCCTCCTGGGGAGGCTGCGTGAGGCGGAGGGCGCTGCGCGCCTCCGGGTATCGCAACGCTTAGCGTTGCTCCCACGCGCCGAAGGGCGCGCGGACCCAAAGCCTCCCCCCGGACCCCTGCGCAGACGCCCGGCAAAGCCCTGCATCTGCTTGACCAACACGGTCCCCAGGAGGGGGCCGCGCTTTTCTACATTCGCGCTATCGGCTAGGCTTTGATTTGATCTCCGAGTAGGCCTCTGACCTGTCCCCTCCATCCCCATTGCTGCCCGCCTGGACTTGGCGCGTACGCAGTGCGCCTGGGCTGAGGCCTGGATGTGACGTTGAGGCAGGCTGCGGTTGACGCAGCCCCGTGCGGCCGTTCCTTTGGAGTTTCCCATGTTCCACAATTTGTCCTGTCTGGCCCGCCGTTTGGAGCGCGCCCAGGCCCTTCAGAACGAGCGATTCAACCGGGCTGCCGGCGGCCAGAGTCTGCCGGTGGGGGGCGGCTTCGCCCATTTTCGCGGCGCGGCCCATCCGCTCAACCAGGCTCTGGGCCTGGTTGAGCCCGTTGCCGAGGCAGAGTTGGCGGCGGTCGAGGCCTTCCTCGGGGCGCCCACGGTGCTGGAACTGAGCCCAGGCGCCGACCCCGAACTCTGGCCGCTGCTCGCCCGGCGGGGCTACCGCCTGCACCAGTTTCAGCAGCTGTGGGTCCGGGACGTCCCGGATCCACCCCGACCCATCTCCGCCCCCGAGCGGGGGATCCGTCCTGCCCGGCTGGAGGAGGCGCGCACCTACAACCGCATCGTGGCTGCGGGGTTCTTGGAGAGGGACGACTGGTGGGACCTGGAACCGCCCTTCGAAGCCGCCCTCGACGTCCTCGACGCCTGGGGTTTCCTGGCCTTCGTGGACGGGGAACCTGCGGGAGCGGCCATGCTCGGCATCGTGGATGGCGTGGCCCTGCTGTCGGGTGACGCCGTGCTGCCCCGCTGCCGAGGGCAGGGCCTCCAGCAGGCGCTCATCCGGGCCCGCCTTGCCTTGGCGAAGGAGCGGGGCTGTGATTTGGCCTGCGCCTCCACGGCCCCCGGAACGGCCAGCCAGCGGTCCTATGAAGCCTGCGGGTTCCATGTGGCCTATCCCAAGGTGGAGATGGCCCGGGGGTGAACACCGCTGGGAAGGCTGGTGCGGCGTATGGTTCCATGAAGCATGCGCCGCCCTTCGCCCCAGACCGCCGCCCTGCTCGTGACGGCGCTCGCCTTCCATGTGGACATGCTCCTCTACTACCTGCTGGTGCCCCTGCTGCCGAGGTACGCCCGGGAGTTGAACCTCAACCAGATGCAAATCGGCATCCTCTTCGGCAGCTACGCCGTGGCCCTGCTGCTGGCCACCTTCCCAGTGGCCATGCTTTCGGACCGCTACGGCCGACGCACGCCCATGCTCTGGGGGCTGGCCGGCCTCGCCGTGACCACGCTGGTGTTCGCAGTGTCGAAGCAATACTGGCTGCTGGTCCTGGCCCGCTTCCTCCAGGGCGCGGCGGGCTCTGCCACCTGGCTACCGGGGATGGCACTCCTGGCGGACCACTTTCCGAAGGAGTCGAGAGGGCGGGCCATGGGGACGGCCTTCGCCGCGGCGAACCTCGGCGTGCTCATCGGCCCTCCCCTGTCGGGCTTCCTGGATCAGCACGTGGGGCCGTCCGCCCCGTTTCTGCTGGGTACCGTGCTGGTGGCCCTGGATGCAGGCGGGCGGGCCTTCCTGCTGCCGGTGGTGGAACCGAAGCGGGGGCCACGCCTTCCTTTCCGACAATTGCTGTCCAATCCTGTCATCCGGCTCTTCGCGGGGGCCATGGCGCTGGGGTCGGGGCTGTGGGCCCTGATCGAGTCCACCCTCCCGCTGGATCTGGACCATCGCCTGGGCCTGAGCCCCACCCAGATCGGCCTCTGCTTCGCGGCTGCAGCCCTGGCCCATACCTTCTCCTCGCCGCTGATGGGGCGGCTGTCCGACCGCATCGGGCGCGTGAAGGTGCTGCGCATGGGCCTCGTTTTATCGGTGATCATGCTGCCGCTGCCAGTCCTGGTTCCGGCTCCCTGGATGGTGGTCCTCGCCATGATGGGCCTGGGCGCCACGGCCAGCTTCATCATGAGCCCCTGCAGCCCAGCGGTGGCGGACCAGGTGGAACGGCAGGGCAGCCAGAGCTTCGCTTCCGCCTTTTCCGTCCTGAACCTCGCCTACTCTGTGGGCTTGATGTTGGGCCCCCTGCTGGGTGGCGCCCTGGTGCAGGGACTGGGCCTGCCCGTGGCCCTGGGGTTGTGCGGACTGGGCTTCGGCGCTTACTTGCTGGCGACCCGGGGTTTCACTGCTTGAAGGCGCGGTAGATCCAGCGGTCCTCTGCCTCGGCCCAGGGACGTCCATCCAGTCCGCCGTAGGCTCGGGCCACCACGAAGCCTGCCTCGTCCAGGAACGCGCGGATCTCGGCATCCGTGGGAATCCAGATGTCGTGGCGGAAAGCCGCACCCTGGCAGAGCCGTTCCGTGAAGATGCGACGGCCGTCCGGGCTCCACTGGGCCCGCTCCTGGTAGCCCTCCGGATATTCCAGCCAATCGGCTTCCCCCTGCGCCACCAGGCTCCGAAGGTAGGTCCGTCCCGCCAGGTCCAGCAGGAGCGTACCCCCGGGACGCAGCACCCGGGCGAACTCCGAGAGCTGGAGGAGGTTCTCCGCCTCGGTGGCGAAATAGCCCCAGCTCGTGTAGGCGCAGAACACGCCGTCGGCGCCCCCCGTATGGAAGGGGAGAGCCCGAAAGTCTAGGCGGACGAGGGGCGCGGGATGGTCGGCCTGGTGTCTCGCCAGATTGAGGGGGCTCAAGTCCCCGCCGATGATCTCCAGGCCCCGTGCGCGGAGATGGGGATGCAGGCGGCCCCAGCCACAGGGGAGGTCGAGCACCCGACTTCCGGGCTTCAGGTCCAGCAAGGCCGCCAGCGCAGGGCCCTCTACGGCCGCGTCCTGGACCTTGTCAGCGTAGATGGCGAAATAGGCGGGATGGTTGAAATCCCAGGCAAACCATTCCATAGACCGAGTGTGGCAGACCGCAACCTTCAGCGGAAAAGCAGAGGAGCAACGCTAGTCGATGCGATACCCGGGAGCGCGCAGCGCGGAATCCTTGGAGAATAAAAGCAGAGGACCCGGGGGTATGCGCGCAGCGCGGAACCCCCGGACAAAATTAACCCTCTTCGGGTTCCGCCTTCACGAGCTTCACGGATGGCGTGGGCTGGGGGCTGTTCACGATGCCCTTCCAGACATAGCGCGTGCCACGCTTCTGGCCGCTCTTGACGATCAACTTGGCCTCCTCCAGTTCGGTGAATAGGCGCCGGAGGGTGGCGGGGGCCCAATCGCACTCTTTGAGATCCAGGGCAACCTGGGCCTCGAAGCTGCTCAAGGAACCCTTGTCCTGCAGGGTCCGCATGAGTTGGTTCTTCAGGTCCTCGAGTTCGGGCTTGGAACGCCGGGCCTTGGTCTTGAAGGCCGGCGCCGGCTCCGAAGCGGGCACCTGCACAGGGGCCTTCGGGGCAGGCGTGAAGGGGGTGGGAGCGAGCGCCGTCGCCTGGGCCTGAACGAGCAGGCCATCCACATAGATGTCACCCCGTTCGGGCTGGAAGAGCACCACCACGGAGCCGGGCGCCATGCCTTCATGCTGGAGGGCCGTGATGACCCGTTCTCCGATCCGTGCTTTCTGGTCGGAGGAAAGTTGGGGGGATTCGATAATGACGATGGCCATGGGCACTCCACTATGTATACGGGAAGGTAATAATACTCCTTGGGTCTAGGTTTGTAAAAAGGTGATTGTGCGACGGATTCTCAAACAAATCAGTTAAGCTTCCCGCTGAGGGTCCCATGCGCAAGACCAAGATCGAACGGCCCGAGGAACAGCAGCGATTCGAGAGCTTTCTGCGGTCCCGCCAGCTGAAACTGACCGGTGAACGCCTGGAACTGGTGGAGGAGGTCTTCGGCCAGCCCCACCATTTCGATGCCGATCAGCTGCACATGGCCCTGAAGCAGAAGGGCAAGGCCATCAGCCGGGCCACGGTCTACCGCACGCTGGACCTGTTGGTGCAGTGCGGCCTGGTGCGGAAGAGCAGCTTCGGCGACCAGCACGCCCACTACGAGGCCGTCCGCAGTGATGAGCACCACGACCACCTGATCTGCCTGAACTGCGACGCCATTATCGAGTTCTTCCGTCCGGACCTGGAGGCCCTCCAGGAGCAGATCTGCCGGGAGTTTGCCTTCAAGCCGATGCATCACAGCCACCAGATATTCGGACTGTGCCAGGCCTGCCAGGGTCTTGTAACCGACGATTCCGTGCTCGCCCACCGGATGAGCCAGCTCAGCACTTGATGCTCTCCGGGGGTTCCGCGCTGCGCGCCTCCAGGTATCGCAACGCTTTGCGTTACTCCCACGCACCAAGGGGCGCAGGGACCTGGAGCCTCCCCCCAGGCCCCCGCGCAAAACCCGGCAGAGCCGGATTTTGCTTTGTCTACCTCCAGAGGTTTCGCAACGCCTAGCGGGGCTCCCCCGCGTAGAAATTGGCGGAGTCGGGCTTTTGCCTACTCCTGGGTCTTCATCTCATAGCCGCCAGGCTTGCAAAGCGCTAGGCTGGACCATGGCTAAGCTCACGATCCAGGATCTCCAGCGTCTTCCCAAGACGGATTTGCACGTCCATCTGGACGGCAGTCTCCGTATAGCGACCATCCTTGACTTGGCAGAACAGCAGAAAGTGAAGCTCCCCGCGGACTCTATCGAGGGGCTACGCCCCTTCGTGGAGGTGGGGGACGACTGCAAGTCACTGGTGGAATACCTCAGGGCCTTCGACGTCACCCTTTCGGTGATGCAGACCTATGAAAGCCTGGTGCGCACCGCGTTCGAATTGGCCGAGGATTCGGCCAAGGAGAATGTCCGCTACCTGGAAGTGCGCTACAGCCCCATCCTCCATCAGCAGCAGGGGCTGACGCTCCACGCCATCGTACAGGCGGTGCTGGAAGGCCTGGCCCAGGCCGAGCGGAAGTACAACATCAAGACCGGCGTCATCCTCTGCGGCATGCGCCACATCTCACCGGACATCTCGCTGCGGCTGGCGGACCTCACCGTGGCCTTCAAGAACAAGGGCGTGGTGGGTTTTGACCTGGCGGGCGCCGAGGAGAACTTCCCCGCCAAGCGCCACAAGGACGCCTTCAGCCGCGTGCTCCAGAACAACATCAACTGCACCCTCCACGCAGGCGAGGCCTACGGCCCCGAGAGCATCCACCAGGCCATCCACCTCTGCGGAGCCCACCGCATCGGCCACGGTGTGCGGCTCATCGAGGATGGGGACCTGCTGAACTATGTGAACGACCACCGCATCCCGCTGGAGTGCTGCCCCTCCAGCAACGTGCAGACCAAGGCCGTGAAGAAGATGGCCGATCATCCCATCCGCCTCTTCTACGACCTAGGCCTCCGTGTCACGGTGAACACGGACAACCGTATGGTGACGAACACCACGGTCAGCCACGAGTTCCAGGTCATCCACGAGGAACTGGGCTTCAACCTCGAGGAAATCAAGGAACTCATCATCATGGGGTTCAAGAGTGCCTTCTTGCCTTATGCCCTGAAACGGGCCCTGCTGGCTGAAGTGGTGCATGAACTGAAGGCCTTCAAGCCCGGCAGCCTGGAGAGTAAAAAGGAACAGCTCTAAGGACGGGTCGGCACGGTCTCGCGAATCGGCAGAGCTGATACCGGGAAAGGGAACAGCACTAAGGCTGGTATCCTGACTGTCGAGGTCAAGATTCATGCTCGATCGTTTCTCCGCCTTTCTCGACTGCCATGCCCGGGTCCTTCTCACGACGCACGAGAATCCTGACGGGGATGGTGTGGGCGCGGCCATTGCGTTGGCCGCCCACCTGAAAGAGGCCGGTAAGGAAACCCGGATCGTGGTGACCCCTGCGCTGCCCGAGAACCTTCGCTTTCTGGATCCCGAGGGCTGGGTCGAGGCTTACGACCCCCTGGGCGCCCACCGGGAGCTGGCCGCGTGGCCGGATGCCTGGCTGCTCATCGATGCCTCGGAACCCCACCGCATGGGACCGCTGTTTGCGGCCTTCGAGCGGACCGAGGCCGCCCGCGCATGCCTCGATCACCACCTGAAGGACGCGCCCAAAGGCTTCGATGCCGAGTTCACCGATTCCACCGCCAGCGCCAGCGCAGAACTGGTCTACGACCTGGTGCGGCCCCGCATCGGCGGGGACCTCCCCCCCGTAATGGCCCAGGCGCTTTATGCGGGCATGGTGAGCGACACGGGCAACTTCCGCCACTCCAACAGCACTCCGAAAATCCACCATGCAGCCGCGGATCTCATCGCCCAGGGCATCCATCCTGCCCGCACTTACAATGCCCTCTACCAGACGGCCACGCCCGCCAAGCTCAAGCTCTTCGGCCGGGCCATGGGCGGGTTACAGCTTCGCGACGGCGGACGCTTCGCCTACGTCTCCGTGACCCAGGCGGACCTCGTCGCCTGTGGCGCCACGCACGAAGATCTGGACGAACTGGTGGAAGAACCTCGCAAGCTGAAGGGGGTGGAGGTGGCGGCGCTCTTCTCGGAAACCGACGACGGCCGCGCCAAGGTCAGCCTGCGGTCCCGGGAATTGGTGGACGTAAACGCCGTCTGCCGCCAGTTCGGCGGCGGCGGCCACCGGCTGGCCTCCGGCGCCAAGGCCGCCCAGCCCCTGGAGGCCTTCATCGCTCAGGTGGAAGCCGCTGTGGTGGCTCAAATGGGTCGCGATATTGTCTAGAATATGAATTAGACGAAATGGGTTGCCCGGATGGAACCCTGACATCAAACTTCATCCCTGCCTCGGGTGGCATCCAAAGACCAAGCCGCCCTTTTCCTGGACTCCCATGTCGCCCAAAGATCCCAGCAGCGCCCCGAAGCTTGAGCTCTTCTGTAAGCTCCAGGCGGACAAGGTGCCTTTCATTGCCAAGGCGAATGTCCCCTCCATCTTCGGTATGTTCACCGTCTACGGCTTCCTCGAGCACGCCACGGGCAAGGAGCACCTCGCCATCGTCAGCGGCGAGATCGACGCCCGCCGCCGCATCGCAGTGCGCATCCACTCGGAGTGTTGGACCGGCGATGTGCTGGGCAGCCTGAAATGCGACTGCCGCCAGCAGCTTGAAGAGGCCTTGCGCCACATCTCCGAACACGGCGGCATGGTGTTGTACCTGCGCCAAGAGGGTCGGGGCATCGGCCTCCTGAACAAGCTCAAGGCCTACACGCTGCAGGAACAGGGACTCGACACGGTGGAGGCCAACCACTCGCTGGGCTTCCCCGATGACCTGCGCACCTACGACTGCGCGGTGGAGATGCTGAAATTTTTCGGCATCACCCAGGTGAAACTGCTCACCAACAATCCCCGCAAGATCGGCGCCCTGGAATCCGCCGGCATCGAGGTGGAGCGGGAGCGTCACCAACTGGCCTCCAACCCCCACAACCTGCGCTACCTCAAGACCAAGGCCCGCAAGAGCGGCCACCTTCTGGATTTCGAAGAGGAAGTGCTTTAGCGGTTAGCCCCTTTCAGCTATCGGTTGACAGTCGAGAGCCGACGGCTGATAGCTATAGCTATGCCCGTTCCCCTTCCCGCCCCCGTCTCCGACCAGACCATCACCAACATCTCCCATGTCATCCAACTCTCGGTGGCGCCGGTCTTCTTGCTGACGTCCATCGGCACCATCCTCGGGGTGCTCTCTGCACGGCTGGCGCGCATCGTGGACCGGGCGCGGGCCCTCAATGACCGGCTTGAAACGGCCTTGGAAGATCGGATGCCCGGCATTCGCATGGAAATGCACATCCTGGCCCGGCGGCGGAAGCTGGTGAACCTGGCCATCACGGCCGGCACCACCGCGGCCCTGCTGGTGTGCGTGAGCATCGCCACGGTGTTTCTCGGGGCCGTGATGAAGGCCAGCGTGGCCTTGGTGGTGGCCTCGCTCTTCATCCTGGCCATGGCCGCCTTCGTGGCAGCCCTGGTGTTCTTCCTCCGCGAAGTGCTCCTCGCGTCGCGAAGCCTGCATTTGACCTAAACGAGGTGTGACATGACGCAGTCCTTGGCTGGCAAGGTGGCGCTGGTGACCGCGGCCAGTCGGGGCCTGGGGCGGGCCTCGGCGGAGGCCCTGGCCAGGGCCGGCTGTGACCTGGTGATCTGCAGCCGCGACCGGGCCTCAGTGGACCGCGCCGCGGAGGAGATTCGCCGCGCCACTGGGCGGGCGGTGCTCTCGGTAGTGGCAGACCTCAGTGACGCCGAGGCGATTCAGAAGGTGCTGGATGCCGCCATGGTGGCCCATGGCCACGTGGACGTGCTGGTGTCCAACACAGGCGGGCCCCAACCTGGGCCCTTCATGGGCTTTGACGATACTGCCTGGCAGGGGGCCTTCGATGCCCTGCTCATGCCCGCCGTGCGCCTGGCTCGGGGCGTGGTGCCCGGCATGCAGGCCCAGGGCTGGGGGCGCATCCTGTTCATCACTTCCAGCGCCGTAAAACAACCCATCCCCGCGCTGGTGCTTTCGAATTCCTTGCGCGCCGCCGTGACCGCCATGGCCAAGACCCTGGCGGGCCACGTGGCGAAGGATGGCATCACCGTGAACTGCGTGGCCCCGGGCCGCATCCTCACGGACCGCGTTCGGTTCCTCGATGGCGAGGCCGCCAAGGCCAGCGGCCGCCCCTTGGAAGACCTTCAGGCGGAACTGGCCACTCGAATTCCCGTGGGGCGCTATGGTGAACCACGCGAGTTCGGCGAGGCCGTGGCCTTCCTCGCCAGTCCCGGCGCCGCCTACATCACCGGCAGCACGCTGGCGGTGGATGGCGGGGCGATCGGCTCGCTGCTGTAGGCTGCCTGGTTGCTAGAGGCTCTTGATGGCCGCGATCTCCTGGGGGTTCAGGAAGCGCCAGGTGCCGGGCTTGAGTAAGGGATCGGCCAGGGGCCCGAACTGCACGCGACGCAGCTTGCTGACGGGATGGCCCACCGCGGCGAACATGCGGCGGATCTGCAGGTTCTTGCCCTCGGTGAGGGTTACCTTCAGCCAGGGGTTGTCGCCCTTTTCCGCGACTTCGACATGGCAGGGTTTCAGGCGTCGCCCGCTGAGGATGAAGCCTTCCTGAAACTCCTTGATCAACTCCGGGCTGGGGTTGCGATGCACCTTCACCAGGTAGACCTTGGGGATCTCGTGCTCGGGGCCCATGAGCACCTGAGCCAGGGCACCGTCGTTGGTCATGAGCAGCAGGCCCTCGGAGTTGAAGTCGAGGCGGCCCACGGGGTAGATGCGGGCGGGCACGTCATGCAGGAGGGCCATCACCGTGGGCCGGCCCCGGTCGTCCTTCACGGTGGTGACGTAGCCCTTGGGCTTGTTCATGAGGATGTAGACCGGCGCTTCGCGTTCGATGGGCTCGAAGTTCACGGTGATCTCATCCTTGCGCGGATCAGCGAGGGTGCCCAGTTCGGTGACGGTCACGCCGTTCACCTGCACGCGACCGGAGAGGATGATCTCCTCGCAGGCCCGGCGGCTGGCCACGCCCGCGGCGGCGAGAATCTTCTGCAGGCGTTCCTGCCCGGCGCTCTTGGTGCGGGGCGCGGACTTTTTGGGGGCGACGGCCTTCGGAACGGCGACCGGCTTCCCGGCCGAACGGGGTCGCAGGGGGGTGCTGGCAGCCGGGCGGGCACCCGGGCGTCTCACGGGACGGACGGTGACGTCCGCGTCCGGACGGGGGCCCGAGCGCCGCACGGGGCGGACCATGGCATCCGCCGCGGGACGGGAGCCAGCGGGTCGCGCAGGGCGGGCCGTAGCATCCGACGTTGAGCGGGAGCGGGAACGCTCCACCTGGCCGGAGGAAGGGGCCGAAGCCTCACGCAGACTCAGGGGTCGCGCGGGGCGGGCAGGGGCGTCCGAAGTCGAGCGGGAAGTCGGTCGTCGGGTGGGACGGTCGCTGGCCTCCCCCGTCCGGCGGGGACGGGAGCGTTCCACGGGACGGGCGGAGGGGGCCGAGGTCTCGCGCAGACTCAGGGGTCGCGCGGGGCGGGCGGGGGCATCCGGGGTGGTGCGGGAGCCGGGGCGTCGCGCCGGCGGGCGTTCGGTCGCGTCCGGAGCCGTGCGAGTGTCTGAGCGTCGTGCCGGGCGGGCCGGGGCGTCTGCATCCCGGCGGGTCCTGGGGCGTCCAGCAGGACTGGCGGCCGAGGTCTTCTTCGGGGCGGGCACGGTTCTCGACCCCTTAGGGGTGAACTTTCGCATGGCGTCTCCTTCGGCGTCTCCCGACGCGGAAGCCTCATTCTATCAGGTCACTTGTCAGGCCACCGGGGTTTGCGTGGCCCGCATGAAGTAGTGGATGCCCGACGCCAGCGCCAAGGTGGCCACCGCCCAGTACATCTCCGGCAGGAGGGGGTCCATCCAGGGCCGGTAGCCGATGGCGTTGAACAGCAGCCCGAGGGAAATGGCGATCAATTGCATGGCCGTGCTGAGTTTCCCGAGGAGGCTCGGGCGGAACTTGGCGTTGGTCATGTGATCGGCCGACGCGATGGAATAGAAAGAGATCACCAGGTCCCTCATGACGGCCAGGATGGCCACCCACACCGGGATGGGGGCGGTCATGCCCTCGGTGCGCCAGGCCATGAGGACGAAGGCCGTGGTCATCAGCAGTTTGTCAGCGGCGGGATCCAGGATGGCGCCCAGGTCTGAGCTCTGATTGAAGGTCCTGGCGATGAGGCCGTCCAGCAGGTCGGTGAACCCGGCGGCGGCGAACAGGATGCACGCCTGCCAGTGGTGGCCGTACCAGAGCGCGATGGCGAAAAAGGGGATTGCCAGGATCCGCAGCAGGGTCAGTGCGTTGGGGAGGGTGAGTTGGCTGGATGGATGCATTTCCACCAGTCTAGACGGAGATCACATCCTCCCGCCCGGGCCTTGTTGCATGCTGGGACTGAGCTACACTGAATGTCGGAGTTGAGACTATGACTCAAAATCTATCGGTTCCTTTAAGTCTTCTCCAACCTGGAGATCAGGGAGAAGTTGTCCTGGTGAAGGCCCACGGGCATGTGCGCCAACGGCTGCTGGAAATGGGGTTCATCCGGGGGGCGCTGCTGCGGGTGGAAAAGCTCGCGCCGCTAGGCGACCCCATGGAACTGGTGATCAAGGGCTACCACCTGTCCCTGAGGCGGGAAGAGAGCTCCTGCATCCTTGTCCATCGGGTGGCCTGATGACCTTGACAGTCGCCCTGGCGGGCAATCCCAACTGCGGGAAAACCACGCTATTCAACGCCCTGACCGGGGCTCGGCATCATGTGGGCAACTGGCCCGGGGTCACGGTCGAGCGCCGCAGCGGGACCTTCGAACAGGATGGGCTCACGCTGGAGGTGGTGGATCTCCCGGGCACCTACTCGCTATCGGCCCGCAGTGAGGACGAGCGGGTGGCGGCGCAGTTTCTGGCCGCGCCCGAAGTGGACTTGGTCCTGAACGTGCTCGATGCCTCGAACCTGGAGCGCAACCTCTACCTCAGCACCCAACTGTTGGAGCTCGGCAAGCCCGTGGCCTATGTGCTGAATATGGTGGATGACGCGGAGAACCGCGGCGTCCGCATCGACGTGCCGGCCATGGAACTGCTGCTGGGCGGCCCGGTCATCCCTACGGTGGGAAACCGGGAGCAGGGCATCTCGGAGCTGAAGACGCTCTTGGCGGCCTTGGCCCGCGGTGAAACAGGCCGGCACCGGCAGGTCACCGTGGACTACGGCCACGACATCGAAGGCGAACTGAAAAAAATCGAGACCGAGATCGGCCGGGACGAGCGGCTGAAGGCGGCCCTGCCGCCCCGGTGGCTGGCCCTGCAGCTGCTGGAGAACAATGCCGAGGCGAAGCGCAGGATGGTCGAAAGCCATGCCAGCGAGGCGATCGGACAGCAATTGTCAAAAAGTTTTGCCTTCCTCGAGCCGCACCTGGGCGCCGACGGCGCCACGCTGGTGGCCGAGCGCAGGTACGGGTTCGCCCACGGCCTCGTGAAGGAGGTGGCCACCGCCGCGGACGATAAGCGGACCCCCACCTCCCGCCTCGACGCGATCCTCACGCACCGGCTCCTGGGCATCCCGATCTTCGTGGGTGTGTTGGCCCTGATGTACTCCCTCTCTTTCATCCTCGGGAAGATTCCCCAGGACTGGATCGCGGAGGGGTTCAAGGCCCTGTCCGGGTTTGCCGCGGCCCGCCTGCCGGCCGGCGAGCTCACCAGCCTACTGGTGGACGGGGTCATTCCCGGAGTGAGCGCCGTGATCGTTTTCATGCCCGTGATCATGATCCTCATGGGCTGCATCGCGTTCTTGGAGGACACCGGTTACATGGCCCGGGCGGCCTTCATCATGGATCGCCTGATGCACGTCATGGGCCTCCACGGGAAAAGCTTCATTCCCCTCATCATGGGCAGCGGTTGCAACGTGCCGGCCATCCAGGCGGCCCGCACCATCGAGAACCGCCAGGACCGTCTCATCACCATCCTCGTGACGCCGCTGGTGAGCTGCTCGGCGCGCCTGCAGATCTACATCGTCATCGCCGGCACCTTCTTCACCCCCGTCAAGGCCGCCCTCGCCATCATCGCCATGCACTTCCTGGGCCTGGGGCTGGCGGTGCTCATGGGCCGCCTGCTGCGCAGCGCCCTGTTTTCCGGGCCCAGCACACCCTTCGTCATGGAGCTGCCGCCCTACCGCCTGCCGGTGCTGAAGGCCACGCTCATCCACATGTGGGAGAAGGGCTCCATCTTCCTCACCCGCGCGGGCACAACCATCTTTGCAGGTGCCACACTGGTGTGGTTCTTGTCCCGCTATCCGGGCATCGCCAACCGCCAGTGGACGCTGGAATACCAGCAGCAGCGCCAGGCGGTGGCAGGGCTGAGCCTGCCTGCCGCCGAGTCGGAGGAGCGCCTGCGGGCCCTGCAACTGGCCCACGAAAGCCGCATCGTGAACACCAGCCTGGCTGCGCGCTTGGGGCAGAAAGTGGAGCCGATATTGCGGCCCATCCTCGATCCGGACCACAAACGCCCCGAGGCCTGGAAGGATGTCATTGCCCTCACCGCAGGCTTTGTGGCCAAGGAGATCGTGGTCTCCACCATGGCTGTCATCCATCAGGCCAGCGAGGAACCCAAGGAAGGCGAGCGCCTCAGCCCGCTGCAGGTGGCCCTCCGGGACGGCTCGGGCCTGAGCCCCCTCACGGCCCTGGCCTTCATGATCTTCACACTCATCTATACGCCCTGCCTGGGTACCCTTGCCATGATCCGGCGGGAGGCGGGCAGTTGGGGTTGGGCGGGGTTCACCGTCGTCTACGGCTTGGCCCTCGGCTGGGGCCTGGCTTGGGCCACCGTGGTGACCGGCCGCTGGATGGGGTTCGCATGAGCCTCCAGTTCATCGCCGTCCTCGCCCTGGCAGGCGCCGCAGCCCTTTGGTTCCTGCGGGGGATCCTCCAGGAATTCCAGCCAGAGGAGGCGAAGGACTGCGCCTCCGGAGGGGGATCCTGCGGAGGTTGCCCCTTTCAAGCCCCGGTCCACCAGGGCAGTGGACCCCTCGGGAAGTAGATTATCCTCAGGAACCTGCGGGGGAAGTCCGCCCCCACTGATTGACAACGCCCTCGGCTGGGTCGACATTCAGCGCATTCTCGGCTGATCCCGGGGGAAGAGGTTCATTTCAAGGCGGGCGAGGTGGTGGAGAAGAATTTCGGCACCTACGAGATCCCCCGCTTCTCCTGGCTCCCCAAGCTTGACCTGATCCTCGTCGACAACCCGGACGTGCCCGCCCAGGGCGGCGGCGAGCCCCCATTCCCGTCATGGGTGCACTCCTCGCCAACGCCATCCATGATGCTCTGGGCGTGCGGCTGTTCCAACTCCCCATGACCCCTGATACGGATTCGCATTCAAAATAAGGATCACCACCAAGACACCAGTAATCATTTCGCCTCGTGTATCGCCGCAGGCGATACCGAGAGGGCACCAAGAAAAGCAGAAGCCAATACTCAGGCAGTTCTTGGTGCCCTTGGTGCCTTGGTGGTGAAGTTGCCTTTTCTTTCGTCCTGAACGCTCGTTGGTATGAGCGGATCATGGCGCCGCTGAACAAGAAACGGCCCCGGTCTTGAGAGACCGGGGCCGTTCCTGTCTTCAGATACGGGGTGCTACTTCTTCGCGACCTTTTTGGCGGGCTTGGCCTTGGCCTTCGCCTTGGCAGCGGCCTTCGAGGGCTTGAAGCCCACGCTCTTCGAGGCGGCGATCTTGATGGCAGCGCCGGTCTGGGGATTGCGACCGGTGCGGGCCGCACGGGACTTCTGGACGAAGGTGCCGAACTGGAAGATGGCGACCTTGTTGCCCTTGCCCACGGTGGCGTTGATGGAAGCGAAGGTCTCGCCGAGGGCCTCGTAGGCCGCGGACTTGGTGACGTTGAGCTTCGCTGCCAGCTGGTCAGCGAGATCACGGAGAGAAATAGAATCGGCCAAGGTGGCCTCCTTGAAAGTAGCGCCATCGGGCGCTGTGAGTTGTCTACTGCCGGAACGATGGAGTCGTTGAATCGCAGCCCACTGTCTCAGAGTTTTTCTTTTTGGTCTGCATATTTTGTAAGAATCTCGTTTGCCAGGGCAGCCTTGATCCCCAGTAGCGCAGCGGCCTGGGTCATGCTCCTGCCGGTTTCGATGGCCCCTTGGATGAAATCCCGCCGGGCGGCCAGGAGGGTTCCGGGCGTGTGGCCGTCCCCTTGGCCGTCTTCCGCCAGGAGGGCCCGGAACAGCGTCCGCTGCAGGATTGGCCCCAGATCCGGCTGATTAACCTCCGAAGCCCTCCTGGGGGTTCCCAGGGGGCGGATGACCCCGTCCTCCTGGCTGATGAGGCCCCGGAGCTGGAGCTTCAGGAGGCGGCCGTACAAACGCCGGGCCAAACGACCCTTGGCGCCCCGGTGGGACTTGGGGGACACCAGGAGCACCGAAAAGTGATCGAGCAGGGCCCTTCGGGCGACGCCATCGGCATAGGTCTCCTCGAGCACCGCCCGAATCCAAGCTCCGCTCAGTCGTCCGACCGCCATGGTTGCCTCCCGACGCGTGTGCGGCCGGCGGGCGTTCCCGAATCACTTCGCCTGCAGGGTCTCGATGTACTTGACCAGGTTGTGGACGCGGATGTTGGTCGCGCCTTCACTCCGGCTGTCGATGGAACGGAAGACCGGCCCCCACACGGGCATGTCCGCAGTCCCATGGGCCCGGCTGGTGGACGCGCCCCGGATGCTCTCGGAGATGCGCACGCCCGGGAACTCGCCCTGGTTCTGCCTGGTGAGAATCGTCAAGTCCGGGACCGGGGCCTTCAAGGACGGGGCCACCGTGCCGTCGCCGAGACCTTTGAGGCCATGACAGCTGGCGCAGTAGGCCTGGTAGACCTTTTCGCCGGAGGTGGGCAGGGTGTAGGCTGCGGGAACATTCTTGACGGCGGGCTGCTGGGCCATCGCTGGCAGGGAGACGGCGGCGATGAGGGCTGACAACCAGGAGGAACGGACCATTTCGGACTCCTTCAAGGGTGGGAAGGCAGCGGCCTGGGGCAAGCGGCGCTGGAGGGGGGCAGAGCGAGTGGTGCCGCGGCGCATCGGTCAATCCCGCCCACAGCCATCAATATGAATGATACATAGGGCATCCTTCAATGATTTCAGTCAGAATTCCCTGGGCCCAGAACGTTGGGCGCGAGCTACAATCCCCGCGCCCACTCCGGCCGGAGCGGCACCTGGCCGGCGAGCGCCGCGTCGATGGCGGCGAGAATCGCCGCTCGGTCCCGCGGCAGGCGGCCCCCGATGGGCAGATAGTTCGAGGCATGGTTGGAGCGGAAGATGGCGGCGCTGGGGTGGGCTTCCTCGATGAACCAACGCAGTTCGGTGAGCAGTTCGGGGACTTCGGGAAGTTCGAAGCGCCCCTGGTGCTCGAGTTTCGAGAGGGGCGTGCCCGGGATGACCGTCAGGGTCAGGGTCGAGAGGAAGCGGGGATCCAT
This sequence comes from Holophagaceae bacterium, assembly GCA_025361205.1. Classification (GTDB taxonomy): domain Bacteria; phylum Acidobacteriota; class Holophagae; order Holophagales; family Holophagaceae; genus Geothrix. The sequence goes on from JANYAS010000079.1 coordinate 17,197, forward strand.
GGCCGTGGCGAGGTGGCCGGAGGCGCGTGCGTGCGCCTCGCTGCGCTCGCGTCCCCCGGCGCCCAGCAGGAAGATCAGGGACTGCTCCAGGCCTGCCTCCCGGGCTTTGCGGGCGGCCTCAACATGCTCGGCCGCGCTGGCCCCCTTCGCGATGCGCCGGAGTGTCGGGTCATCCCCGGATTCGGGGCCGATGTAGAGCAGGGAAAGGCCCAGCTCCCTCAGGCGGCGCAGTTCGTCCGGCGACTTTTCGAGCAGGTTGCGCGCGGTGGCATAGGTGCTGACGCGCCGAAGGCGGGGGAAAGAAGCCGTCAAGGCGAGCAGGATGGGCTCCCACTGGCCGAGGTCCATGCCCAGCGGATCGCCGTCGGCCACAAAGACGTGCCGCACCCCTTCCGCAAATCGGGCGCGGGCTTCGGAAATGTCGGCCAGGACGTCATGGAGGGGCCGCACCTGGTAGCGCTTGCCCCGGTACATGGCGCAGTAGGTGCAGGCATTCCAGGAGCAGCCCAGCGTCGCCTGCAGGATGAACGAATCGGCCTCGCTGGGCGGGCGGAAGAGGGGTTCGTGGTAGCGCACGAAGGCATTCTCCCGCATTGGGCCCGATCCTGGGGCACGGAATCCATGACCATGCCCTCTGCGTTCGCAGCACACTCAGGGAAGGAATCGGTCCTGCGAACAAACACATGAGGTGTCCCATGTTCAGGAAAGCCATTCCAGGGCAGGCAATCGCATTGACGCTCAGTTTCCTGACCATGGCGTGCAGGACTCCAGTCGAAGAAACGCACAGGTCTTCCGACCCGGCCGCGCAGCCGAAGGTCGCCAAGACAGCCAAGGACTCGGACGTCCGGCGTGCTGCGGCGGAAAAGCTGACGGACCAGGCCGTCCTGGCCTTACTCGCCACCACCGACACGGAACCGGAGGTGCGCAGGGTCGCGGTGGAACGGCTGACGGATCAGGCTGTCCTGGCCCGAGTAGCCAAGAGCGATCCGGATTCGGGGGTGCGCGAAACCGCTGTGAAGAAGCTGACGGACCAAAGCTTCTTGGCGCAACTCGCGTTGACTGACGAGGAAGTGAAGGCTCGCCAGCCTGCGATGACGGAGGTGGCAGCTCCCGTTTCCAAGACGGCCGCCGCGGGCTCCAAGGCAAGGCAGATCGATGCGGAGAAACCGGCGGGCTTGGTCGTCCGGGCCCAACCCGCCGGGGCCGAGGGGGAATCCGTGAAACCCAAGCCCGCCGAGGCAAAGCTGCCGGAGCCGGTGGCCGCAGCCCAGGACGCCGTGGCGACCAAGGATCCCGGGAACCAGCCTGTCGATGGCGTCTATCTGGCGGGCCAAGTCGTCACGGCCCAACCCGCCCGGGTCGAGGCGGGAGCCAAGGTGCTCAAGCCCGCCGAGGTGCAACTGAAGGACCAGGTTGCCCTGGCCCATGCGGCCAAGACGGCTCCAGACTCCGCTGCACGGCGGGCCGCGGTGTTGCAGCTGATGGACCAGGCCGCCCTCAACCAGATCGCCCGGGGCGATGTGGATTGGAGTGTCCGCATGGCGGCCGTGCAAAGACTGACGGACCAGGGCGTCCTCGGCCAAGTCGCCATCTCCGACTTGGACGCCGACGTGCGCAAGGTGGCTGTCAGCCTCCTGACCTTTCAGGCCGCCCTGGCCCGGGTTGCCGGCAGCGATAAGGATTGGAGCGTGCGCAGGGCCGCGGTGGAGAGACTGACGGACCAAGGCGCCCTGGCCCGAATCGCCACGAGCGATGACGATGCGGACCTCCGCAAGCTCGCGGTGAGCCTGCTGACAAACCAGGCTGCCCTGGGCCGGGTGGCTAGGAGCGACAGGGATTGGAGCGTACGCAAGGCCGCCGTGGAGCGGCTGACGGACCAGGCCGCCTTGGCTCAGGTCGCCTCAAGCGACGAGGATGCAGACATTCGCAAGCTCGCCGTGAGCAAGTTGACGGATCCGGCCGCTTTGGCCCGGGTCGTTCGGGGCAAGAGCGGTGGTTGAAACGAGTCAGGACCGGCGTTTTCGCCGGGTCCAGATTCACGCGATGGGCCCAGCGGGCTTGATCCCATCCCCGGCCCTGCCAGGGTGGAAGGGTGTCATTCCCAGGACGGACACCTTCGGAAGGCCCCTCCATGTCCCGCACGTTCCGCCCTGGTCAGCGATGGATCAGTACCAGCGAACCCGAATTGGGGCTGGGGGTGGTGCGGGCCATCGCCCTTCACACCATCACCCTTCGCTTCGGGGCCAGCGGGGAGACCCGGGAATACGGTCGGGAGCAGGCGCCCCTGCAGCGGATCCGCTTCAGGGTGGGGGACGGAATCCAGGACCGGGAGGGTCGATCCCTCCTCGTCCAGCGGGTTCGAGAGGCCGACGGCACCGTCGTTTACGGGGGTGAGGGTTGGGAACTGCCGGAAGTGGAGCTCAGCGATACGCTCAGCTTTGATGAGCCCGAGGCACGGCTGCTGGCGGGCCAGTTCGATCCTCCGGCGGCCTTCGAGCTCCGGGTGGCGGCCCTCAAACAGCAGCACCGTCGCCGGATTTCCAAGGTGCGGGGCTTCGCGGGCGGGCGGATCCAGCTCATCCCGCACCAGCTGGGCATCGCCGCAGATGTCACGGAACGGCTGGCGCCCCGGGTCCTGCTCGCCGACGAGGTGGGTCTGGGCAAGACCATCGAAGCCTGCCTCATCCTGCATCGGCTCATCGCCACGGGCCGGGTGAAGCGGGCCCTGATCCTGGTGCCCGAGTCCCTCGTTCACCAGTGGTTCGTGGAGCTGCTACGCCGCTTCAACCTCTGGTTTGCCATCTACGACGAGGCCCGGTGCGCCGATCCGGAGACGCCGGAGGGCAACCCCTTCTTGGACGCCCAGCTGGTGCTCTGCAGCCTTGGCCTCCTGAGCGGCGAAGGTCCGCGCCTCCAACAGGCCCTGGCGGCGGGCTGGGATCTGCTCGTGGTGGACGAGGCTCACCACTTGGGCTGGTCCCCCGAGGCCAGCAGCCCGGAGTACGCGGCCGTGGAGGCCCTGGGGAGCCGAACCCCGGGCCTGCTGCTGCTCACGGCCACGCCGGAGCAGCTGGGCATGCCCGGGCACTTTGCGCGCCTGCGGCTGCTGGATCCAGACCGCTACGCCGATCTGGGCACCTTCCTCCAGGAAGCGGAGCAGTACCGGGAGGTCGCCCGCCTGGCGGACCACTTGCTGCTGGGTCAGGCGCTGGACCCGGCCCAGGTGAGCCGCTTGGCAGCGCTGCTCGCCGAGCCGGTAGCCGACCTGCAAGACCGCCTGGTGAACCTATCGGACCCGGCCCGCCAGGCCCTGATCGCGCAGCTGGTGGATCGCCACGGCACGGGCCGGGTCATGTTCCGGAATACCCGCGCCACCATCCGTGGCTTTCCCCCGCGCAGAGCCCACCTGGTCCCCTTGGCGGCTGACAATCCAGGGCTGGCTCTGCTGAGGAAGGAATGGGCCAGCGACGCCTCCGGCACTTGGCGAATGGATCTCGCCGGGGACCGTCGCACGGCCTGGCTCTCCGGGCTCCTGGGCATCCTCGGCGAGGCGAAGGTGCTGGTCATCTGTCGCACCCGGCCCAAGGCCGAGGCCCTGGAAGCGGACCTGCGGCAGCGCCTCACCGTGAAGCTGGCCCTCTTTCACGAGGGCCTGTCCCTGGTGCAGCGGGACCGCGGAGCCGCCTGGTTCGCCGAGGCGCACGGGGCGCGCCTCCTGATCTGCTCCGAAATCGGCAGCGAAGGGCGGAACTTCCAGGCCGCCCATCACCTGGTCCTCTTCGACCTGCCCCTGGATCCCGCCCTGCTGGAACAGCGGATCGGGCGCCTGGACCGCATCGGGCAGAGGGCCGATATCCAGATTTATGTACCCTTTGTCGAGGGGAGTCCGCAGGAGATCCTAGCCCGCTGGTACCACGAGGGTCTGAATGCCTTCGAGGCGCCGGTGCATGGGGCGGGCGAACTGCTGGCGCGCTTCGGCGATCGGATCCAGGCGCTGGCCTTGCGCCCGGACCGGGGCGCCCTGGAGCGCCTGATCGCCGATACGCGCAGGGCCCATGGGGCGATCCGCGCCCGTCTGGAGCAGGGCCAGGACCGCCTGCTGGAGCTGAATATCGGCCGGCCGGAACGGGCGGCCAGCCTGGTTCAGGCGATCCAGGCCCAGGACAGCGACCGATCCCTGGACGACTTCCTGCTGTCCGTCCTGGACCACGCCTGCATCGAGGTGGAAGAAGTGGCGCCCCGGACCTACCATCTCGGCTCCGCGGGGGTGCTGGAGGACGCCTTCCCGGGGCTGCCCACCGAAGGGCTCACGGTCACCTGCGACCGGGCCCGGGCCCTGGCCCGGGAGGACCTACCCTTCCTGACCTGGGACCACCCCCTGGTGTCGGGGGCCTTCGATCTCGTGCTGGGCTCGGGCCAGGGCAACAGCGGCTTCGCCCACTGGCCGGACGCCACCCCGGGCCTGTACCTGGAGGCGATCTATGTGCTGGAGACCATCGCGCCTTCGCACCTGCATGCCGACCGCTTCTTGCCTCCCACGCCCTTGAGGGTGCTGGTGGACCACCAGCGTCAGGATCTGAGCCGCACCCTGACCCGCGCATCCTATGTGCGACGGCTGAAGGATGCGGGCACCCATGCGCTGCTGGACCAGGCCACCTTTCGCGAATCCGTGCTTCCGCGCATGATCACCTGCGCCCACGGCCTCGCCCAAGGGCGCGTGCCCGACCTGATCGCCCGGGCCCGCCAAGCCTTGACCGAGCAACTGGGCCTGGAGGAAGCGCGCCTGAGGGCGCTGCAAAAGGTGAACCCCGGCGTCCGCCCGGAGGAGATCACCCTACTGGTCCAGCAGCGACAGGACCTCGACCACCACCTCGCCACCGCCCGCCTGCGCCTGGACGCCCTTCGGCTCATCCATCGGGGAGCGGCGACTCCTACCCGAGGCGCCCGTCCCTAAATCGGTAGGGTCAGCAGCCCCGCCGCCGTGCTTCGGACACGAGGTAGAGGCCCAGATCCACCGGGTCCACGGGGAGGTGGGGCAGGCCCGCCACGAAGCCCGGACGACCCACCCGGTCATCGAGGGGGGCCTGGGGGCAGAGGGTCTGGAACCGCGCGACCAGCAGGCCAAGGTTCGCCAGGGTCGCGGGACGCATCTCGGCGCCCAGGCACTGGTAGCTCATGCGGTGTTCATAGACCATCAGATCCGGCTGGCCGTCCCCCCGCTGCACCAGGAGAAAGGGCTCCTTGGCGTGGGTGCTGTGCTCCTGCACCTTCTCCACCGATTTGGTCAGGAGGAGGCCCCCGCTGAGGACGGCCCGCCCCAGGTTGAAGCGGGTTTCCTTCGTCTTCAGGACTTGGGTGGAGGTGTGGATTCGCGCCCCCCGTTGCAGGAGGCGCACCGCCGCCGCGGGACAGGTATGGGAGTCGCCCTTCGCGTCCTGGACCCGGAACCCCCCCGGCTCCCAGGTCAGGTTTCGCACCACCACGCGAGCCTCGTCTGTGGGCACCGTCGCAGGTTCCGCCGCCCAGGCCACGAACCCTTCGGACGCCAGGGCCGCCGCGAAGGCTTCCCCCTCCAAGGAATTCCGCAGGAGGATCCGTGGCAGGGTGCCCGCCAGAAGTCGCGTGGCATCTGCCAGGGCCAGACCGCTCAGTTGGGCCGCCCGAGACAGGGCCTCGGTCTGCTCAGGGATACGGCCCACGACCATAAACATGCAGCGAGTATGGGCTACGGCACCAAGGGGTAGTCTGGAAACAACTAAAACCAGAGGGGGCAGAGGGAGTCCAACAACCGCGCGACGACATCCCGGTTGCGGCGGGTCCGCGCCTCTCGGCCCCCCAGTTCTGGGAAGGTCTGCTCAGAGTCGTGCAGATTTTGTCCGACGGCCGGACCGAGGACGGTGCGCCAGCGTTCCAGCCAGTCCGGGGGCAACTTCTGGGGCACTGGGAGCTCCATCACCGTGAGGTAGAGAAGCGCCCAGACCCGGGCCACGACCTGGGCTTCGTAGCCCCCGCCCAGGGTGAAGAGCACCCGGCCCTGGGTGTGGGTATCCGCCAGTTCAAGGATGCGACGGTAGAGGGTCTGGAAGGTCTGCGTGGTGAGGGCGAGGTCCCCCAGGGGATCGTCGAAGTGCGCATCTGCGCCCGCCTGGACCACCAATACATGCGGCGAAAACCAGTCCAGGGCCCGGGGTACCACCGCCTCGAAGGCCTCCAGATAGTCCTCGGCGCCGGTGAAGGGCTCCAGGGGGACGTTCACCGAGAGACCCCGGGCGGTGCCACCGCCCAGTTCCTGGATGTGGCCCGTGCCGGGATAGAGGTAGTGTCCGGATTCGTGGAAGCTGAGGGTGAGCACCCGCTCGTTGTCATAGAACAGGTTCTGAACCCCATCCCCGTGGTGCAGGTCGATGTCCAGGTAGGCCACGCGGTAGCCGTGATCCACCAGGGCCTGGATGGCCACGGCCAGGTCGTTGTAGAGGCAGAAGCCTTCGGCGCGGCCCCTCTGGGCGTGATGCAGTCCCCCGCCCAATTGGAGAACTCGCCGCTCGGAGGCCGCCATGAGCAGCCGGGCGCCATGGAGGGTCCCGCCCACCAGCCACCGGGCGGCCCGATCCATGCCGGGGAAGATGGGATTGTCCGGCGTGCCCAGGCCGAACTGGTCCGCTTCGGGCCGGGCCTCGCCTCGGTCCAGGGCCTCGACCGTGGCCACGTAGGCTTCGTCGTGGATGGAAAGGATCTCTTCCCGGGTGGCTGCCGGGGCCGCGATGGGCGACACCGGTCCCCCCAGGGATTGGAGCAGGTCCAGGAGCATGGCCAGCCGTGCCGGCGTGAAGGGATGCTCCGGACCGAAGTCGTACCCGGCATACTCCGGGCGGTAAATCAGGGCGGCCATGGGATCAGTTCGGCCAGGGTTTCGGGGGTGGCCACAGGATCTCGAAATCCACGGCCCGCAGCGCCTCGGCCAGGGGCCGGCCCTGGTTCGAGTCCACCCTCAGCACTGTGCGTAGGGCGCCGCCGGGGCCGGGGCCGGGGCAGGTGAGGATGGAATGGATGTTGATGTTCCGGCTCGCCAGGAAGGCCGTGAGGCGGGCCAATTCCCCCGGCTGATCCGCCAGGGCCACCTCCAACCGCGAGGAGGGCTTGGTGACGCCGGTGAGGAGGATGAGCGCGTCCAGGATATCCATGCCGGTGAGGATGCCCACGAGCTCGGCTCCATCCATGACCGGGAGGCAGCCGATCTTGTGGGCGCGCATGATCCGGGCGGCATCCTCCACTGGATCCAGTGGGTCGGCGGTCAGCACGGGGCTGGTCATGGCCGTGGAGACCGGGTCCCCGGCGGTGTGGGGGGTGCCCGAGAGGTTGCTGGTGGTGGCGCGCAGGTCCCGGTCCGTAAGGACGCCAACCAGGCGGCCCTGGTCCACCACGGGCAGGTGCCGGATGCCCCGGGATTGGAAGAGGCCAAAGGCTTCCCCAAGGGTGGTTCCGGTGGGGATCACCGTCACCGGACTCCGCATGATGTCTTTTACGAGCAAGGCGGTCCTCCTCGAAATGGTTCCAAGTCAGGGGTTTAAGGGGTGCGGAAACCGACCTGGGAGAAAGTCATGATCAGGTCGGGTTGCAGCGGCAGGGGGTGTCCGGGGCCGGTGTCTTCGGGCGGGACCAGGATCTGGGCCTCCAGGCTGAAGAGCCAGGGCAGTTCCTCCACCAACTGGGTCAACCGACCCAGGGTTTCGGCCAGGCCGCACAAGGGGTGCAGGTGCAGCCGCTCGAGGACATCGGCGATGTCGAGGTCGGTGAGGGGGGTGATGCGCAAGATGGAGTCCGCGTGGGATCGGTGGAACCGCCAGATGGGGCCGAAATCCGGATCCACCGAGAGGCCCAGGGTGACTGGCATCCCTCCAGGGACGCCGGGTTCGGGATCCGCGATGGCGAGGCCGAAGTGGGCCAGGAGTGCCTGGGACTGGGTTGCCGTAAAGGTCGAAGGTCCAGCGCCCTCCGCGAGCCCCTCGATGTGTTGTTCCACGCGCTGCCTGGCTTGTCCTGCCTCCAGATCCTCATAGCTGAGGATCCGGCCCGGGGGCTGCATGCGGACCTCGGCGTACTCCACCACCTTGGAGAGCGCCAGGGCCGCCGACTCCGGGAATCGATACGAAGGGAAGGTCCGGTGCACCCCGCCGCTTTCGCCCAGGGAACTGGCCCCCACGGCCACCGCACCGCTGACTCCCATCAGGGACAGCAGGGTCGGTTTGGGGATGCCGGTGCTTCGCTCCGCCCGCACCGCGGCCCGCCGGATGGCCCGGGCCACCAGGGTGGGATCACAGGCCCCCACGCAGGCGAAGGTGGCGATGAGAGCGTCCACCTCTGGGTGTTCGAGGGCCTCCAGGCAGGCCCGTTCATAGTGTTCCGGGGTGGCCAGGGCATGCAGATTCATCAGGCCGGGACCGGAGATGCGCATGCCCCGGGACTCGCAGGCATCCGCGCAGATCGTGGCCACCCCGCCGGAGTTGCTGACTACGGCCACGCGATTCCCCCGGGGCAGGGGCTGGTGGGATAGCAGCAGGGCAATGTCGAACAACTCCTCCAGGGTGTCGGCCCGGATCACGCCGGCCTGGTGGAACAGCGCCTCGACCTCCGCATCGTTTTGGGGGCTGGCCCCGATGTGGGCCTGGGCCATGCGCCGGCCCGCATGGCTCCGGGCAGACTTCACGCACAGCACTGGCTTCCGGCGGGAGATCCGGCGGGCCAGCCGGGCGAAGCGGCGGGGATTGCCGAAGGTCTCCAGGTAGAGCAGGGCCACGTCCGTATCCGGATCCTCTTCCCAGTACTGGAGCAGGTCATTCCCCGAGACATCCGCCCGATTGCCCGCCGACACGAAGGTGGAGAAACCCAGGCCCCGCTCCGCCGCGTATTGCAGGATCACCACCCCCAGGGCCGCAGAATGGCTGAAGAAGCCCACCCGCCCCCGGGGGGGCATGGTTGTGGCCAGGCTGGCGTTCAACTGCACGGCCGGGTTCGTGTTCAAGAGGCCGAGGCAGTTGGGCCCCACCAGCCGCGCGCCCCGGCTGCGCACCAGGCGCACCAGGCGCTGCTGCCGCCGGGCTCCGTCCGGACCGGCTTCGGCAAAGCCGGCCGCGAGCACCAGCAAGCCCCGGGCCCCCTTGTCGAGGGCCTCCTTCGCCAGGGGGATGACTTTACCGGCTGGGACCGCCAGGACCACCAGATCGGGGGCCTCCGGCAGGGAGTCCAGGGAGGGATAGGCGCGCACCCCCTCGATGGCCCGGGCCTCGGGGTTGACCGGGTAGACCGCGCCCTGGAATCGGCTCTGGAGGATGTGGCGGAAGATGGCGTTGCCGATGGAGGCGGGATTCCGGGAGGCGCCCACCACGGCCACGGTTTCGGGCCGCAGCAGAGGCACCAGGGAATTGGCCGCCGCCACCCGCTCCCGGACCTCCGCCCGCTCCCGCTGGGCCTGGGGGGCGCTCAGGGGGAAGTGCACATGGATGACCCCGCCCTCCATGGCCCGCCGGGTCTCGAAGCCCGAATCCCGGAACACATTGGTCATTTTGTCGTTTCTGAACAGCACGTACGCCTCGAAGCCCACATAGCCGGCGCCCGCGGCGATCCCCGCCAGGCGTTCGAGAATCAAGGAGCCGATGCCACGACCCTGATGCTCATCCGCGACCATGAAGCTGACCTCCGCGACGGCCCCCCCATTGCCCACGTAGTCTCCCAGCCCCAGCACGCGCTCCTCGGCCCCCTCGCCCTCCACGGCCAGGAGGCAGGCGCGCTGGTGCGGATGGTCATCACAGAGCTCCTCCACGAACTTGCGGGAGACGCGGGATATGCCACCCATGAATCTCAGGGCCAGCGCCTCTCGGGAGAGGCTCTGGATGAAGACCTCCACCCGATCCGCATCCTCGGGCAAGGCGATGCGAAGGAGGATCCCCTGGCCGTCCTTCAGCAGGACGAATTCCCGGTAGCCGGCGCCGTCAGGGATGATGCTGAACACAGGGTGCCTCAAGGTTCGGGTGCGACGCGACCACCCTACCACGGCCTTCCGGCGCGTGTTTCCCCCCGCGAGCCTTTCTTCGGCTTGTCCTGTTTCGTCTCGTACTGCGGATCGGGTCCATCATAAAAGGGATCCCATCGCCTCATCGCCCAGGAGATCCCCATGAACGAACGCGAGACGTTCCTCCAGGCTCGGAATCTCCTGTTCCAGCATCGGGAGGACCGTGCCGGTGCCCGCCGCGACTTCCGGTGGCCCGTCCTGGAGACCTTCAACTGGGCCCTCGACTACTTTGATGTCTATGCCGCCGGGAATCCCCATCCCGCTCTCTGGATCGTGGAAGAGAACGGCAGCGAGGCGAAGGTCAGCTTCCAGGAGCTCTCGCACCGCAGCAACCAAGTGGCCAATGCGCTGAGGGCCCTGGGCGTCCGGCGGGGCGAGGGTGTGCTCATCATGCTGGACAACGTGCAGCCGCTCTGGGAGGTGGTGCTGGCCTGCATCAAGCTGGGGGCCGTGCTGGTGCCATCCACCCTGCTGCTCTCCCCGAAGGACCTGGAGGATCGCATCGAGCGGGGCGGCATTCGGCACTTGGTGGTGGATGCCGCCCAGACCGCCAAGTTCGAAGGCATGGATCCCAGCCTCACGCGCCTCAGCGTGGGCGGCGAGGTCCCCGGCTGGAAAGATGTCGCCGGGCTGTACGCCGGTCCCACGAGCTATGTGCCCGATGCCCCCACCAAAGCCACGGACCCCATGCTGCTCTACTTCACGTCCGGGACCACGGCCAAGCCCAAGCTGGTCCTCCACACCCACCAGTCCTATCCCGGGGGCCACCTCAGCACCATGTACTGGGTGGGGCTGCGGGAGGGGGACATCCACTACAACATCAGCTCCCCCGGTTGGGCCAAGCACGCCTGGAGCAGCTTCTTCGCGCCCTGGAACGCCGGCGCCTGCATCTTCGTCTACCGGTCCGCCCGGTTCAGCGCCGCAGCCACCCTCCAGGTCATCGCCGACAAGGGTGTCACCACCCTCTGCGCGCCTCCCACCGTGTGGCGGCTATTCATCCAGGAGGACCTCGCCGCCTACAAGACCAAACTCCACGCCCTGGTGGGGGCCGGCGAGCCCCTGAACCCCGAGGTCATCAGCCAGGTGCAGAAGGCCTGGGGCCTCACCATCCGCGACGGCTATGGCCAGACGGAAACCACCGCCATCGTGGGCAACTCGCCGGGCCTGACCGTCAAGGCCGGGTCCATGGGCCTTCCCCTGCCGGGCTACGACGTGCTGCTGCTGGACGTGGACGGCAAGGAGGCCGAGGAGGGCGAGATCGCCCTGAAGCTCACTCCCAGGCCCCTAGGTCTCATGGTGGGCTATAAGGATGACCCGTCCAAGATGGCGAAGGCCGAAGCGGAAGGCTTCTATCGCACGGGGGACGTGGCCACCCGGGATGCGGACGGTTACCTGTTCTTCGTCGGCCGGGCCGATGATGTCTTCAAGAGTTCCGACTACCGCATCAGTCCCTTCGAATTGGAATCCTTCCTCATCGAGCATGAATTCGTAGCTGAGGCCGCGGTGGTGCCCAGCCCGGATCCCCTCCGGCTGGCGGTGCCCAAGGCCTACATCATCCTGCGGGCTGGCTGCGAACCGAATCGCGACACGGCCTTGGCCCTGTTCCAGTTCATCCGCGAGCGGCTCTCGCCCTACAAGCGCATCCGGATTATCGAGTTCGGCGACCTGCCGAAGACCATCTCCGGTAAGATCCGGCGGGTGGAACTCCGGAAGCGGGCCGCGGAGCAGACCCATTCGCCCGCGGAATTCCGCGAGGAGCAGTTCCCGGAACTGAAATAGGCTTCGAACGCCCTTCTCCCTTCCCGCATGCCGGAGGCCCCATGAAATACCTCGACGATGATCGTGATATTCGCTTCAACCTCTTCGAGTGGCTCGATCTGGACGCCGTGCTGAAGGCTGGACCCTTCGAAGAGGTGGACCGGGACCAGCTAGCCATGGTGCTGGATGAGGCCCTGAAGGTGGCCCGGGGCAGCGTCGCCGCCTGCAACGAAGAGGGCGACCGCACCGGAGCCCGGTTCGAGAATGGCAAGGTCAAACTGCCGGAGGGATTTGGGGCTGCCTACCGGGATCTCGCGTCAGGTGGCTGGATCAGCCCCACCATGGGGCCGGACTTTGGCGGCATGGGCCTGCCCGAATCCGTGGGGACAGGGATCAGCGAATTGATCATGGGAGCCAATACCGCCCTGGGCCTGGAGGTGCTGCTCACCCGCGGCGCCGCCCATCTTATCGAGACCTTCGGAAGCGATGACTTGAAGGCCGCTTACTGCGAAAAGATGTACACCGGAGCGTGGACCGGCACCATGTGCCTCACCGAGGCCGGCGCCGGCAGCGACTTGGGCGCGCTCACCACCAAGGCCATCATCCAGCCCGACGGCTCCTACTTGCTCAGCGGCGAAAAGATCTTCATCACCAGTGGGGATCATGACCTGACGCCGAACATCATCCATGCCGTGCTGGCCCGAACACCGGGAGCGCCCGCCGGACCCAAGGGCCTCAGCCTCTTCGTGGTGCCCAAGATCCGGGTGAAGGCGGATGGCACCCTCGGCGAAGGCAACGACGTCACCTGTGCGGGCATCGAGCACAAGCTGGGGATCCATGGCTCGCCCACCTGCAGCCTCGTCTTCGGGGTCAACGGCGCCAGCCAGGGTTTCCTGCTGGGGCAGGAGGGACAAGGAATTTCCCTCATGTTCCAGATGATGAACGCCGCCCGGTGGGAAGTGGGCGTCCAGGGGTTAAGCAACGCCTCCGCAGCCCACCAGGCCGCCTTGGCCTATACGAAGGAGCGCCTGCAGGGGCGCGGCCCCAGCGCGGGCAAAGGGGCCGGGCAGTCCCTCATCGTTGAACACCCCGACGTGCGCCGGATGCTCCTCATGCAGTCCGCCTACGTGCAGGCTATGCGGGCCCTGGTGTCCTACACCGCGTGGTGCATGGACATGGCCCACGTCTCCGCGGGCGAGGAGAAGGATCGCTGGCAGGGCCTCGTGGAGCTGTTCACGCCGGTCTGCAAGGCCTGGTGCTCGGACTGGGGCTTCCGGGTGACGGAATGGGCGCTGCAGACCTACGGCGGCTACGGCTACACCATGGACTATCCGGCGGAGCAGTACCTGCGGGACTGCAAAATCGCCTCGATCTATGAGGGCACCAACGGCATTCAGGCCCTGGATCTGGTGGGCCGGAAGTTCCGCATGCAGGAAGGCCGCCCCATGAAGGACCTAATGAAGCTGGTCGGGGCCACGGTCCAGGCCCTGGCTGCGGATCCAGTCCTGGGGCCCTCCGCTCAGCAGCTGGCCGACGCTGCCAAGGCCCTCGGGGCCGTGCTCCAAGATCTCCCCACCCAGAAAAACGCCACCCTGCTGAACATCCTGAACGCCGTGCCCATCCTCGATATGCTGGGCCACGTGGTGGCGGGCCACCTGCTCCTCCAACAGGCCGCCCTTGCGCAGCAGAAGGGCCAGGAGCTGCTGCGGGAGCGCGGCGTGCAGCCCGGGGACCCGGCAGCACTTAAGGCCCTGCTGGCAGAAAGCCGGGAGGCGGCCTTCTACCAGAACAAGGTGCAGGCCGCGATCCATTTCGCCCACCGGGGCCTGCCCCTGGTGGCGGCTCAGGCCGTGGCGCTGCTGGCCGGGGAGACGGCCCCCATGGAGGCGGTGTTCTAGGGCGCAGTCCCGCTGGGAAGGGTTCAGGGTAGGACCTCAAGGGGGCCCGGAGCCCTTGCGTCGCGGGCCGGTCGCCAGGTGGTTTCGCCTTGGTCTGCGCCATTCCACGGCCCTGCCGCGCCTTCTAGGGGATACCCGCCGGCCGGGCTTCCAGGAACGTCAGGTAGAGCCTTAGATCCAGCTCCAACTGGAAGTAGTTGGGTGCCATGTGCGTGCACAACTGATAGAACGCCTTGTTGTGGGCGCCCTCTTTCATGTGCGCCAGTTCGTGGACGAGGACCATCTTCAGGAAGTCGGCGGGCGCCTCGCGAAAGACGGCGGCCACCCGGATCTCCCGGCTGGCCTTGAGCCGGTGGCCCTGGACCCGGGACACGGTGGTATGGGTGCCCAGGGCATGGCTCAGTGCCTGCAGCCTGCTGTCGTACAGCACCTTGGTGAGCGGCGGCGTGTTGCGCATGAAGCGGTTCTTCCATTCGACGGCAAGCTCGAACAGGGCCTTGTCGTTGCGCGCCGCATGGGCCTCGCCGTAGCGGCTCTGGAGGTAGTCCCCCAAACTGCCCTGGTCGATTAGGTCGAGGACCTGGGCCTGCACGGCTGGGCCGTAGGCCTCGAGGTATTTCAGGGGTATCGCCGGCTTCACGGGGCCCCCCCACTCGGGCAGGCTGGACCAGTAGGCACTGGACCTTCCGCCCTCATGGGGTGCCGGCCAATCGGATCCCATCCGCCTCGATCAGAATGCGTCGGGTTTTATAGAGGGCGCCAAGGGTCTGCTTGAACACCTTCTTGCTGATGCCGAACAGCTCGTAGATCTCCTCGGGTCGGCTCTTGTCCGACACCGGCAGAAACCCGCCCCGGCGCTTCAATACGTCGAGCAGGCCCTGGGCGACGGCATCAATCTTGGCGTAGCCCGGTGCGCTGAGGGCAACGTTCAACTTCTGATCCTCGCGGAGGGCCTTGATGTAGCCTTCGCGGGTCTCGCCGCGGGTGAGCTCACTGAAGATGTCGCTGTTGTGCACCATGCCCCAGTAGCGGTGGTTGACCACCACGCGGGCACCGAGCTCCGTGAAGTCCGCGATCATCACGCCGATTTTGTCCCCTTCCTGGAAGCCCTCGGCCTCATCACGCAGGAAATCGTCCAGGCGGGAGGAGGCGGCCATCCGGCCCTGGTCATCCGTGAACAGCACCACCATGACCTTCTGTCCCACTTTAATTCGCTGGCGCTGCTCGTGCTTTACTTCCTTCCACGGCAGGAGCAGGTCCTTGGGCAGGCCCCAGGCCAGAAAGGCCCCGGCCTTGTTGACCGCCACGACCTTCAGGTGAGCCACCTCGCCGCGTTGGGCGAGGGGCATTTTGATGCTGGCGCTGATGTGGCCTTCGCCATCCCTGTAGACAAACACGTTCAGGACCTGGCCAGATGCACTATCCCTCGGCACCTGGGCCAGCGGCAGCAGAAGCTCCCCCACGGAACGAGCATCGAGCAGGGCCCCCTCGGGCGTCAGGCGCAGGATCGTGAGTGCGTTGAGGGTGCCGAGGGTTGCCATCAAACCGCCAAAGGAAGGGGACCCTTCCAGGATAAACGCTTCAGGGTGGCCAACGGTCACGGCCACCGGGGATGGGGTGCTGCCCTCAGGTTTCTGTCCGGACCCTCCGGTCCGAAGCCACCAAGAGAGAGGAAGGCCGGCACCACAAAGAGAATGAACAGGGTGCCATCGACCCGTTCCTTCGAGGTGGCATAGAGGCTGAGCCGTCCGCACATGGGAGAAGGATAGCTGCAGCCGGCTGCGGAGTTCGGCCGCGAGCCAAAGTCTGATCACCGCAAAAGCTTCCCCCCTTTTTGGGGCTTCGCGGCAGAATGGACGCGAACCATGGGTCTAGAGAACCGATCGTGGAGCGTGAGCATCGAATGTTGATTTCAGCCGTCCATCTCGTTTCATTGTCAAAGCCCTGGGTCGCAGCACCGAGGGACCTTGGGCGGTGAGTCCAACCCTGATGGCCTGCCCCGAGTGTGACTACCTGCAGCAGGTTGAGGATCCGACCCGGAGCGGCATGGTTCTGTGCATCCGCTGCGGCGCGTTCCTTCGGAAGAGCAATCGCGGCTCCATGGACGCGGCGTTGGCCTGGTACCTCGCGGCCCTCATCCTGTTCGCCCTGGCCAACGCGTTTCCCCTGCTGTCGCTGCACCTCCACGGCACGGTGCAGGAGGCCTCCATACCGGGTTGCGCCACCCTGCTGGCCGACCTGGGCTGGCCCTGGCTTTCCGCCGTACTCATCACGACCGTCATCCTGGCCCCCACCGTGCATTTCAGCGGCATGGTCTACGTGCTGTTCCAGATTCGAAGGGGCCGACAGTCGCCTTGGACCGCCCGCATCTTCCGGATGGTGGGGCCCTTCCAGGCCTGGGGCATGGCGGAAGTCTTTGTGCTGGGCATCATCGTTTCCTACGTGAAGCTGTCCAGCATGGCTGAGGTCGTTCCAGGGCCTTCCATCTACGCCCTGGGCGGTTTCATTTTGGTGGCCGCAGCCGCCATCACCTCCCTGGATGCAGGCACCCTCTGGGAGGCCTTGGGGCCTTCCCCCGCCCACCCAGCGCCCCTCCCGGGCGCCGTCACGGCCCTTCAGGCTGCTCTGGTGGTGTGTCCCACCTGTGGTAGCCTTTCGCCGCTCCGCCCCCGCACCCGCTGCCCGCGCTGTGGGGCGACCCTACACAGCCGCAAGCCGGAAAGCCGGGAGCGAACTTGGGCACTGCTGCTCACCGCCATCATTCTGTACGTCCCCGCGAATATACTGCCGGTGATGCAGGTGGTGTCCCTGGGCCGGGTGGAGGCGAACACGATTTTAGGCGGGATCATCTACTTTGTGGAGAGCGGGTCCTGGCTGCTGGCCCTCATCATCTTCATCGCCAGCGTGGTGGTGCCGATTCTCAAGATCGCGATTCTCAGCTTCCTGCTCATCTCCGAGCACTACCGCTCGGCCTGGCGACCGGACCAGCGGGCCCGCCTGTACCGGCTGACGGACCTGGTGGGCCGCTGGTCCATGGTGGATATCTTCGTGGTCACCCTGATGGTGGCCATGGTGGAACTGGGCAACCTCGCCACCATCGCGCCGGGGCCCGGTGCCGTGGCCTTTGCCCTGATGGTGGTGGCCACCATGTTGGCTGCCACCAGTTTCGATCCCAGACTGGTCTGGGATTCCCTGGAGCCTACCCATGGATGAGATTCCTGAAGCTAAGGTCGTCATTCGGCGGCGCCCCTCCCTGGTCTGGCTGCTGCCACTGGTGGCGGCTTTCATCGGCGCCTGGATGGCCGTGAAGGCTTACCGGGCCACCGGTCCCACCATCACCATCACGTTCCTATCTGCCGAGGGTCTGGAGGCCGGACAGACCCGCCTGCGGTTCAAGGACGTGGATATCGGCAGGGTCACCGCCATCAATCTGAGCAAGGACCTCAGTCAAGTGGTGGTAACCGCCAAACTGAAAAAGGAAGCCGCAGGTCTGCTCTCCAAGAGCACGCGATTCTGGGTGGTCAGGGCTCGCATCGGCAACAGCGGCATTTCGGGGTTGGGGACCCTGCTTTCAGGTGCCTACATCGTGATGGATCCGGGCCCGCCCGGCGCGGAGGGACCGTTCCAACTCGATTACAAGGGGCACGAAAGCGCCGGCCTGGTGACCAGCCATCTGCCCGGAGTCTTGGTGCACCTGCGCGCCGAGAAGGTGGGATCGCTGAATATCGGATCCCCCGTGCGGTACCGGCAGATCCGCGTGGGCGAAGTGGCGGGTTTCGATCTGGACAAAGGGGGGCGATCCATCTCCATCATGGTCTTCATCAATGCGCCCTACGACGCACTCATTCACAGGAATACGCGGTTCTGGGACGCTGGGGCCCTGGACGTCTCCCTGGACACCACGGGCCTCCACGTGCAGTCGGATTCCTTCGTAGACATCCTGCTCGGTGGCATTGCCGTGGAGAACCCCATGAGCCTGGAGGACAGCGGACCGATGGTTCCGGGTCAGATGTTCACCTTGTATTCCAACCGAGGCAGCAACAAGGAACAGATATTCCTAGACCGCCATTACTATGTGCTGAACTTCAGCGAATCCGTACGGGGTTTGGCCCAAGGCTCCCCGGTGGAGTATCAGGGCATCAAGGTCGGGCAAGTGGAGGATTTCAGACTCGAGTTCCACACCGGGAGCCTGGAGGGCAAGATCCCCGTCCTGATCGTTCTGGAGCCCGAGCGCTTCTCGGTGGTGGGCGGCAAGAGCAGTTCCACCGAACGTGTGATCGAACAGATGGTTCAGAAGGGCTTGCGGGCCCAGCTGAAATCCGCCTCCCTGCTCACGGGCGGCATGTTCGTGGATCTGAGTTTCCATCCTGAGGCCCCACGGCGGAGCATTGGCCACTATGGCAAATTCCCGGAGCTGCCCACCCTGCCTTCCACCATGGGGGCCATGCTGGCCAACATGGCCAGCTTCGTGGAGCGCCTGCAGAAACTGCCGTTAGAGGAGGTGGTGAACCAGCTGCGCGCCGCCCTCCCCGCCCTGAAGGAGACCCTGCAGCAGGCCAAAGCCCTGTTGACCCGTCTGGACCAGGAGACCGCGCCCCAGGCCAAGGAAACCCTGGCCCAGGCCCAGGCCACCCTGGCCACGCTGGACAAGACCCTGCGTTCGGATTCCCCCACCCAGCAGGAGCTCCATAAAGCTTTGGAGGAATTCGCCAAGGCCTCCCGGTCCGTCAAGGAGCTTGCAGACACTCTGGAGCGGAACCCGGAATCACTGATCTTTGGGAAGGGAAAGCAGAAATGACACCGCAGACGATGTTCATCCTTTTCCTGGTCCTCACCGCCAGCCTGGGCTGCCTGAAGCACTCTCCACCAGCGGCGTTCCATACCCTCCGGCCGTTGGTCCGGGCCCAAGAAAAACCTGCGCCCGCCCCGGGTTCCATGGGCACCTTGGCCCTCGAAGTCATGCCCGTGTGTTTGCCCGAAGCGTTGCAACGACCCCAGCTCATGACCACTTCGGGGGCGGGCACGTTGGAACTTTCGGACACTCACCGTTGGGGCAATGGTCTGGACCGGGACATGCAGCGGGTACTGGCGGAGAACCTGACGGTGCTCCTGGGCAGTGACGCGGTGGTGGTCTATCCCTTCGGGGAACGGGTGAAGGCCGCCTACCGCCTCGAGGTGGATGTGCAGCGCTGCGATGGTCGCCCCGGCGGGGTGCTGAGTCTTCGGGCCACCTGGATGGTCATCCCCTTTTCAGGGGGGCCAGCCCTCCTGCGGAAAAGGGTCCACCTCGATGAGCCCGTGACTGGCCCCGATCTCGACGCGCTGGTCAATGCCCACAGCCGGATCCTGGAGACGCTCAGCCGAGAAGTCGCGGAGGGCCTGCGACAGGGGCTCCCGCGGTAGCTGTTTACAGGACCTTGGACGCCCCCCTCAGTTCGGTGCCACCAGGCTTGGGTTGGGCTGGGGCTCCTTGGGTGTGGGGAGGATGACCTCCCCGGTGGACCGCATCAAGAGGGTGTAGACCATGTTGGGCAGCAACCTGCCGTAGATCGCTTGGCCGTGCATGGCCTTCACACCTGACTGCTTGGCCAGCGCCTCATTGTTGGCCACGTCCCAGAAGCGGGTCCAAAGTTCCTGCTCGAAGGAGCTGGGGGCCGTGCGGGCCGCATAGATCTCGGGAGCCACCCCGTGGCGGTCCAGGATGTACCCGTCGTCAGGCTTGACACGGTTGGTGAAGATCCGCCGGAAGAGCAGCAGAGCCTTGCCTTTCAGGGGGTCCGCCTGTTCCACGAAATGATCCTCGAATTTGATGACCAGGGTATCGATGTAGACTTCGTCGCCCTTGAGCTCCACCAAGCGCTGCTCCCCGATGACGCCGCCCTGGGGGTCCAGTTCCGTAAAGCGCAGTTTGTTCACGGTCTCACCGGCTTCGTCCTTGGTCTGGGAAATCACTTCCAGCTGGGCCCGGCGCTCGGTGAATTCCAGCAGCTTCAGGTAGGTCTTGAGGCGGCCATTCTCCTTATCCAGCGACGCGATCCGGGCTACCATCTTGCGGCGAGGCGCCAGGACCAGCTGATCAGCCAGGTAGATCCCCGCCGCCCCGGCGCCCACGATCACCACGGACCAAAGGAAGAGCCGGAAAGGGAAGGGGCGATGCGGGGCCTTGGTGGGAATCTGGTCGGTCATGGGTACCTCAGGGGAGACTCAACTAGCCATCAGTAGGCAGGACCGCCCCCGTGGGCTGGTGCTGGAGTCATGGATTTCAGTTCATCCCGCGCAGGCAGGGTGTTTTGCCAGTGAACGTTGTTCTTCTGGGTCTCGATGGGTGCGGAGAGGTTGGAATAAAAGCGCGGGATGTTCTCGCGCAGCTGCGCGAAGATCCGATCGAATTTCCGCTTCGACAGCCGGGTCAGCAACTTTGCATACGCTAAATCCGTCAGGAAGGGCCAGGACGCGGACATTCAAAAACCCCGCGCCATCCGGCCCGCCACCTGGCGATGACTGCTCCATCTGCTGCTCCTTCTGCGATGGTGCTGAACCACTTGAGGATCGCCGGAAAGGGCAGCGCCTCGCTTTTACGGTGTTGGGTCGAATGATGGGTCAAACACTCTAGAGTTCAACGGCCAGCCCCTGCCTTTTGGTGAAGCCTCTGGTCAGGGCGACCCAGGCGGCTCCTGGTCGGTGGGAATGCCGACCAGATAGCGGAAAAAGGCCACGGATCGATTCATGGCCGAGGCTTCATGGCCGGCGGTCAAGGCACTCGCATTCTTGCCGGTGCGCGCAAGGCTGTAGAAACGCCAGACGTCGGGCGACTCGCGGTGAAAGAAGTAGATGGATTGCAGCTCCCCTGGTCGGAACATGGGCCAAAAAAGGTAGCGGAGGGTGGTGGTGTTTTCGGTCTCGAACACCAGGCTATCGGGACTCACGCTGTGGATGCGCAGGCGGTAGGTAGCCTTGCCTGACATGTTGTCTTCCTGCCGAAAATATAGAATCCGACCTTCCTTGAGTTCCTCCGGTGCAAAGTCGGTGCGGCTGTGGTCGCCGGCGGGGCCGTCCAACGCGTTGGCTTGGACCACCAGCGTCTTCCAGCGCTTGGTGGTGGTGGACCAATAGCGCATCCCTGCGAACTCCGAGATGGCCCCCGCCCGCCGCAGCAGGCCGGTGGATCCGGAGGCTTGGCGGAAGCGTGCCGTCATGGCCACCAGAGAGGTGAAACCCGTTTCCGTCCAGCCGGTGCAGGCAGGAGGCGACCAACTCTGCCCGAGCCCGGAAGGGTCCAAGGCCATCAGGGTCGGCGGGGCGCCCAGCTCGGGATAAGGCGGGAACGGAGCAGCCCCGCAGGGCGGCTGCAGCCCGGCGACCCCGGGGCTCGGGGCCTGACCGCCCAGGATCAGCGCGGACAAAGCCAGTGCGGCGAGCCTGGGCCACCTGCGCTGACGCAACTGTGGGGCTGTTGGTATCACTGTCCATCTCCCGTTTCCTGATCCACACAAGGGCGGGGCCACCTGAGCGGCCCCGATGAACCCCTTAGGCAGCCCTACTTGCCCAGAACCTTTTCCACTTCGCCGACCTTTTTCTGCACTTTGCCACTGACCTTTTCAACGGTGCCTTCGGCCTCCAGGTTGGGGTTGCCGGTGGCCTTGCCAGCGACCTCCTTAACCTTGCCTTTGACTTCATGAAGCTTGCCTGCGGCCTGATCCTTCGTGCTTTCCTTCATGGTGATACCTCCTGGATGGTGAAACGTGAAGGGGGACTTGCATCTTCGATTGCGCCGGTGGTTCCGGCCGCGCGACCAGGGTGCTTGGGCAGAGCGGGCCGCATCGGAGGGAACTACCGGAGGGTGACTTGCTCAGAGGCTGTCAGGGAAAAGGTGACGGTGTGGGAGGCTGGAATCCGGATCACGGTGTCGGCGCTGGCGGCCGCGAGGGCGGTTCCCGCGACGGCACCCGCCGCCGCGCCGCCCAGGGCGTGATCACCCTGGTGGTTCTTGTCAGTGAGCAGGCCCACCAGGGCCCCGATGGCTGCGGTGCCTCCGATATACTTCGCATCGCGCGAGCCGATGGCGTCACCCACCACCACGAAGGTGCCCGCGTCCACCCCGTTACGGCCCACGGTGGTCAGACGGATACCCAGCCCGCCCTTGCCACTGGCGAGGCGTCCTGCAGGCATGCTTTGGGCCACCACGCCGCTGACGGTGGTGCCCGCAGGCCATGCCACGGTGTTCCCCACCACCACGTCCTCGGCCAGGGTGCCTGTCCAGGGATCCCCGGCCTGGTCCTTGTCGGTAGCGAGGTCGGCGCCCATGCGGACGGTGATGCGGGCACCGCTGGGTACTTCGACGGTTTTTACCTGGGGGAGCTGGGCCACAGGCGTGGAGGCCATGGTGGCAGCCTCTTGGCGCCGTTCGCTGGCGCGCTGGCGGGCGTCCGCGAGCTGGCGGTCCAGGGCGCGGATATGGGAGGCCGAGATCTGGTTGGTGGTCTCCTGATCGCCGGTCCCGCGATTCTTGCCGGCCTTCATATCGGTCACCTGCTGCTCCAGGGCGGCCACGCGATCGTCCGCCGCCTTTGCCTGCATCTGGGCCGCGACCTGGGCCTGGACTTTGAGGTCATTGGCCTTCGGTTCGCAGGCGGTGAACCCGCCGACCAGAAGTACCGCGAGCGAGCCTGTGGTGAGGAGATGTCGGCTGATCATGTCTGCTCCTTAAGCAGGAAGGGTGGGCGGATGGTGTCCTGTAAGGGGACCGCCTGTTGTGGGTTCGGGGTGGCCTCACGAGTGGTGGACGCCCTGGCAACCGTTGAATCTGATGATCTCGATGACAGACCTTGAGGCTACGGCTTCCTACAGCGGGTTCTGTGCCAAGAACGCAACCACAGTATCGTCATGGCTTATGCAATGTAATGAACACAGGCCAACCTTCGCGGTGCATCAAACTGAAGGTGGCAATCTTCAATTTGAGGGTCTTGGCGAGGGACCGGTGGTGGAGCAGTCCGGCGAGGTGGGCACCCAGGCAGCCACCGGCGCGTCCTCCCGATAGGGGTCGAGGGCTCGGTCACCTGGGTACGGAAGTTGGTGTTGAGCCACTGCCTGAGTCAAAAAAACCGTAATGGAAGGCCTCCAACTAGACTGGATCCATGACCTCTATAGCCACCGACTGTGAACGTCTCACCCCGGCTGATGGTTTGGCTTTCTCGAACCTGTATTCGATTTACGTGGAAGCGATCCCAGAGAGAGAACGCAAGACCCGGGACCAAATCGAGGGCCTTCTCTTGAGACCTGATTACCAGACCCTGGTGATCAAGGCGGATAGGGAGCTGGTCGGATTCAGCATTCTGTTTCTACCTCTGAACAGCCCGTTCTTCCTGCTGGAGTACATGGCCATCAAGCTCTCCAGGCGGAGCCATGGATTCGGGTCAGAATTGCTCAAAAGGACATTCAAGGCAGGCTTCTCCGACCCGAATCGCAGCTGCTGTCTGATTGAAGTGGATCGACCCTGCGTGGGCCACCCTGACCGGGAATCCCAAGAACGACGCCAGCGTTTTTATCGAAGCCATGGCTGCCTTGCGGTGGAGGGACTTTCTTATGTCTTGCCCTTGCCCGGAGCCACCCCACCGCCCGCCATGGACCTCATGGTCCGTTTCCCATCGCCGCCAGCACCTCTGGGGCGCTCGTTGGTCGAAGACTGGTTGAGGACCCTATACATGGGGGTCTATGGATGTCCTTCTTCGGACCGCAGAATTCATGAAATGCTGAAGACCGTCTCGGATCCAATTCGGCTTATCTGAGGTCACTGGGGGTTACCTGTGTGGAAAGTGCTGATGCATCCCGACTATGCGACATTTTGGACGGCGATTGGTGCGATGAGCACAGGACTGGCGGCCATTCTTGGGGCGATCGCACTGCTTTACACCATCTCGGCGTTCCGCAAAACCATGAAGACCAACCACTACACAAGTCTTGACACCATGTACATGACCATCTTGAACATGACCCTGGAGAGGCCCCACCTCAAGACCCCCCGAGGGGTGAAGGACGAAATTCAGAAATCTGAATACGACACCTTTGCCTATATTCTCTGGAACTTCCTGGAATCCATCTACGACCACTGCCTAGAGGACAAGCACTTGCAGTCCACGTGGTACCCGGCGATCAGCGCTGAAAGCAAGGTCCACCAGGCCTGGCTGGAGGAGCCCGAAAATCGGACCAAGTTTAAGAAGGACTTCTGCCGATTCATCCGCGATGGTTGCTTCGACGCGCAATGAACCTCATGCAAGGCACTGCGATTTTCGTAATGGACCCTGCCACCGGCAACGTTCCAGGAAGTGACTCAGGGGCGAGTTCCACCCGAGCGTAAGCCATCACTAGGCGGAATAACCACCTGCTCATCCAATTTAATCGGGACGGCGAGCCCGACACCATTGCGAGACTTACGGAGTTGGGCCGAGGCTTCTACGGAGCCGCCTTCCGTCCCCACGCAGGGCGCCGGGAACCACTACCGGGATCAAGGCCCCTCGTGGAGATGGCCGAACTCGTCACCCCCATGCTGGACCTGTATCTGCAGCCATACTGAATTGAGGACACTTTAGAGATGATGCACTAGCGGGCGGGAGGGACGTCATGAGTGCCCTCTGAACTGGACATTCTTCAGATAGGTGTAAATCATTTCGTCATGGGCACAACGGTTTCGCCGCACGCAAGGAGGACCGGCCATGGTCGATCAGCCTGAGCACGGGACGAGTAAGGAGGTCTCCGCTGGGAAGGGGTATCCCCTCGGCGCAAACATCACTCCTGAGGGCGTGAACTTCGCCCTCTACTCCCATAACGCCAGCCAGGTTTTCCTGCTCCTCTTCGATCGGCCCGACAGCCTGCCTTCGGATGTGATCAAGATCGAGAACCGCACTCGTTTCGTTTGGCATGTGTGGGTCCACGGGCTCAAAGCGGGACAGCTCTACGGTTTCAAGGTGCAAGGTGAGTTCGACCCCGCCAGGGGCTTGCGCTTCAACGACCAAAAATTGTTGATGGACCCTTACGCAAAGGCGCTGACGGGAAAGTTCAAGAATAGGGGCAACCTTCTCTTAGCCTATGACGTGGAGGCTTCGTCACAGGACCTTTCCAAGGATCTCCGGGACAACACGTTGATTGTTCCCAAATCGATCGTCATCGACGATCAATTCGATTGGCAGGGAGACCTGCCCCCGGGCCTTCCGCTCGAACAACTGGTCATCTATGAAGTGCACGTCAAAGGTTTCACTGCTCACCCTTCTTCCCGGGTGAACCACAGCGGCACCTACCTGGGCTTCATCGAGAAGATCCCTCACCTCAAAGGCCTCGGCATCAATGCCGTGGAACTGCTTCCGGTCCATGAACATGTTGTGGAGGACTTTCTGCAGGACAAGGGGCTCACGAACTACTGGGGTTACAACACCATCGGGTTCTTCGCGCCCGAGTCCTCCTACGGCACGGGCGCCGCCCCCGGGGTCCAGGTGGCGGAATTCAAGACCTTGGTCCGGGAGCTCCATCGTGCGGGCATCGAAGTGATCCTGGATGTGGTGTTCAATCACACTGCGGAGGGGAACGAGCGAGGCCCTACGATCTGCTACCGGGGGATCGACAATCCGTCCTACTACCTCCTGACGGGAGGGGAGCCGGAGCCGGGCCGGTACTACATGAACTACACCGGCTGCGGAAACTGCGTGAACCTCGCGAGTCCGCCTGCCACTGGCCTGGTGATGGACAGCCTGCGGTACTGGGTGGAGCAGATGCATGTGGACGGTTTCCGGTTCGACCTGGCTTCGGTCCTCGGGCGAGAAGCCGGGTCCTTTCGGCGGTCGGCGTCGTTCTTCA
Source organism: Holophagaceae bacterium (assembly GCA_025361205.1). GTDB lineage: Bacteria > Acidobacteriota > Holophagae > Holophagales > Holophagaceae > Geothrix. Next base: position 42,763 of record JANYAS010000079.1, read on the forward strand.
ACGTGGTCGCGCAAGACCCGGTGCTGGCGCGGGTGAAGCTCATTGCCGAGCCCTGGGACCTCGGGGACGACGAGGTTGGGAACTTCCCTGTGGATTGGTCGGAGTGGAACGGCCGGTTCCGGGACACCTTGCGGAGGTTCGAGAAGGGGGACGGCGGACAGCTTCCCGAAATAGGTTGGCGGCTCACCGGCTCCGCTGATCTCTATGGCGATGATGGCCGCTCACCCTACAACAGCATCAATTTCATCACGTGCCACGACGGTTTTACACTTGGCGATCTGGTGTCCTACAACGAGAAGCACAACGATGCGAATGGCGAAGGAAACCGGGACGGATCGAATGACAACCTGTCCTGGAATTGCGGCATAGAAGGTGAGACTTCGGCTCCCGACATACTCGGACTCCGCATGCAGCTCGCGAAGAACCACCTCTGCGCGCTCCTCTTTGCGTCGGGTACGCCCATGCTGCTCGGTGGCGACGAGTTCCTGCGCACCCAGAAAGGCAACAACAACGCCTACTGTCAGGACAACAACGTCAGTTGGTTCGACTGGAATGAGGCCGCGAAGAATCGCGATATGGTGGATTTCGTCCGGAAGGCCATCGCCTTCACCCGGCATTGCCCCATTCTGCAGCGCCAGAAATACTTTGCCGGCACGGATGGCGACGGCAACAGGATTCCCGATCTGCAATGGTTCGGAACCAACCTCGATGACCTTGCGTGGAACGATCCCGAGGCGCGGACCCTTTGCTACCAGCTCGACGGCGCTGAAGCGGGGGGGGACTATCTGCTGTTCCTGATCTTGAACGCGGACCACCAACTCCAAGCGATCCGCATCCCCCCTCCGCTTGCTGGGGGGAATTGGCGACGGGTGATCGACACCAGCCTGCCCATGGGACAGGATTTCAGCGAGCCCGGTCAAGAATTCCTGCTCGCTCCCCAGGACCATTACCTGGCCAATCCGAGAAGCACGGTGGTGCTTATCTGTAGGCCTGAGCAGGCCATGGTCCAGACACCATGAGGCTGTCTGATCGCGTGCTACTGCCGTTGAAGATGGCGGTATTTCGGATGAAGGAGCGGTTCTGAACTGGACGAATTTGATGCGATCCCGCCGTGATAGGTGCCGTTGCCCGGTGCTCGTGAGGCTGGGCTTGATTCTGGGTCTGGCCGCTTCGGGCCAAGCCCAGAGCACCTTCGCCACCTGTCCCCCGCTGCCGACTGGGGTCGCGTCCGTCACCGTTCTCGATAGCAAGGGCCGGTACGTGGGTCGAATCCCTTCCCAGAAACGCTACTGGGTCCCCCTCGACCGGATTCCAGTCTTCCTTCAACAGGCCCTGCTGGCGGTGGAGGATGCCAGGTTCTACGAGCACGGGGAATCGATTTCCGCAGCATCGCCCGAGCTGCGGTCAAGGATGTCATCAAGGGAAGCATGGCTTAAGGGGGTTCGACCATCACCCAACAGCTGATCAAGAACAAGTTCCTGACTTCAGCCCGCACCCTCGACCGGAAGCTCGATGAGGCCAGCATGGCCCTCGAGTTCGAGAAGCAGTACACCAAAGGGCAGATCCTGGAAATGTACTTCAACGAGATCTATTTCGGGAACGGCGCTCAGGGTATCGTTCAAGCCGCCCGCCTCTACTTCGACAAGAGCCCCGAAGAATTGGCCGATGGCGAAGGCCTACTCCTGGCGGGTGTGCCCAAGAATCCGGGGCGCTACAACCCCTTTGGGAAAGGGGTCGATGTGGCCGAGCGGGAGGGATATCGTCCTCAAACGCATGGAGGACCTCCAGCTCCTTACGCCCCAGCGGCGACTGGCACTCCAGGCCCACGGCGCAGCCGCGCGTCCCCTGGGACTGGCCCCGCAGTATCTGGCCCAGATCCGAACGCAGCTGATCGCGCGCTTGGGGGCTGACGCAGTCGAGCAGGGGGGTCTGGAGGTGATCGCCGCCCTCGATCTGGACCTGCAAAAAAGGGCGGAACAGACCCTGCGAGATAGCGTCAAGCGCCTCCCCTGCCCAGTCTGCGGCCTAGCATCCAAGGTGCATGACACCGAGGAGAAGTCCTGGCGCCATCTGGACTTCTTTCAGCATTCGGCCTATCTCACGGCCCGCGTGCCCCGCTGCAAGTGCGACGAGCACGGCGTCAAGCAGGTCAACCTCATCACTATCGCTTACCTCATCGCAGGCAAACTTACCTTCAACCTGGCACCCCTATAACCCTCCACTACCCACACGATCTGAGGAGGAACCGACCTTCCGCTTTGCCCTTCAGCTCGTCGTTCTTACCCTCGCGTTTCAGTTCCTTGTTGCCGGTAACCCAACGCGGCTCGGTTCCCATCACGCCTGGAGTAGGGAAGGCTCCCGTTCACCCAGTAGCAGCCTGTTTTTCGGCGTGATATCCCCTGGAATCAGTTGGGTGAACACACGGTACCCGTTAGAGCGTAGGCGGGCCACACGAGCGGCATCCATGGCCAGCTGACCATCCATCCAGCCCTCCAGCCCCCCGAGATCGGCATGATCGAGGTCGTGGCAGCAGGGCAGAACAGCCACGCGGGCCCCGACCTCCACCGCCCTTGCCAGGATCAAGTCGGTCAGCCCACCGCAGGCGTGCGCCGAGACTACAACATCCTGCCGCTCCAACGGCAAGTCCTGCAGGTCGGTCTCCAGGAAATGGACCCTGCCTTGCAGGCGCGGCCAGGCTTGACTCAGCGCGGCATGCAAGGTCGCAGCACTTTTTGGAAGGCTTTGGTCCACGGCCAAGGCTTCCGGGGAAGTGTCGTCCAGCAGCAGGAGGATTTGCGCCAGCAGTCCATGTCCACAGGCAAGGTCGATGATCCGCCCCCCTCTGAATCGGCGGCGCACCCTGCGAGCGACCTCCCACGCCTCGAAAAGTTCCTTCCGCGGCAGGCAACCCGCTCGGCAGGCCGCCCTGGCGATGGCGTCGAACAGAGACACTCCTCCGAACAATGGGAGGCTGCGTTCCGTCAGTCGATTGCGGGACGAGTGGTCCATAGGGCTTTTCATTTCCCATCGTGTATAGCAGGCGTCTGGGGGTCAACGCGTGCGAGTAGGCCGGTCGGAGTGGCCTCGACTGGAACCCAAGGCAGCAGAGGATCATCCACGGCTTCCAGATGAATCATGACCCGCTAAAATCGACTTCGTTGGGAAGCTCATCCTTGTCGGAATCTTTCTGATAGGGGAAGTGCTCGGCCAATCGCTCGCCCAACAGGGTGATACCTCGCTCAAGCCCTTCGGTGTAATTCAACCGACTGAAATGGTCGGAGAGGCAGGCGACGAGGTCGTTCCAGAAGGCCTGCCCCACCTTGGCGTGGATGCCTTCGTCCCCGACGACAGCAAAGCGTTTCCGGCTGGGGACCAGGAAGATCAGGATTCCATTGCGATCCTTGGTGGCCTCCATGCCCATGCGGCGGAAGGCCTTCTGGGCGGTCTTCTGGACATCGCCCACGAAGAAGGGGGCGACGGAAATCCGGATCTCGCCGGAAGTGCTGATTTCGGCCGCCTGGATGGCACGGACGATTCGTGCTTCATCCAAGTGCTCCCTCAGGCTTTTCTGTGTCATTCCCCACATGGAGAATCCCCCTTGTCTCACCATGATCCAGAGGCCCCACCACCACCGGACCTGCCGCCGCCGCCCGACCATCCGCCGCCGCCGGAACCGCCGCCGCCTCTCCCTCCCGACATGAGGCTGAATAACAGCCCGATGGCCAGGCTCGGATTCGTGACGATCAGTACCAGCAATCCCAGCGCCATGAAGCCCAGGAGAATCTTTGTGCCGAGGCCCATGGGAGGGCTGCGGGGATGGGAAGACGCGTCTTGGCCTCCTGGGGCGCGGGTCTCTCCTCCCAGGGTGCCCAGGATGCGATCCACTCCTGCTGTTGCGGCGCCATCCCAATCGCCCGACTGAAGCTTCGGCACGATGGCTTCCGACAGGATGCGGGAAGCGATGAGATCCGGCATTTGTCCTTCCAGTCCGTACCCCACCTCAAGGCGGAGCTTGTGGTCCTGGGTCATGAGGAAGAGCACCAAGCCGTCGTCCAGACCCTTGCGCCCCACCTTCCAAGCAGCAAAGGTGCGCACCGCCCAGTCTTCAATGGGAACGCCCCCGGTGCTTTCGCCGATCCAGACCAGTACCTGATGCCCCGTCGTCTTTTCGTAGGCGGCCAGACGTCGGTCCAGCGCCACACGCGTTTCGAGGGAGAGTACGTGCGGTCCATCGGTCACCCATCGCTGGGGTGGGGGCACGGCCGTCTGAGCCCTCAGACCAGACTGGAGCAGGAGCCACAGCAGAAGGGCGACAAATTTGGGCATGTTCAGAACTTGACTTTGGGAGCCTGTTCAGCCCCGGCCTGGGCTTTGAAGTAGGTCTTCTCCTTGAACCGATCGCCAAAGAAGGAAGCGATGAGCATGGTCGGGAAGCTGTTGCGCTTGGTGTTGAAAGCCTGGGCCGCCTCGTTGAAGCGCATCCGCTCCACGGCAATGCGATTCTCAGTGCCCTCCAACTGGACCTGGAGATCCCTGAAATTCTGGGTGGCCTTCAGGTCGGGGTATTTTTCCACCACCACCATTAGGCGGGAGAGGGCTGATCCGAGTCCCTGTTGTGCCTCCTGGAATCGCGCCATGGCAGCCGGGTCCTGGGTGGGCTTCACCCCAGCCGTCACTTGACCGACCTTGGCTCGCGCTTCCGTAACGGCGGTGAAGGTGTCCTTCTCGAAGGCTGCGGCGCCCTTGACGGTCTCCACCAAGTTTGGTACCAGGTCCAGGCGGCGCTGATAGACATTCTCGACTTGGCCCCATTTGGCCTCAACGGCCTGATTCAGACTGTTCAAGGAGTTGTAGGAACCCACAGTGGCCAAGCCCAGAAAGAGCACGACCAGTAGGAATAGTCCCCCACAACCCAAGGCAATCTTGCTTCCAGTTCCCATGGACCCTCCTTGGTCTTCAGTGTAAGGATGATGGCCTTGGTTGGAGCAAGAAACCAAAAAAGGAATGGAAAGCACGAATAGAAGTCAAACCGTTGGTTCGACCAAGCCAATGCCCTTGATGGGCATCAACGAGAATATCTCCCGATGCTCTGGTGGACCTTTGGGCATTCGAGGCCTCGTACACCTTGGCGAACGACGCGACGAACTTGACGCCCAGGATCTTCCCGACGGATGACTTCGATCTTCAAACTGATGGAATCAGTAGCTCATTCTGATTGAGCCCCCCATCGATGGAGAAGGGTAATTAATCATAAATATAATGCAATAAATAACATAATCATTGGATCAAATATTGCATTAAGGCCTCCACGTAGATAGCGCATGGCCCCGATCATCTACCAAGGGAGGAAGTTCATGGCCTACGAGCCCAAGAATTACGATCACCTGAAGGGGGGCGCACTGGATGGATTCAGTGATAGCCAGCTGGACTTGCACTTCACCCTCTACAAGGGCTACGTGGCGAAGCTCAACGAGATTGAAGAAAAACTGGCTGTGGCCATCAACACCAAGCCCAACTATTCCTTCAACGAATACAGCGAGTTAAAGCGGCGGGAGGCCGTGGCTTTCAATGGATCCTTCCTCCACGAACGCTACTTCGAGAACCTGGGGAAAGATGCCGCCATCAGCTCTGGCCTCCAGAAGGCTTTGGACGGGCAGGGGGGCAAGGTCAACATCTTGGCCGATCTAAAGGCCGCAGCCCTCAGCGGCCCGGGCTGGGCACTGCTCACCCTCAATCGGCGGGACGGTAGGCTCCACTCCTATTTTGTGGCGGAGCATCACATAGGCATGCCTATCGACCAGGATCTGCTCCTGGTCCTGGATAGCTGGGAGCACGCCTTCATGGTGGATTTCGGCATCAAACGCCCAGCCTACATCGACGCTTTCTTCACCAACATCAAGTGGAGCGAAGTGTCCAAGCGCTGGGTCGGTTCGAGAACCGGCGGAAGAGAAGGTGATCGCCATGAGTAGCGGATTCATTGAACCTGGGCTTTCTAGCCAAGCATCGAACATCCACCGGGCCCTCACCAGCCTGCAGGAGGAACTAGAAGCCATCGACTACTACCACCAGCGGGTGGATGTGTCGGATGACGAGTCCCTAAAGGCCGTTCTGGCCCACAACCGCGATGATGAAATGGAACACGCGATGATGTTGATGGAATGGCTTCGCCGCGCCATGCCTGAATTCGATGTCCAGATGAAAAAGCTCCTGTTCACATCTGGTGACATCACCGAACCGGCGGACGGAGTCGAACCCCAAGTGGCAAGTGCAATTGGGCTGGGGCTGGGAAACCTGAAATGAATGGGGCACTGGCCCGGGGAGATACGGTCATGAAAGACATACTCAGGCGCGACATGGCACCCATCGTGGAGGGGGCCTGGAAGGAAATCGATCTGCAAAGTGCTCGCATCCTCAAGGGAAACCTTTCTGGGCGGAAACTGGTGGATTTTTCTGGACCTCACGGTTGGCAGTTCGCGGCCCTCAACCTCGGGAGGCTGGAGGTGGGACCCGGGGAGGGCAAGGACGGAGTGACCTGGGGGCTGCATAAGGTCCAACCTCTGGTAGAAGTTCGAGTCCCTTTTACCCTGGGTCTCTGGGACCTAGATGACGTGGCGCGGGGGGCGAAGAACCCGAACCTGGACGCATTGAAGGAGGCTGCGCGCAAGGTGGCAATCTTCGAGGAAACGGCCATTTATCGGGGGTTGGGAGGGGCGGGCATCCTGGGAATGCTCGAAGGCTCCGGTCATGCTCCCGTGCCTTTGGGCCCCGACCTGAGCAAGCTCACCGAGTCATTGGAATTGGCCCTGCTTGCGATTCAGGAGGCCGAGATCGGTGGACCCTTTGCGCTAGTGCTAGGAACGCTGCCGTATAAGTGGCTGATGGTTGGGGACCCGAATGCCTACCCGCTGCGAAACCGGGTCGAAGCCATGTTTTCAGGCGGAATCCATTGGAGTCCTGTTCTGGAAGGAGGGGCTGTGCTATCGCTCCGAGGTGGAGATTTCGAGATGACTGTGGGCCAAGATCTGAGCATCGGATACAAAATGCACGACGCGAGAAATGTCGAGTTGTACTTTACCGAATCATTCACCTTCCACGTGCTTGAACCCGCGGCAGCCGTGGAGTTGAAACCGCAGGATCTCTTGAAACAATAGGTCCAGCCTTGCGGACCCGATCTTCGAGAAGGACCGCCCCATGAGTGAACATGCCGACACCAGCGGGTTGGACTTCGCGAAGGATGGAATCGCCTTTTCAGAGCTCGAAGACGGAAAACCGATCGCCGGGCAGGCGAACGGTGACGCGCTGCTCATCATACGTCGGGGTGAGGCCTGCTTCGCGGTCGGCGCCACTTGCACGCATTACGGTGGACCCCTCGTCGACGGCATCGTCGAGGGTGATACGATCCGTTGCCCATGGCATCATGCTCGCTTCGCGCTCGCGACCGGCGAAGCTAACGGACCTCCAGCGCTGGACGCGATTCCCTGCTTCCAGGTTGAGCGGAGGGGTGACCGGGTTTTCGTGCTCGGCCGTGCGAAGCTGGTAGGGAACGCACCTGGTGGCAACCCGCAGCGATCGCTATCTGGCGGTCCGCAATCGATCGCGATCGTGGGAGGAGGTCCCGCAGGGACCGCGGCGGCAGAAATGTTGCGGCGCGAAGGCTACGAAGGGCCCATCACGTTCTTCGCGCCAGAAGCGTCATCACCGGTGGACCGGCCCAACCTATCAAAGGACTATCTTGCCGGGAGTGCAGCCGAAGAATTAATCCCACTGAGACCGCCGGAACACTTCGCCGAACACCGCATCGATCTGCGCCGCGAGACCGTCCTGGCACTGGAAGGGAAATCGCTGGTCCTCAAGGGCGGTTCGGAGGCGTTCGACGCGATCTTGCTCGCAACGGGTGCGGCGCCGGTCCGTTTAGAGATACCGGGTGCGGAGCATGCCCACTTGCTTCGCACGCTCGCCGATAGCCACGCAATCATTGCGAATGCGAAAGGACCTATTCTCGTGATCGGCTCCTCGTTCATTGGCCTCGAGGTAGCAGCGGCATTGATCGCGAGAGGCCTCGAAGTACACGTGGTCGGGCGGGACAAGGTGTTGCTTGAACCAATTCTAGGTCCCGAATTTGGCGCATTTGTGCAAGAGGTTCACGAGAAGAAGGGGGTTCACTTCCATCTCGGTACCTCCCCAAAGGAGATCGACGCGTATGGGGTGGTGCTCGAGAACGGGCGCGTCGACGGTAAGCTCGTCATTATGGGCGTCGGTGTCCGCCCCGAGATTGCGCTCGCAGAAAAGGCCGGCATTGCCATCGACCGGGGAATCGTGGTCGACGATCAATTCCGCACGAGTGCCCCCGGTGTCTGGGCCGCAGGCGACATTGCCCGCTTCCCCTATCCTTTTACTGAGGAGCGCGTCCGCATCGAGCACTGGGTTGTGGCCGAGCAGCAGGGACAAGCTGCTGCGCGCAGCATGCTTGGGAAGGGAACCCGCTTCGATCGCGTTCCCTTCTTCTGGAGCGCGCACTACGATGTCAGCATCGGTTACGTCGGTCATGCCGGGACTTGGGATCGAATCGATATCGCGGGTAATTTCGCACGGCGCGATGTGGCTGTCGCGTACCGCCGTGGCGGACAAACCCTTGCGGTGGCCGCCATCGGACGTGACGAACTGTTACTCCGGGCCGAAGCAGCGATCGAACGGGGAGATGAAGCGACACTCACGCGATTGATCCCACCCAGCGCCACCGATGGAAGACCATGAGCGACGTTCCCTGCATCAAGACTCTGACCGCAGTGCCGACGCTGGATGACCTCGTCGCGCGTGATCGTGATCATGACTGCGAGGGCTTTGGCAAACATCATATCTGCGTAAAGGTGGAGGCGGTCGCCGACCTACCCACACGCTTTGGTCACTTCCGCATCGTCGCCTTCTACAACAATCGGGATGGAAAGGAGCATGTCGCGATCGTTCATGGTGACGTACTCGGCGGTCAAGAGGTCGTTACACGCCTGCACTCCGAGTGCCTGACTGGCGACGCGCTCGGATCCCTCCGATGCGACTGCCGCGACCAACTCGGTGTCGCGCTCACCCGCATCGCCCAGGAGCCCTGCGGTGTGCTCCTTTATCTGCGCCAGGAAGGTCGCGGTATCGGACTCTTGAACAAGATCCGAGCCTATGCCCTTCAGGATGGTGGGCTCGATACCGTAGATGCGAATCTGGCCCTGGGATTTCGCGATGACGAGCGCGACTACGCCATTGCTGCGCACATGCTCGCGAGTCTTACCGTGAAATCGATCCGCCTCCTCACCAATAACCCACGCAAGGTCGAGGAGCTTGTGCGCTATGGGATCGAGGTCCGTGAGCGCCTTCCGCATGTCATTCCGGCAAACGAATTCAACCTTTTCTACCTCGAAACCAAGGCTCATCGCTCGGGGCACTTCATCGATTTCGAGGGCAAGCCGCATGTCGCGGAACAGGACGAGCCCATCGTGGTCACCCCATCGACAAACTCGCCGGTCCAACCATGACGTTTGCCGAGTTGATGCGGAGAACCGCAGTGCGGGGGATTCCATGAAGGAACCTGCCTACGCGCCCTCGGGCCATTTCAGTTGGCCGAAACGGCTCACCACCGATAGTGAGGGGGCCACACGCTTCCACGCGGCCCTGTTCAACCGGGAAGCCGTGGACCTCGACAGGCCCACGGGCAGCTACACCAGCTTCAGGTTGGATGACCTGGACGGGGCGGCCGCCTATCAGGCGGGGCCTGATCAGGTCGCACCATCCCACTGGAAAGTCTACGTGGCCGTCTGCAGCGCCGACAAATCGGCTGCGAAAGCCGCGGCCGATCCGCGATCCTGCAGGGCCGGTGTTCGCGATCATCAAGTTGCTGGAGAGTTGAGACTGTTCGCGGGGCTGGGGAGGAAAAAATGCGATTGCCGTCCCGGTGGTTCGGGGTGGACAAGGGACGCTATTCTCTGCGTGTCACTTCTCGGGATTCTGCAGTTCTGGCGGAGTGTCTTGGGGGCAGCACCGGTCCCGGTCCGCTTCACCGAGGGAACAGTCCGCGGCTTTCTCGTGCTCACCGACACCGGCGGGGGACGGATTGCATCGGGGGACTTCTCCCAGGTTAGCGGGGCGGGTGAGATCCAGACCCACACCGTTTTTCACTTCAAGGATGGGTCTGAGCAGGGCGAGACGGTGGTCTTCACCCAGAAGCCCACCTTTGTGTTGAAGAGCTATCACCTGGTCCAAAAGGGCCCCGCGTTCCGTGATGACATGGACGTCATGCTGGTGCGGGCCACCGGACATTACCTCGTCAAAACCAAGGCGCACAAGGATGGGCAGGAGAAGGTGGTGGAGGGCAGGATCGATCTGCCGCTCGATGTCTATAACGGCATGATCCCAGTGGTCACGAAGAACCTGGTCAAGGGGGCCAAGGAGACGGTTCACATGGTGGGATTTACACCTAAACCCAGAGTGATCGGCTTGGAGATAAACCCTTCAGGCGAGGAGAAACTGCAGATCGGCGATCTCAAAAAGACCGCGCTGCACTACGTACTGAAACCGAAGCTAGGCTTGCTCGAAATCCCCGCTACACTGTTCGGGCGTATGCCGCCTGACAACCATATCTGGATCCTCGCGGGCGATGCCCCGGCTTTTGTCAAGTTCGAGGGACCGCTCAGCGTCGAAGGGCCCATCTGGCGCATTGAACTTACCAGCCCGATATGGCCGAAGTAGCCGGCGGCCCTATCGTCGCGCGAGGCGGGTACTGTCCCCAAATGAAGGTGTCGAGTCAGGAGGAGCAGGGATGACCGACCTTCGGTTGCAACGAATCGGGCTCGTCATGAAGCCGGAGGCGGGCAACCCGATGGAGACCGAAGGCATCTTGAATCCGGCCGCCGTCCGTGGGCCTGACGGTCACCTGTACCTGTTCCCACGGTTGGTCGCAAAGGGCAACTACTCGCGTATCGGTATTGCGCGAGTGCGATTCGATGAAGCCGGCGATCCCATCGGCGCCGATCGCCTTGGCATCGCCCTTGAACCGGAGGCGGATTATGAACTGCGGCCTGGCGGAGGCGGTGGCTGTGAAGACCCGAGAATTACGTTTGTGGAACCGCTTCAGCGCTTTGTGATGGCCTACACGGCCTTTTCCTCGAACGGCCCACGGATAGCGCTGGCCTTATCGAAGGATCTGTTCCACTGGGAACGGTTGGGTCTCGCGAGTTTCCATTCCTATGACTGCATCGAGTTTGAAGGCATCGACAACAAGGATGCCACTGTCTTCCCGGTTGCCATTCGCGATCCCGCCGGTAAACCCGCTCTGGCGATCCTCCACCGGCCCCTGTTTCCCGGTACTCGTCCCGAGGAGAAAGTGTGCCACCCGGTGTCTCGCAAAGCAGATCTGCAGATGGAAAGCATCTGGATTTCCTACTGTCCGATCGACATGAATGACGCGCCTTACCACCTCGGGCATTTCACTTCGCATAACCGGTTAGCCCATCCGGTCGCAACCTGGGAGCGGCTCAAGATTGGCTGCGGCACTCCGCCCATCCTGACGCGACATGGTTGGCTGATCATCTACCATGGTGTGGGTGACACGACAGTGAAGAACCCGGAAGTCCTCGAGCTGCGCTATTCGGCGGGCTTGATGATCCTTTCCGACGAAAACCCCCGCCTCGTCCGATATCGTTCCCCCGAGCCGGTCTTGATACCTGGGTCGAGGCAAGAACTACACGGATTTCATTCCAATATTGTATTTCCCACCGGCATCGATCGACGCGATGACCTGGGCAGTCCCGACCGTTTCGACGTCTACTTCGGGATGGGTGACAACCGGATTGGTGCTGCCCGCCTGGACCTGCCGGCACATCTCTCACCCGAGGAGCACGCCGACATCCTCGGCCCAATCGACAATGGTTCTCGTTCAAGTTGAGGGGATGTCCCCTTCATTTTGATTTGGAACACTTAGCCAACTTAGGCAACCAGTTCAGTAAGGACTCTTGTTTTCTAGCTATACAGTTTGGCCTGGAATCTGCTCAGGCCATGCACGGGAATCCTTATATGTTGTGAGGGTTTTCGCATCTGGAGGTCCCGTGATGCGGTCTGATTAGCCCTCCAACTCAATGCCAATGCTATGCCTAGAACTGAAGTCTAAGGGGGTTGCCATGAGCACGATCACCACCCAGGACGGCACGCAGATCTATTTCAAGGATTGGGGCTCGGGTCCGCCCGTGGTCTTCAGTCACGGCTGGCCCCTCAATGCGGATGCCTGGGAGTCCCAGATGGTCTTCCTGGGTTCCCATGGCTATCGCTGCATCGCCCATGATCGCCGTGGCCACGGCCGGTCCAGCCAGCCCTGGAATGGCAATGACATGGACACCTATGCCGACGACCTGGCCGAACTGATCGATGCCCGGGATCTCAACGGCGCAACCTTGATCGGCCACTCCACGGGCGGCGGGGAGGTAGCCCGCTACATCGGTCGCCACGGCGCCTCCCGGGTTGCCAAGGCCGTCTTGCTGGGTTCGGTGACTCCGTTGATGCTGAAGACGGAGGCCAACCCCGGTGGGCTACCGATCAAAGTCTTTGATGACATCCGAGCGGGCGTCTTCGCCGACCGCTCGCAGTTCTTCAAGGACCTGACCACACCGTTTTACGGCGCCAACCGCCCGGGTTCCAAGGTCACGCAAGGCATGAGGGAGGCCTTCTGGCTCCAAGGCATGCAGGGCGGTCTCAAGGGCGAGCTCGATTGCATCAAGGCCTTCTCCGAAACGGATTTCACCGAGGACCTGAAGAAGATCGAGGTACCGACGCTGATCATCCACGGCAATGACGATCAGATCGTGCCCATTGCAGCCTCGGCCCTGCCGTCGTCGCAACTCGTCAAGAAGGCGACGCTGAAAATCTATCCGGGTGGCCCACACGGTCTGGCGGAAACGCACAAGGACCAGCTCAACGCCGATTTGTTGGCCTTCCTTAAGGCTTGAGCACATACCCTATCCGGAGGTACACGATGACTAAGATTCTCGTTCTTTACTTCAGCATGTATGGCCACACCGAGAACATGGCGAACGCGGTGGCAACAGGCGCGCGTACCATCGAAGGCACCGAAGTCACCGTCAAGCGCGTGCCCGATCTGGTGCCAGAAGACGTGGCACGCAAAGCTGGCGCCAAGCTCGACCAAGCAGCGCCGGTCGCCACAGTGGACGAGCTGCCGAACTACGATGCGATCATCTTCGGCACCCCGACCCGATTCGGGAACATGTGCGCGCAGATGCGCAACTTCCTGGATCAGACCGGCGAGCTGTGGCTGAACGGCAACCTCATCGGAAAAGTAGGCAGCGTGTTTACGTCCACGGCCACCCAGCACGGCGGGCAGGAAACGACGATCACCTCGTTTCATACCACCCTGTTGCACCAGGGCATGCTCATTGTCGGTGTCCCCTATTCCTGTAAGGAGCTGATGAACATGAGTGAGGTGTCCGGTGGATCGCCCTACGGTGCCGGGACCCTGGCAGGAGGCGATGGCCTTCGTCAGCCCTCGGAGAATGAGCTAGCCATTGCTCATTTCCAGGGGGAGCATGTGGCCAGGATCGCCAAAAAACAGTCCGCATGAGTCGAGCAACGCCAGGCCTTCAACTCATTTCATCGTCCCGTTAAAGCCAAAGAAGGCTTGGGCCATTCGGACCCCTTCCGGGGAGGCGGTATCCGCAACGCAGCTCTCGATAATCTCTGCATCAATACCATCCGCTTCCTGTCCGTGGATGCCATCGAGAAAGCCAACAGTGGCCACCCGGGATTGCCGCTGGGGGCGGCGCCCATGGCCTACGCCTTGTGGACAGAATGCCTCTCCCACAACCCGCTGGATCCCCACTGGGCCAACCGGGACCGCTTCGTGCTCTCTGCGGGCCATGGCTCGATGCTGCTCTATAGCCTGTTGCATCTCACCGGCTACGATCTCCCCCTGGATGAGCTCCAACGGTTCCGCCAGTGGGGGAGCCGCACGCCGGGCCATCCGGAACGGGGCCTGACCCCGGGTGTGGAAGTCACCACCGGACCCTTGGGCCAGGGCTTCGGAAACGGGGTGGGCATGGCCATCGCCGAAGCCCACCTGGCGGCCCGCTACAACCGTCCAGGTCTCGACATCATCGACCATTACACCTATGGGCTCGTCAGCGATGGCGATCTCATGGAAGGCGTGGCCTCCGAAGCCGCGTCCCTTGCTGGTCACCTGCAACTGGGCAAGCTCATCTTTCTCTATGACAGCAATCGCATCACGCTCTCGGCCTCAATGCACGTCTCCAGCTCGGAGGATCCAGCCGCACGGTTCAAAGCCTATGGCTGGCACACCCTGACCGTGCCGGATGGCAACGACCCGGGGGCGATCTCGACGGCCATTCGGGAGGCGCGGGGGGAGCGGGAGCGTCCGTCGTTGATCGTGGTGAACACCCAGATCGGTTTTGGCTCCCCCCACAAGCAGGGCACCTTTGGCGTTCACGGGTCGCCCCTGGGGGCTGCGGAAGTGAAGCTGACCAAGGAGGCCCTCCATTGGCCCGGGGAACCCCCATTCCTCATTCCGGAGGAGGCCCTTGCCCATTTCCGTCAGGCCGTGGAGCGCGGTCGGCAGGCCCAGGAAGGTTGGAACCAACGCCTGGCCCAGTACGAGGCACAGTATCCCGAGTTGGCCGCCGAGTTGCGTGGCCTCTTGGCGGGCACGCTGCCGGCGGGCTGGAGCGAAGGCATACCCAGCTTCCCCGCTGACGCCAAGGGCCTCGCCACCCGGGTGGCCTCGGGCCAGGTCATGCAGGCCCTCAAATCGGCCCTGCCAGGCTTTCTGGGTGGCTCTGCTGACCTCGACCCCTCCACCAACACGGCCCTGAAAGACGCGGGCGATTTCGAAAGCCCGGCCAGGGCGCAGGGCGACCTCCAGGGCGCTGTGGGGGAAGCCTGGGGTTACGCGGGACGCAACCTCCATTTCGGCATCCGGGAACATGCCATGGGCAGTATCCTCAACGGCCTGGCTGCCCATGGCGGGCTGCTTCCGTTCGGCGCGACCTTCCTTACCTTCTCCGACTATCTGCGGCCCGCCATCCGTCTGGCGGCCCTGATGCAGCTACAGGTCGTCTACGTCTTCACCCATGACAGCGTCGCCCTGGGGGAGGACGGCCCCACCCACCAGTCCGTGGAGCACCTCGCCGCCCTCCGGGCCATCCCGGATCTGGTCGTCATCCGGCCGGGCGACGCCAACGAAACGGCCGTGGCCTGGAAGGTGGCCATCCAGAACCGGAAGGGGCCCGTGGCCCTGATCCTGAGCCGCCAGAACCTGGCGACCCTCGACCGCGCCGAGCTGGCCCCGGCGGAAGGGCTCGAGCGTGGCGCCTACATTCTCTCGGACCCGCCGGCAGGACAGGCACCCCAAGTCATTCTCATCGCCACGGGTTCGGAGCTGGGGCTCATCGTGGCAGCCCGGGAGATCCTCGAGAAGGAGGGCGTCCCAATCCGGCTGGTATCCATGCCCAGTTGGGAACTGTTCGAGCAGCAGTCGGCGGAGTACCGGGAACGGGTGCTGCCAGCTTCCATTCCGGCGCGACTGGCGGTGGAGGCGGGCATCTCCCAGGGTTGGGCGCGCTACGTGGGCGACCGGGGCGCCACCCTCAGCGTGGACCACTTCGGGGCCTCGGCCCCGGGCCCGGTGCTGCTGCGGGAGTTCGGCTTCACACCGGAAAACGTGCGCATGCGGGTCCTGGATCTCATCGCCCGAAACGGGAACACCCCATGAAGGTCGCCATCGGCTGTGATCATGGCGGCTTCGTCCTCAAGACCGCCCTCCAGGAAATGCTGCTGAGGTCGGGGCATCAGCTGCTGGACTGCGGCGCCCACAGCTTTGATCCCGAGGATGATTACCCTGATTTCACCCAGGCCGTCGGTGAGGCCATCCAGCGTCATGAGGCCGACCGGGGCCTCATCATTTGCGGCAGCGGGGTGGGCGCCTCGGTGGCCGCCAACAAGCTGCGGGGCATCCGGGCCGGGCTCTGCCATGACACCTATTCGGCCCATCAGGGGGTGGAGGACGACAACATCAACGTGCTCTGCCTAGGAGGATGGGTGGTGGGTTCCGTCCTTGCCGAGGAGATCGTGATCGCATTCCTGTCGGCGCGGTTCAGTGGGGCGGAACGGCACCTGCGCCGGCTCGGTAAGGTAGCGCACCTGGAGCAGGGCGGGGTCTCACCCTTGAAATGACCGCTGGAAGGCTCCCCCATTTTGGGATGGCAAGGACGGTTGAAGGAGGCAACGCGATGGGCGATCCCGGAACGCCTTACTGTGAAGTTGGCATGGTGGGTCTCGGAGTGATGGGTCGGAACCTGCTCCTCAATATCGCCGACCACAGCTTTCCGGTGGCGGGCTATGACCAGGACCCGGCCAAGGTGGAGGCGCTCCGCCAGGAGGCGGGGACGCGTGATGTCCAGGGGGTCGGTGACCTGAAGTCGCTGGTGGCCCTGCTCCGCCCGCCCCGGGCCCTCATCCTGCTGGTCCCGGCCGGTGCGCCGGTGGATGCGGTGAGCGGGGAACTGCGTGGGCTATTGGAAGACGGCGACCTCATCATCGATTCCGGAAATTCCCATTTCAAGGATACCGATCGCCGGGAAGACGAGTTGAAGCGAAGCCGGATCGGCTTTCTCGGCGTGGGTATTTCCGGTGGAGAACGGGGCGCGCGGGAAGGGGCGAGCATCATGGCGGGCGGTACTGTGGCCGCCTACGACCGGATCCGGCCGGTGTTGGAGGCGGTCGCCGCGAAGGTCGGCGGCGAACCCTGTGTGGCCCACCTCGGGCCCGGCTCCACGGGCCACTTCGTGAAGATGGTCCACAACGGCATCGAGTACGGCCTCATCCAACTGCTGGCGGAATCCTACGACCTGATGAAGCGGGGCCTCGGTCTGGACAACGCTGCGATGCAGGAACAGTACGAGACCTGGAACCGGGGTGAACTCAGTGGCTACCTGGTGGAGATCACCGCGCGCATCCTTGGCCGCCCCGATGACCTGACCGAGCATCGGCTCATCGACGAGATCCTTCCCGTGGCCCGGCAGAAGGGCACCGGGATGTGGACCTCCCAGATCGCCATGGACCTGCAGACGCCGATCCCCACCATCGATAGCGCGGTCGCCATGCGCAACCTTTCAGCCTTGGAGGAGGAACGGAACCGCGTCGGCCCGTCCCTGGCCCGGCCCATCGAGCCCTTCAGGGGCGACCGGGATGCCTTCCTGTCCCAATTGCAGCAGGCCCTCCACGCCGGCATGATCCTCACCTACGCCCAGGGGTTCGCCATACTGCCCGTGGCTTCCCGTGAGTACCACTACACCATCGATCTGGCCGCCGTGGCGCGCATCTGGCGCGGCGGCTGCATCATTCGTGCGGCGCTGCTGGAGCCCGTCCGGGCCGCTTTTGAGCGGGAGCCTGGGCTGCCCAATCTGCTGCTGGATCCCACCCTGGCCGAGCACCTCCAGGCCAGCGAGGCCGGGCTGCGGGAGGTGGTGGCCACGGCGATCCGGATGGGGCTGCCCCTCCCCGGGCTAGCCTCGGCCCTGACCTATCTGGACAGCTACCGCAGCCCCTGGCTTCCGGCCAACCTCATCCAGGCCCAGCGGGACTATTTCGGTGCCCACACGTATGAGCGCAGCGACCGGCCAGGGACCTTTCACACCGAATGGGAGCAGCCGCGATGAAGGCCAAGGACCGGCCTGAACCCACCCTGTTCGTGCTCTTCGGCGGCACCGGCGACTTGGCCTGGCGGAAACTGGTGCCGGCCCTCTTCGATCTCTATATCGATGGGCACCTGCCGAACCCCTTCGGGATTCTCGCCGTGGGCCGAGGGGACTTTGACGATGCCAGCCTGAGCCGGCATTACCGGGAAGGGGTCGACCGGCATTCCCGGCGCGGGATCGCCCGGGACGAGGACTGGGGGGCCTTTGCTGCTCAGATCCACTTCCTTCGGGGTGATCCCGGCAGCCAGGAAATCTATGCTTCGCTGGCGGAGGCGTGCGCGCGGTTGGATCAGGAATGGCAGGTGAAGGCCCAACGCATTTTCTACATGGCCACGCCGCCCGACCTCTTCGGGGTGATCCCCAAATATTTGAAGGAGGCGGGCCTGGCCCAGGACTTGGAGCGCGCCCGGATCGTGGTGGAAAAGCCCATCGGTTGCGACCTTGCCTCCGCCCTGAGCCTCAACGCCACCCTGGGGGACTGTTGCCAGGAAGCCCAGATCTTCCGCATCGATCACTATCTCGGCAAGGAGACCGTGCAGAACATCCTGGCTTTCCGGTTCGCCAATCCCATGTTCGAACCCATCTGGAACCGTCGCTACGTGGACTACGTGACCATCACTGTGGCCGAGGCCGTGGGTGTGGCGCACCGCGGGGGCTACTACGAAAAGGCCGGGGCCCTGCGCGACATGGTCCAGAACCACCTGATGCAGATCCTCTGCCTGGTGGCGATGGAGCCCATGGTTTCGTTCCAGGCGGACGAGATCCGCAACAAGAAGGTGGATGTCCTTCACGCGATCCGGCCCATACCCCGAGACGAAGTGAGCCAGTACGCCATCCGCGGTCAGTATAACGAGGGTTGGATGGACGGTCAGAAGGTCCCCGGCTACAGGGAGGAGGCTGGGGTCGGTCACCATTCCCAGACAGAGACCTTCGTGGCCCTGAAACTGCTGGTGGACAACTGGCGCTGGAAGGATGTGCCCTTCTACCTACGCACGGGCAAACGGATGCCCCGCCAGGTCTCAGAAGTGGCCATCCAGTTCAGGGCGGTGCCGCACCAGTGCTTCCCGGCCGAAGCCACCCAGGACTGGCAGCCATCGCGGCTCATTATGCTGATCCAGCCCGAGCAGGGCATCATCCTGCGCTTCCAGGCCAAGCAGCCCGGCCCCAAGATGCATCTGCGCACCTCCGAAATGCGCTTTGATTACAGCCAGGCCTTCGCCAATCCCTCACCCGATCCCTACGAGACCCTGCTCTGGGACGTGATGAAGGGAGATACCACCTTGTTCATGCGCCCCGATCAGGTGGAGGCAGCCTGGCAGGTCCTGGCGCCCATCCTGGACGTCTGGTCCTCGGCCACCCCCAACGATTTCCCCAACTACCCCGCCGGCACCTGGGGACCCGAAGCCACCCAGGGCCTGCTCGCCAAACAGGGCCATCGCTGGCCATTGCCGGTGGATCTGGCCGGTTCGCCCGACAAGGGCCAGCCATGACGGTGAGGCGAGCGGGTCCCAGAGATGGTGGTGATTGTGGCGGCTTTGGCGGGCTCGAGGCCCTGCGGACGCTGGCCGACGCTGCCCTGCACGTGACTTCGGCGTCATGATTAACAGAGACCCCTCCCGCGCCCCGGTCTGTCATCCCTCCTCGTCTCTCAATCGCAGGATCTCGTGCCTCACACCCCTTCGATCCCGTCGCCTCAGCTGGCGCCTGAACGTCTTACCCCGCTGCCGACGGCGGGCGCCCAAGCCCGCGCCCGGCGGTGGTGGATCGCGCTCGGCGCGGCGCTGGTCCTGGGAGTGTTCCTTCCTCTCGGCGTCCTGACGCTGCTCCGCTCCGCACCCGTCCGACGCGCGCTCCGCGAACGCGCCGTCACCGAGCTCGCCACCCGGCTCCCAGGTGCGCGCCTCGAGGGAACGGTAAACGTCGATGCTGCGTTCCGACTCGTGATGGGGCCGGTCGTGCTCGGCCTGCCCGGTGACAGGACGCCGCTCCTCGTGGTCGACCGAGTCGCCGTACAACCGCGTCTGTGGCGCCTCGTCAGCGGTCACCTGGAGGCAGGGGTGGTCGCCCTGCAAGGCGTGCACGTCCTGGCGGGCTGGGGGGGGGAGCGTTTCGTGGACCTCGCGCGTGCCCTCCGCCCAGGCAACCCGCGAGCGACCAGCTCGGGGCCGGGGCACGACGCGCCTGCGCCACCGATGGTCACATTCTCCGGGCTGGAGGTGCGTCTCGAGGGCGCACCGTCCAGGCGGTTGCCCGTCGTCTGGGGCCCGCTGGGCGGACGCCTACACCTCGATCGCGATCGAGGAACGGGCGAGCGCACCCATGCCTCGATCGCGCTCGAGGGTCCGGGGCGCGCGGAGGGCGCGATCGAGGTCATGTGGGGCGGCGGCCCTGGCGCACTCCAGATCCGACTCCACGGGCTGGGTGCCGAGGCGCTCCCAGAATGCCTGCACGCGCGACTTCCCTTCGAGCTCCGAGCCGGCGCGGTCGACCTCTCGTTCGAGGCACCGCACCTTGAGGCGCTCTCACAGGGCGAGGGCCAGCTCACGCTCGTCACGCGCAACCTCTCGGTGTTCGCGGAGCGGCTCGCGCCCGAGCCTGTGGGCCCGCTCTCGGTCCGCTTGGCGGGTCGCGTGCGCTGGGACGCTGTCGCGCGGACTGCGGCCCTGGTGGAGGCAACGGTGGCCCTGGACGACGCGGGTCGGGCCGCGCTGAAGGTCGCGCTCTCGGTCGCGGCGCGCCCCGAGCCTCACTTCGAGCTCGCGCTTCGCGCGACTGCGGTGGACTGGACGGTCCTCGCCGCATCCCTTCCCCCGGCGCTCGCACCTCCGCGCGGCGCCCCACGGCTCACTGGCCTACTCGCGGGCTCTCTCACACTCGCCGGTCCGCTTCGCCAGCCCGCCGCATGGCGGCTCGATGGAGAGGTGGACCCGAGCTACCTCGCGCCAGCACTGGCCGCTGGCGGACCCAATCTGGCGCGCCCCTTCGTCTGCGAGGCGCTCCTCACTCGTGGCGGTAGGCGGCGAGTGACCATCGGCCCGGAGAACCCCGCGTTCGTGCCCCTGGGCGAGCTTCCGAACCACCTCGTGCGCGCGGTGCTCGCGAGCGAGGACGCCGGCTTCTACGGCCACAAGGGGTTCGACCTGTCCGAAGTCCAGGAGGCCCTATCAAACGGGGGCCGAATGCGCGGCGCTTCCACCCTCACCCAACAGCTCGCTAAGAATCTCTTCCTGTCACGCGACCGCACGCTCTCGCGCAAGGTTCGCGAGGCACTCGCGACCGTCGCACTCGAGGTCGCGGTGGGGAAGCGTCGGATCCTCGAGATCTATCTCAACCTGGCGGAGTGGGGCGACTGTGTGAACGGGATCGGCGAGGCAGCCCGGCACTGGTTCGGCAAGGACGCACGCGCCCTGAGCCCCAAGGAGGCGGCCCTGCTCGCAACCGTGATCCCGAACCCGGTGCGCTACGAAATGTACCGCAGGCGAGGCGCACTCACGCCCGCCTGGGAAGTGCGGGTGGACGACCTGCTCATGAAGCTCCACGCCACCGGCGTGCTCGATGACGAAAGCCTGCGCGCCGCGGAGGCGGAGACGCTCACCTTCACCACAAGCCCGCGATCGAAGCGAGCCCCACCTGACAAGCGGCTAGAACGTGTGTTTCCGGCAGGCCGGGCTGATCTGAGTCCCGGAATCTAAAGCCAATATTGGATCCACCTGAGTGGCACCGACTCAATCCAAATCGCCTGTACTTGGGTTCCATTGGCCGCGGTCGGACCTCCGGGCCTGAACAGGGCGGTTGGTTCGCATCATCCAATCTGATCCGTGTATATGGTTGGGAAGCGTGAAAGCCCTGGGAGCCTTCCGAGAGGATCCCCTTGCAAAAGGATGCGAAGAGATCTGTTGATCGGTTCGCCGGACCTCTGGATCAATGCATTGGGCCAGGTCCTCACCAGGCGCCCCTTCCTTTTCAACTCCTGGTTCACCCGCTCCACCATGTTCGTGGTCCGCAGCCGCTTGTGGTGGCTCTCCGGGAAGTTCAGCACCGCCAGCAGGCTGTCCAGATGTTCTTCCAGATACGCCACCCCTTTAGCTGCCTTCTTTTCCCAGCGTCCGCGCAGCAGCTTCATCTCATCCATCGCCCGCTCCCGGTCCGGCGCGTGCAGCACGGCCCGGATATCCGCCCGGAAGGCCTTCTGCTCAGCCGCCTTCACCTGCTCAACCGCGCGCCGCAGGAAGTGGGCCTGGCATTCCTGCCACTGCGCGCCCAGAAAGGCCTCTTCCGTGGCGTTCACCAGACCCTCGTGGGCAGCCGAGACGACGAGCTGGACGCCCTTCAGCCCCCGCTCCTTAAGCGCCTTGAACAGCGTCTCCCAGGCCACCTTGCCTCCAGGTATCGCACGCCATGCGTGCTCCCGCGCGCTGCGCTTGCGGACATCCGACAACCCCAATGACGGCGTAAAGCCCTCTACTAGGTCCCAGACGAGCTTGATTCCCTCCGGCGACCACACATACCAGGACTTAGGGTTGAACACGCTTAGGACCAATTCAACGGTCTGCTCTGCGCTTTGCCGGTAGTAGTTGCGCAGGTTGCAAACGACCTTTGCCATGATCGCGACGTCTGGATCGAACCGGGCAGCTTCCTTGTAGTCGAAGACTCGGAGGTACTCCGCAGCCTTCCTGGACAGGGTTTCAGGTCTGCCCGTGGCGATGAC